>NZ_BSNL01000001.1:645106-967659 GCF_030159975.1 Sulfitobacter pacificus
TTTGCGACTTTTTTAGGGTGGGGGCGGTCAACTGCCATAGAGCGCTCCAAGAATAAGATAGATGGCCAGGGCAGGCCCAAGGGCGAGGCCCATGGGAAACTTCCTGCCGCGTTCCCAGCTGATCCAATGGGGGGCAAGTTGGCGCAGTGGGGTGAATTTCGCCCCCCGATGCACAGCAGCCGCCGCTAAAAGCGTGGCGGCAAACAGCGCCATCAGCAGGCGCAGATCACCAAGGGCGATAAAGGGTGCAGCCGCCGCAGCGAATTTCGCGTCGCCGGCACCCAAGGCACCGGCGGCATTCAGAATGATGCCAACCACCAGCACAATGACCAGCGCCGCAAGACGCCACAGATAGTCGGTGAAGGGCATCAGAAAGAAACCGATGACAACAAAAACCAGCGTGAGCGCAATCACTGCCTGATTGGTGATCTTCATCTGCGCCATATCAGTAAAGGCCACATAAAGGCAGATCGGCAGAACAAAAGGCAAAAACCACATCGCATCTGTGGCCTCGATCGCCATCATCTTAACCGTTCTCAAGCGCGCGCAGAGAGCGCACAGCCGCTTCGAAATGTTGCGGATGGGTATCGATGGCCTCGCGCAGCAGGCCTTTGCCGGTTTCGACATCCCCCTGTTTCACGGCAGACAGTGCCATTGTGTGCAACAATTGCGCCCGTTCTGATTGGTCCATCGGGATGACTGGCAGCGTATAGTCACGCTGTGCCGCGCGTGCCAAAACGAGGTTGTTCTTGGCGGTAAACAAATCGCCATCCTGTCGGATTGCATCGGAGAACAGGCGTTCCGCTGCAGGGTAGTCGCCGCGTGTCAGTTTGGAATAGCCCCAGTTGTTCATCACCGAACCGGGGGTTGTCGTCAGCCCCACTGCAGTCTGATAGAAGCTGTCCGCCTTTTTCCATTCCTTGTTGCTGTCCGCTACAATTGCTTCTAGGCGATAGCGCTTGAAAGTCTCATGGGTCGGGGGCACGCCGTCCAGCACACGTTCTGCATTGGCCCAGTCGCCGGAACGGATCAGGGCATCTGCCAGCTCTACGCTGTCATCTGCATTGGCCTCTGGCATCTTGGTGACTTTCTGCCAGGCAGCGGCACCTTCGGTGTTGCGCTTGGCACGTATCAGGGATGCGGCCAGACCACGTTGGTGGTCAATACGATCCGGGTCGGTTGCGGTGGCGCGCTGGAAATAGGTGATCGCCTCGTTGGGGTCCGCCACAGTCAGCATCACATCAGAGATGTCATTGCCATCAAGCGCGTCAACGTCCTGAAACGCACGTTCTACGGTGGCATTTGCGTCTTTTTGACCACAGCCTGCAACTGCGGTAACCCCTGCGACGCAGAGGGCCAATAGAATAGGGTGGCGCATTTTAGCGTCCTTTTTACTGCTCTGCCTAAGGCCCACGGGGCCACGACCACTATAGTGTCGAACTGATCAGGTAGTCGCCTGAGCCTCTTCGCACCAATTTATAATTATCGTCGTCAATACCCAAACTATCAGGATTTTCAGATTTTGCGAGTGCTAAGCGCAAATTGTCACGGATTGCGTCACTTTCGCCATTGTCCATGGCATAGGCGCGCCGCAAGATCTGCTCGGCCTCGCGGGTTTTGCCGCGTTCCATTAGGACAACACCCAGATTGTTCCAGACTTCAGGCTGGGTTGCGTCCTTTTTCACGGCAGAGCGCAGCAGGCTTTCGGCCTGTCCCAAACGCCCAAGACCAAGGTTGGCACTGCCCAGCCCCGACAGGATCTCAACGTCCAGCCCATGTACAAGTGCCGCACGGTTAAAGGATTTGATTGCCAGCTCATACTGCCCAGCGGCCATCAGGCGGTGCCCCACTTCAACGCCATCCTGTGCAGTGGCACGTTGATTGACGCCGGGCGCATAGACCTGTTCACCCGCAGCAGAAAAGCCGCCCGGAGAACAGGCGGCCAATCCGAGAATGATAAGAGTGGCCAGGACGCCCGAAACCGGGCGTCCGAACGATAGGTGTCTTATTGTCCTGGTCCTGCCATGTTGCCCATTTGCGTGATGCCATGCACCGAAGGGCCAACCAGAATGATCAGCAACGGTGGAACGGTTAGCATCATAGTGGCAAGTGTCATCTTGGTTGGCAACTTGTTTGCGGCCTCTTCGGCGCGCATCACACGTTTGTCGCGCATTTCTGCGGCGTAGACCCGCAAGGCATCCGAAATGGATGTACCAAAGGCCGCGGATTGCACCAGCACGGTAACAAAGGATGACACGTCCTGCACACCGCAACGCTCGCCCATATCGTTCAGCACGGTGACCTTGTCCTTACCGGCCTTCATCTCATAGGCGACCACTTCGAACTCTTCCGAAAGGGCGGGGTAAGAAGCTTTCAGCTCTTTCGCCACACGCACGATACATTGGTCGAGCGACTGACCGGCCTCGACGCAGACCAGCATCATATCAAGGGAGTCAGGGAAACCACGGGTGATTTCTTCCTTGCGGGCCTCGACGCGGCGGGTCACCCAGTATTTCGGCAGGTAATACCCAACGGCACCTGGAACAAGGGTATAGATGATGGTTTTCTGGGTACTCATGCCATCACCGCCACCCATGAAGTTGATGTAGACGATCCCGGCGACCAGTCCGGCCAGAGCGATGGCCATCTGAGCAAAATAGAACATGCGCACCGCGTCACGGCCCTGATATCCGGCCTGACGCAGCTGAAGCTGCCGGGCAGAAAGTTCAGCGACGTCTTCGGGTTCCAGAAACTTCGCAAATTTTTGCAGTTGCTGGTTGCCGTCGGCCTGACGCAACTGGGCTTTGCCATTGCCGGCCTGCATCCCGCGATTGGAGGCGCGTTTCAGTTTGTCCAATGGGTCTTCGGGCTGTTTCACCATCATCACAACGGTCAGGGCAACAAGGATCAACCCCAATGCGCCAACAATGATGATCAGACCCATAGGTCCCAACAGGGCGGTGATTTGGTCGTTAAAGGCTGTAAGCATTTTGAAAATACCCCCCGATTAAACTTTGATGTCGGTCAAGATGCGCATCACGAACAGGTTGAGGCTCAGGAAGATACCCACGAGGAAACAGGCGGGAATGAACATCGCGTGATCCTTAACTTCGTCGTAATAATGTGGGTCTGAAACATTGATCACGATCAGGGCCACGATGGGAAAGGCAGACAGAAACTTGCCGGACCATTTCGCCTCTGCGGTGATCGCCTTGACCCGGCGGAACAGACGGAAGCGGGCGCGGATCACCTTGGCCAGACCCGCAAGGATCTCGGCCAGGTTACCACCGGATTGCTGCTGAATGGTCACGGCGACCGCCAGAAAGCGCAGATCCTGCATGTCGAGCCGTTCTGCCATATCCTTAAGCGCCTCGCCTACGTCACGGCCATAAGCCGCTTCATCCGCGATGACGCCAAACTCAGAGGCAAGCGGGTCTTGCACTTCTTTGGCCACAATGGAAATCGCACTGGTAAACGGGTGGCCCACACGCAGCGAGCGCACCATCAGTTCAACTGCATCGGGCAGCTGCTCTTCGATCATGCCCATGCGTTTGTTCGCCTTGGACGAAACCCAGAAATATACCGCACCAACCCCGATCCCGACTGCCAGCAGGGCGCGCACAGGCGCTTCGGTTTCCGTGCCGATGGTCAATCCCAGAAAGGCGATCACAGCCAGCGCCCCCATCAACATCACCAGCTGTTGCGGGCTAAAGGCGATTGCCGCCCGCTGTGCCTTTTCCGACAGCAAGGAATACAGCGGGATCGACTTTGAATTCATGTGCTGTTCCATCTCCTTGCGGAGTTTTTCCAACACTTCTTCGCGGCGCGTGCCTTTTTCCAGCATCTCCAACCGGCGGTTGACCCGGCTGTTCAGGCTGATGGATTTGCCGAAGGCCACAAGATACAGGCCTTCGACCAGCACCAGAACGCCGACAAAGATCAGGACGTAAATGATAGGTTCTGCACTCATTACTTTATTCCTTATTGCGCCGGTTGCGCATCAATTTGGTCACTGTGCTGCGACGGGTTCGTAGATCGAGGACGGCAGGTCATAGCCCCACATGCGGAACCGTTCCGCATAGTGGCTGCGCACGCCGGTGGCAGTGAAATGGCCGATGATCTTGTTATCCGGTGTCAGGCCAACGCGCTGGTAGCGAAAGATTTCCTGCATCGAGATCACGTCACCTTCCATGCCGGTGATTTCGGTGATCGAGGTCATGCGGCGGGAGCCGTCCTGAAGGCGCGAGGCCTGAACAATCAGATTCACAGCAGATGAAATCTGCGAGCGTACCGCCTTCAGCGGCATTTCGATCCCCGCCATCGCAATCATGTTTTCCAGACGTGACACACCATCCCGGGCAGAGTTGGCGTGGATCGTGGTCATCGACCCATCGTGGCCAGTGTTCATGGCCTGCAACATATCGATAACTTCCTCGCCACGTGTTTCACCCACGATGATCCGGTCGGGACGCATACGCAGGGCGTTTTTCAAACAATCGCGCGGCGACACCTCGCCTTTGCCCTCCACGTTGGGTGGGCGGCTTTCCATCCGGCCCACATGGGTCTGTTGCAGTTGTAGTTCCGCCGTATCCTCAATTGTCAGGATGCGTTCGGCGTTGTCGATGAAAGAGGACAGCGCGTTGAGCGTAGTCGTTTTACCAGAACCCGTACCACCGGACACGATGACATTCAGACGTGTGGCAACCGCGGCCTGCAAATAGGCGGCCATTTCTTCGGTGAAAGCACCAAAGTTCACCAGATCGTCGATCCCCAGCTTGTCCTTTTTGAACTTACGAATGGAAACCAGTGAGCCGTCCACGGCCACTGGGGGCACCATTGCGTTGAAGCGCGAACCATCCTGCAAACGGGCATCCACATAGGGGTTGCTTTCGTCCACACGCCGACCCACGGCCGATACGATTTTGTCGATGATGCGCAGCAGGTGGCGTTCGTCTTTGAACGTGATCTCTGTCAGCTCCAGCTTACCGTCACGTTCCACAAAAATCTGTTGCGGACCGTTGACCAGAATATCGTTGACGGTTTCGTCTTTCAGCAATGTTTCAAGCGGACCAAGGCCGGTGACCTCGTCATAAAGCTCTGAATTGAGCGTCATGCGGTCTTCGCGGTTCAATACGATGCTTTTCTCGGCCAGAATTTCGACCGCGATTTCGTTGATCTCCTGACGCAGATCCGCCTCGCTTGCATGTTCAAGGGCCGACAGGTTCAGGTTGTCCAGAAGCGCACGGTGCAGTTCCAGCTTGATCTCGGACATCCGCTGCTTGCGTTTGACCTCTTTATCAATAGGTGCAGCCGCAGCAGGGGCCAGCGCCTTGCGCATTGATGGTGTCGCCTTGGGGGCTTCGATAGATGTGACGTTGTCAATAACCTCTACCGGCTGCTTTGCGGCTGGTTTTGCACTCGGCTTTTTGTATTTGGAAAACATATTTGTTCTTTCCGTCAGGGTTAAGCGGCTTCGGCCTGATCGTTTTTGAGGTCATGGATCGACGCGGCCAGCTTCATCAGCTCTTTGCGCAACGGGCTTTTGGGGGCAGACGCAGCCAAGGGCATGCCATGGTCATTGGCCTGCGTGATTGGCTTGCCACCATCGGGCAGCTGCACATCAATCGAGATCGACAGTGATTCCGCCATGCGCTTGACGCGGCCCTTGGCATTCAGATCGGTGAATTTGGGGGCGCGGTTCAGCACGTAACGCAGTTTCTCAACCGGCAGCTCTTCGGATTGCAACGCACGTTTGAAGCGCAGCGTGTTTTGCGCGCAGCGCATGTCGAGTTCGATCATCGCAAAATAGATATGCGACATGCTCAAAACGGTCTCTGACCACTGAACAAGGGTCGAGGGCATATCGACAATGACATAGTCAAACTGATTGCGCGCCATCTCAAGCACGCGCGTCACATCTTCTGCGGTGATCAGATCAAGCGGCAACATGTCGGTAGGGGCGGTCAGCACCTGCAAACGGTCTTCATAGGTCAGCAGCGACTGGCCAAAAATCTCTTCATCCATGTTCTCGGTTTCCGACAACATCTCATAGACAACTTCGCGCCGTGGCAGATCCAGGAAGGTCGCCACTGAGCCAAATTGCAGATCCAGATCCAACAGGCAGACCGAAGGCGGGTTTTTCTTTTCGACATTGGCCAGTTCCCAAGCAAGGTTCACTGCCGTGGTGGTGGCACCGGTGCCGCCTGCAAGACCATGCACCACAATCATCGCGCCGTCCTTGCGTGCACCAGCCTTGAGGGTTGGCGCATTAACCGGCTCTGCGGCGGGCGCTTCTTCCTCTTTCTTGCTGACGCGTTCGATGGCCTGCGCCAATTCGCCTTCGGGCAGAGGGTAGGGCACAAATTCATCCGCGCCTTTACGCAGCAGGGAATGCAGGGCGGCAGGGGTCACGTCTTCGGCAATCAGGATCACCTTGATATCGCGGGCCTTGGCCTGTGTGATGATTTCACTCATCAGCACAAGATTATCTTCGTCGGTCTCATCCATCGCCAGTGCGATGAATTCCATCTGCTCGGCTTCGGGCTGTCCGAAAAATGCAAGCGCCTCGGCAAAGCCCAGATCACCCCAGCTTTCACCCAACGCGTCTTCCATATCTTCGATCAACAGATCAAAGTTTTGCACATCGCGACTGACCGTACAGGCCACAATGGGCGCTGTCTGGGGTTGGGGCATAACACTGCTCATGGCTTACATCCTTTGCTCGCAAGGGCTTGGCAAAGATGTACGCTGCATCTGATGTGCAGATATTCACCCCTTGCGGTCGCCCATGTCTGGCATTTTGCGCAGACACATTTGTCCTATGGGGCGAGATATCGCAGGCAACTGGGGCAGGATTGGGGCCAAAAAGTTTCGATTGTTGGGTATCTTGAAACGATCCTGCCAGCTGCCTTTGATTGGTGCGGCGGGGTCTGAGGGGCCCGGCCCCCAAAAGGGGCGGGGCCGTATCTCTGGGCGAGGTTACTCTTCGCCCAAAGCACCTTCGGTCAGCAAGGTAGGTGGTACCGCACTTGCAATATAGTCCCGATAGATAATCTGCGCATATTTACCGTCCAGCACAGTGGGGTGACGCCCGACAAAACCGCTCACTTCGGTCACGGTACGCCGGTTGCGGCGCTCGCGGCCCTGGCTGACGATCAGCGGCTGGGTTTCACCAAAGGAAACCACCGCCTCCAGACGGCTGCGGCTGACGCCCAGGGTGCTGAGATAATGCACAACCGCATCCGCACGACGTTTGCCCAAAGCCTTGTTAAACTGGTTCGATCCAACAGCATCAGTATGGCCGTAAACGCGGAAACGGATTTCCGGGAATTGTCTGATCCAATGGGCCTGCTGACGCAAAATCGCCTGCGCGGTGCCGTCCAGACGGGCAGAATTGAACTCAAAAGTCACCGTCGAGTTCACTTCAGAGGCAAATCTATTTGCCAGATCAAAGGTATACTGGCGTTCGCCGGTCATAACCAAACGGTTGTTCAGCGTCGCATTGCCGAAGTTACCGGTATCCGTCAACGCGCCTGCTTCGCGGTAAAACTGCGTGTAAACCGGATCAGAGCTTGTCGTGCAGCCTAGGACTGTCGCGAGGAGGGCTGTGATCCCTGCAATTTTGATATTTTTGCGCATGAGGGTTTTCATTGGCTTAATCCAGTACATAGCCATATGACCCGCCAAAGTCCTGTTTGGCAACCTCTCCGGCGGCGCCTTTCGTTGGTGTCCGCGTATCTTCGGAAACGCGACCGTGAAGGAACAGGTCTTTTTCAGTGGGCGGTTTGATCCGGTCGGTGGGAAGCGCCAGCGCCTCGCCACGGGTCGGCGTCACCAGATGTGCGGTCACGATGATCACCAGTTCTGTTTGGCTGCGCTGATAATCCGCGGAACGGAACAGCGCGCCCAGAATGGGAACATCGCCAATCCACGGCAGCTGGCTTGAGTTATCAACGAAATCATCGGTCAGCAGCCCGGCAATGGCAAAGCTCTCGCCATCGCGCAGCTCAACAGTTGAAGAGGTTTCGCGCCGGGTAAAGGCGGAAATTTCAATGCCGTTGCCCAATGCAATACTGTTGGTCGGGTCAATCGCCGATACCGCAGCGCGCATTTCAAGGTTGATCACATCCTTGTCCACAACACGCGGGATAAAGGCCAGCTCAACACCGTAGGGTTTGAATTTCACCGAGATCCGACCGTTCAGCTGCGCCACAGGAACAGGGTATTCACCACCGGCCAGAAACTTCGCTTCTTGACCGGACAGGGCTGTCAGATTCGGCTCGGCCAGAAAGCGTACAACGCCTTTTTGTTCCAATGCCTCCAACAGGATACCCACTTGGGTCGAGCCCGCGTTAAACCCGAACAGCATTGCGCCGGCGTTCTGGTTTGAAGCCGGGATATTACCACCAAGCGAGGTCGCAACGCCGCCGGACTGGTTCGTTGTTCCAGACCCGCCGTTGATACCTGTGCCACCAATTGCCCCGTTCAGGGATAGGGAGGAACTGAGGGATTTGGACACGTTGCGCTGCATTTCTGCAAAGCGAACCTTCATCATCACCTGTTGAACGCCACCGACGCTCATCAGGTTGGATACACGTTCGGGGGCATAACGCTCGGCCAGATCAAGTGCGCGCTGCAACCGTTGGGTCGATGACACCACACCTGACAACACGATACCATCATTGGCGGTGCGGACTTCGATCTTTTCACCCGGCAGAATCTGACGCAGCCGTTCCTTGAATTCGGAAACATCCGCTGCGACACGTACATTGACGTTGGTGATCAACTGCCCGCTGGCGTCCAGCAGGGTCAGGGTGGTTAGGCCAGGTGATTTCCCCAGAACATAAATTGTTCGATCCGACAGGGACGAGATGTCCGCGATGCCGGGGTTTGCGATGCTAAGCTCTGCAAATGGAATGTCGCTTTCCACCACAACCGCCCGGTTCATCGGGACGTCAAGCGTGGCGTTTGTGCCCTTCTTCACAACACGCAAAGTATCCGCAAAGGCCGGAGCCGGAGCGGTAATTGCCATTGGAATGACACTAAGGGACAGCCCGACAAGGGCCGCTTTCAGAAATCTATCAATTTTCATGTGACCTGCCTTTTTGATCACGCCTCAAAGTAGGGTCTTTTCGCCCGTCGTTTGGGGCACTCTGCGTCAGTTTCATTTTTATTGCAAGAATCAAGGTGTTCGCAGGAACTGTTTATGTGGATTAATGGCAACAAAGCCTCAAACGCAATCAGCGCCGCAGGGGTGCGACGCTGATTCAAGCAATTGGTTTTACCGGGGTTTCCGGCTTAGTTGGTGCAGGGGATCGGGATTTCGACAACCTCGGCACCGCGCCTTGTGCGGATGGTACAGACCTTTTCCGCCTCAGCTTCTACTTTCACTGTTTCCGCTTCGATACCCAGCAAGGCGCGCTGGTCCACCTCAATAGCGGAAGCGATGGTGTCATCTTCGGCGCCGACCAGAGACAGGGACAGGGAGCCGGTCGACTGGGCCTGCGCCAGTGCCGCAACTTGCTGCGGGCTGACAGATACGGTCACAGTGCGGGCGATAGTTGCCTCGTCACGTGTACCACCGGCACTTTGGTCAATGGCGATCAACTTGACCGCGGCCTCGATCAATTTGGTGACTTCACGAGAGCCACTGCTGCTGCCGCTTGTGCGGCCAGTCCAATAGACATCAACCTTGTCACCGGGACGCAGGAAGCCGGAAACGCCGCTTGAAACATCAACCTTGATGGCAAAGGCACGCTGGCCACGCGAAAGACGTGAGGTCAGGCCGGTATCTTCGCCGGGTTCCGTCACCTTGAGGGCCATGATGGCCTCGTCTTTTTCCATCTCCCGCAAAACCACGCGCAGTTCATCGGTATTCTCAGGAAAGAGTGTGGCCATGTCGACAAATGTCCCTTCGGGGATCGCATTCTCGGGCCAGTTGACGGCCCGGACATCCTCGCGGGTCAGTCGCTGTCCATATTTAAGCGCGCCGGTTGCCACATAAACGGTCTGTGTCGGCACAATCTTTGCCAATGCTGCCTGAGCCTGAGCGTTCGCGTGTTGATATTGCGCGATCCGATCCTTGGCCAGGTATACGGCCCCACCGGCAAGCGCGATGCCCACCAAAAGAACCAATCCAAATACCATGCGCATGTCTCTTACCTCTTGTTACTGTTCTTGCCGGGTTTGGCCCGGCGCCTGATTGCTTATTTTGACTGTGCCAGTTGAATGTGGCTTAAATTTGCCCGCTCTGCGGAACGGCTGTGGCATTCTGCACACAGCGTTCTGAACACGGCATTTTGCACCTCCTGAAAACCGAAAGCCGACCTTGCGGGTCGGCTTTCGGTTGTCTGTTATTAATTGGAGGTGCCTGGAAGATAGTCTGATAGCCAGCTGCCAACGGTCGTGCCGACACTGCCGGTTGGTCCTGAAATCGCGAGGATCGCGATGATCGCCAGCCCGACAACTGCGGCTGTCAAGACAACCCAGTCTACCGTGACCGCGCCATCTTCGGACCTGATAAAGGTACAAAATTTATTTAGCATGTTGGGCCTTTCAAGTTCTTGATTTGAACATCGCCTAGGCAAAAGGGGCCGCGCTCTGAGAATAAGAACGCGGCCCCCCAAGAGCTCTAAAAGAAGCTCAGACCTGGGTTTAGTCGATTACGCCAGGCTGACGGTTCTCAAGGAATGTACCGGTGTCGGATGTCAGGTCAGCAGCGCCGGTCTGAATGGAAGAGTAAGCTGCAACGGCCAGGCCAACAACGGCGGCTGTCAGAACAACCCAGTCTACTGTTACGGCGCCGTCTTCGTCTGCACGGAAGTTTTTGATAAAGTTCATCATGGTATGTCCCTCCAAGGATCATGTAAGTTTTAAGTTCCAACCCCGCCGTCCGTTGTGGCAACCGTTTCTCTCAGTTGGCTGCCTGTCCGACTTGGTATGACGCTATATAGCCCCTCGAATGGGGCACCAATTTGGCATGAAATGTGACTTTTTCGTTTACAGACTGAAAATCACAGTAATATCTGATAAGGTGCTGTAATTGCAGTATTAATATTCTATTTACCGTGCTGATTTAGTTGATTTTCCCCACGAAAACGCTCAAATAAGGCGAAATCGCCATGTTCTGTGCCACGTTTGGCTGGTTTGAGAGGCCGATTTGTGGGATATTTCCGAAAAATCGAGCAGATAAGCGTAATAAAAGCAGGCAGGCATGCTTCGAATTCTCACTTCATCGCTTCTGGCGGGGTTTCTTTCTGTGGCGATGGCCCAGGCTGATGGCCCCAAACCCTTTGCGGACTTCAGTGCCAAACGGGTGAAGCCGCCCAAATCGGGCGGCGGCAAGCGGATTACAATCCAGATCGACCCCGCCACACAGGCACCGCCATCCACAGCAGAGGTTGCATTGGATCCCTCTGGCACGGTCAACCGCGACACGCCGGGGCAATATGGCTGGTTCTGGGACAAGATTTCACCCGAGGCCGCCAGCGCCGGACCGGGACGTCTACAAACCGCCATCAGTGTTCTGGCCGGTGCAACCAGCAAAGTACCCGCACCCCGCCTGCAACAGATGCAGGATATCGCGCGCAACAACGGCATTGATATCCTGCGCTCGACCGTTGGCACACAGGTGTCGCCCGCTTTGGTGCTGGCGGTGATAACGATTGAATCCGCAGGCAAACCGGATGCCGAGAGCAAAGCGGGGGCACAGGGGCTGATGCAGCTGATGCCAGCCACCGCCGAACGTTTCGGGGTAGAGGACAGTCTGAAACCAACGCAGAACATCAGCGGCGGGGTGAAATATCTGAACTGGCTGATGGAAGAATTTGACCACGACCCCATTCTGGTACTGGCGGGGTATAACGCGGGTGAGGGATCGGTGCGCAAACACCAGGGCGTGCCGCCTTTTGCCGAGACACGGGATTACGTGCCCAAGGTACTGGCGGCGTTTCAGGTGGCGAAGGGGTTGTGCCAGACGCCACCGGAGCTGATTACCGATGGCTGTGTCTTTGCGGCTTTGAACTGACATGCGGTAGTGGCAATCAGGCTTTTGCCCCGCGTGCCGTTACAAATAGATAGGACCGTGTAAGGCGGGCAATCTGCCCGCCATGGTTTCTTAAACGATTGTGGCCTGTGTGGCGGCGCGCAATTCGTCTTCGGTGACACCCTCGGCGCATTCCACGATACGCAAGCCACCTTCAACCACGTCCAGCACACCAAGGTCGGTGATGATCCGGTCAACAACACCTTTGCCGGTCAGTGGCAGGGTGCATTCTTTCAGAACCTTGCTTTCACCGTGCTTATTGGCGTGGTCCATCACAACAATCACACGGCCAACACCGGCGACCAGGTCCATGGCACCGCCCATCCCTTTGACCAGCTTGCCCGGAATCATCCAGTTTGCCAGATCGCCGTTTTCGGCCACTTCCATCGCCCCCAGAATCGCCGCTGCAATCTTGCCGCCGCGGATCATCCCGAAAGAGGTGGCAGAATCGAAATAGGCCGTGCGGTTCAATTCGGTGATCGTCTGCTTGCCCGCGTTGATCAGATCGGCGTCTTCTTCGCCTTCAAACGGGAAGGGGCCCATGCCCAACATGCCGTTTTCCGATTGCAAGGTGATGTCCTTGTCGCCGACATAGTTCGCCACCAGCGTCGGAATACCGATGCCAAGGTTCACATACATGCCGTCTTCAAGTTCCTGTGCCGCGCGCGCAGCCATCTGGTTTCTGTCCCAAGCCATGATTAAGCCTCCTCGCGCTTGCGGGTTGTACGTTGTTCAATGCGTTTTTCGTGATCACCCTGAATGATCCGGTGTACATAGATGCCGGGCAGGTGGATCATATCAGGATCAAGGGAGCCTTTGGGAACGATCTCTTCGACCTCGGCCACGCAGACCTTGCCGCACATGGCAGCCGGTGGGTTGAAGTTGCGGGCGGTCTTGCGGAATATCAGATTGCCGGTCTCATCCGCCTTCCAGGCTTTGACGATGGACAGGTCCGCGACGATCCCCTCTTCAAGGATATAATCCTCGCCATTGAAGCTTTTGACCTCTTTGCCCTCGGCAATCACCGTGCCCACACCGGTCTTGGTGTAGAACCCCGGAATGCCACAGCCACCGGCGCGCATGCGTTCGGCCAATGTGCCCTGCGGGTTAAACTCAAGCTCCAGCTCGCCGGAGAGATACTGGCGCATGAACTCCGCGTTTTCACCTACATAAGAGCTGATCATCTTTTTGACCTGCTTGGTGTGCAGCAAAATCCCGATGCCAAAATCATCGACGCCCGCATTGTTCGAAGCAAACGTCAGGTTCTTGGCCCCGTTTTCCTTGATGGCCTGCAACAACAACTCGGGGATGCCACAAAGACCAAATCCCCCCGATGCAATCAGCATCCCGTCCGCAAGGACGCCATCCAGCGCTTCGGCAGCCGAGCCATAGACTTTCTTCATCGGTGTTCCCTCTTTGCAGGTCAGTGTTAATCACGCCTTTTGTGACGCTGCGGCGCGGCAGAGTCAAATGTTTCACATGGGCAAAGAGGGCCGGGAAGATTAGATGATGCGGACCTGCGTTCCGATGGGACAAATCGCAAAAAGCTCTTCAATCTGGTTGTTGTACAGCCCGATACAGCCATCTGACGACCGCCGACCGATCTTGCGCGTGTCCTGTGTGCCGTGGATAATGTAGGCAGGCCAGCCCAGATACATCGCATGGGTGCCAAGCGGGTTGTCAGGGCCGGGTGGCATGTATTTGTAGTGAGGAAACCGCTCCATCATCGATGCGGTCGGGGTCCAGTCCGGTCCGACCTTCTTGCGGGTTATTTTGGTGTAACCACGTTTGGTCAGCTCTTCAGTCGCCGGCACTGATGTGGGGTAAACCCGGTAGTCGCTGGCGTCGCTGTTCCAGTAATGCAGGGCGCGCGAACTGGTATCCGCAACGATCGCCGCTTTGCCCAGAGTGTCGAAGTGGTCACGCCAGTCTTGCGACACGAAGCTGGTGGCGTTGCGGCGCACCCCTTCTTGAGCGCTGGCTTCTTCCTGGGGGTTGGCTTCGGCCCGCAGAACCGAGGGGGCGAAAAGGGCCGCTGTCCCACTGGCAATCAATCCGCGTCTTGTGAGGGTTGGTTTTGTCATTGCTCTGCCTTTCGTCTTTTGGACCTATTGGCAGGGCCATCGGGAAGGATCAAATCACAAAGTCATGAACTGTGTCGCCTGAGCCTTTTGGGCGAATCCACGCCGGCCAGTTGCCCGTTGGCTGTCACTTGCAGGAACGGTCCGGTCTGCCATGGCGACCGGACCTATTCAGACAGAAGCTATGTCTCACCCTCTTTTGAGGCGGGTGCCTTTTTCTTCGCTGCGGGTTTCTTTGCCGCTGGCTTTTTCGCGGTGGTTTTCTTTGCGGCTGCCTTCTTGGGGGCCGCTTTCTTTTTCGGGGCGGCCTTCTTTTTTGCTGCGGGTTTCTTTTTACCCGCCTTCTCGGCGCGTTCATCAATCAGATGCACCGCCTGATCCATGGTCAGCTCCTCAGGATCAATGGTGTCGGGAATCGTGGCGTTGATCTTCTCCCATTTCACATAGGGTCCGTATTTGCCCTTCATCACATTGACCGCCCCCCCTGCTGCCGGATGTTCCCCCAGTTCGCGCAGCGGTTTCGCAGCGGCACCGCGACCGCCCCGGCTGGCAACCTTTTCGGCCAGCAATTGCACGGCGCGGTTCATGCCAACGGTAAACACCTCGTCAAGATCGCCGAGGTTGGCATTGGTGCCTCCGCGGTCCGAGGTGCTGGGCGCGTGTTTGAGGTAGGGACCATAGCGCCCGATATTGGACCAGACCATGATCCCGTCTTCAGGGTGTGGTCCGATTTCACGGGGCAGGGACAAAAGCATCAGCGCCCGCTCCAGCTCCAGCTCTTCGGGCGGCCATTCTTTTGGCACCGACTGGCGCGGGGGCTTCTTGTTTTCTTCGGTCACTTCGCCGCGTTGGACATAGGGACCAAAACGCCCCTTGAATACGCGGATTTCGTCGCCCGCGTCGGTGCCCAGCAATTTACCCTCGGGTGGGATGGCAGAAGCTTCGGCCTCGGGGTTTGGCGGGCCGAAGGGGCGGGTATAGCGACATTCAGGATAGGCAGAGCAGCCGATAAAAGCCCCGCCGGACCGCGCCGTGCGCATGGACAAGCGACCATTGCCGCAATTCGGGCACAGCCGCGGATCGCCGCCGTCTTCCAGTGGCGGGAACAGATGCGGTTCCAACACCTCGTTAATCTTCTCAAGCACTTCGGTGATCCGCAGATCAGCGGTTTCCGCAATTGCCGCAGAAAAATCGCGCCAGAACCGGGTCAGCACGTCCTTATAGTTGGCGTCGTTGGCCGATACTTTATCCAGCTGGTCCTCAAGGTCGGCGGTGAAATCATAGCCAATGTATTTGCGGAAATAATTCTCAAGGAAGGCCGTCACCAGCCGCCCCTTATCCTCAGGGATCAGCCGCTGCCCCTCGCGGCGTACATAGCCGCGGTCCTGAATGGTTGTAACAATGCTGGCATAGGTCGAGGGGCGGCCAATGCCCAGCTCTTCCATGCGTTTCACCAGCGTTGCCTCGGTATAGCGTGGCGGTGGCTGGGTGAAATGCTGTTCCGGTGTGATGCTGCTCTTTGCGGTCTTATCCCCTTCGGAGATTTGCGGCAGACGTTTGTCGTCATCATCCACAACCACATCATCGCGACCTTCTTCATATACCCGCAGGAAACCGTCAAACAGGACAACCTGACCGGTGGCGCGCAGGCCAACCTGTTCATCCTTGCTGCCGATCTCAACAGTTGTCCGCTCCATCCGCGCAGATTCCATCTGACAGGCAAGCGTGCGTTTCCAGATCAGATCGTAAAGTTTCGCCTGATCTGTTTCGAGGTTCAGCGAGGCGGCATCCTTGGCCATGTCGGTCGGGCGCACACATTCGTGGGCTTCCTGTGCGTTCTTGGCTTTGTTCTTATAGATACGCGGGCTGCTTGGCACGTAATCCGCGCCATAGCGGTCCTTGATTGCATCACGCGCCATTTCGACCGCTTCCGGTGCCATGTCGATGCCGTCGGTTCGCATATAGGTAATGTGCCCGGCTTCATACAGCCGTTGCGCGGTCGACATTGTGGCCTTGGCTCCCATGCCGAATTTGCGGCTGGCTTCCTGTTGCAGGGTCGAGGTCATGAACGGGGCAGAGGGGTTGCGCGTGGTTGGTTTGGCCTCAACGCTTGTGACGCTCAGATCGCGGCTGCTGATCGCCTGCACCGCCATTTCGGCCTGTGTGCTGTCGGACAGATCAAATTTATCCAGCTTTTTGCCGGCCAACGTGGTCAGTCGTGCTTCGAACTCCTGACCGCGTGGGGTCGAGAGGATCGCCTTGACCGTCCAATATTCGCGGGCGCGGAAAACCTCGATCTCCATTTCACGCTCAACAATGATGCGCAGGGTCACTGATTGCACGCGCCCTGCGGATTTTGCACCGGGCAGCTTGCGCCACAACACCGGCGAGAGGTTGAACCCTACCAGATAGTCCAGCGCACGGCGTGCGAGGTAGGCCTCGACCAGCGGCATATCGACCTGACGTGGATTTTCCATCGCCTCGGTTACGGCCTTTTTGGTGATCTGGTTGAACACCACGCGGCTGACCGGCGTGTCTTTCTTGATGGATTTGCGTTTGGTCAGCGCCTCTTGCAAATGCCAGCTGATCGCCTCGCCCTCACGGTCGGGGTCGGTTGCGAGAATCAATTCATTGTCACCGGCCAGCGCGTCGGCGATGGCTTTGACATGTTTTTTGCTTGTGCTGGCGACTTCCCATTTCATGTCGAATTCGTTGTCGGTATCGACGGATCCGTCTTTCGGAGGCAGGTCGCGCACATGCCCGTAAGAGGCAAGGACAGTATAATTATCGCCTAGATATTTGTTGATCGTTTTGGCCTTGGCCGGGGATTCGACAACAACTACGGGCATAGATTTAAGCACCTTACGTGAAAATTTGTGGCGGTCTTTGCGCTGTCACATGTGGGATGGCGGGGGGTATTGTCAATGCGGCAGCTGCGCAGTCTTTCCCATTGCGACCCGGATTGGTCAGGTTGAACGGTGTTTTTTGAGGGGTGGAAATCGAGTTTGGCAAACGGGCATTTGCAACTGTTGCTGCCGCTTAACTGACCTTGCTGAGGAGGCCACCGGCCTGGCGAGAGATCTGCCCGTCAAGTTCAAGATCCACCAAAACCGGTGCGACCTCTGCGGCGGGAGCGCGCAGATCACGGATCAGTTGATCCTCTGCGACCGGCGAGGGGCCAAGGCGGGCCAGAATTTGTGCATGCAACGCTGCGCTTTCTCGCAGGCTGCGTTTCCTAGGGGCCGGTGCAGGCGGCGCCAGCGGCAATTCCGGTGCAGTGGCTGCGCCCAGAATTTCAAGCACATCAGCAGCAGAACGGATCAGTGTCGCCCCGTCGCGCAGCAACATGTTGCAGCCAGCGGCCCGCGCGTCGAAGGGATGGCCGGGCACGGCCAGCACATCACGTCCCTGATCCAGCGCATCGCGTGCGGTGATCAGGCTGCCGGATTTTGCTGCCGCCTCTACCACGATGGTGGCACGTGACAGACCAGAGATGATCCTGTTTCGGCTGGGGAAATGCCGTGCCATCGGCCGCATCCCTATCGGGTGTTCGGACAGGCGCAGGCCTGCTTTTGCGATTGCAAAAGCCAGTTCGGTGTTTTCAACAGGATAAATGACATCGACGCCGCCAGCCTGAACTGCAACCGTGCCGGTGGGGAGGGCGGCATGGTGCGCCGCCGCGTCAATGCCCCGCGCCAGACCGGATACCACAACATATCCCGCAGCCCCCAGATCGCGGGCCAGTGATTTGGCCATCCGCGTTCCCAGCGAGGAGGCATTGCGCGCCCCGACAAGGGATATCATAGGGCGGGCCAGCAGGTTTGTGTCACCAATGGCCCAAAGAAACGGCGGGGCATCGTCAATCTCCGCCAGTGTTCGGGGGTAATGTTGATCCCCGAAACAGATCAACCGCGCGCCGGCGGCGCGACCATTGCGCAGTTCGGCCTGCACCACACCCTCTGGACATATTTTATAATCCGAAACGCCCGCGGCGCGCGCCACCTCTGGCAGCGCGGCCAGCGCGTTTTGCGCAGTGCCGTGTTCAATCAGCAGTCGTTTATACGTCGCTATGCCGACCCGGCGCGAGCGCAACAGACGGAGACGGGCAAACTGTTCGTCTTCCGGGGTGGGTGGGAGTGGGGGGTGAGTGGAAGAAGGAAAGTGCTCCTTGTCAGTCATCCCGTTGCTCCGTCTGTTGCTAGAATCAGGTATAGATCGCGCTGGTTAACAGGGGGTGAACAAAATAGGCCCAATCTCCCTTAGCTTGGAGCGGTTTGGTTCGCCACGACGCTCAGGCCGCTGATCCACCGACTGTCAATCCGCCAATCATCAGCGTTGGCTGGCCGACACCCACCGGTACCCATTGACCCTGTTTACCGCAGTTGCCCATGCCCGGATCAAGAGAGGCGTCATTGCCGATGGCGCGGATATGTTTCAGCGCGGTTGCACCATCACCAATCAGGGTCGCACCTTTGACAGGCGCGCCGACAATGCCGTTTTCTACCCGATAGGCTTCAGTGCAGGAGAAAACGAACTTACCGTTGGTAATATCCACCTGACCGCCGCCGAACCCGACGGCGTAAATCCCGTCCTTAAGGTCCGCCACAATGTCACCGGGCGCGGTATCACCGCCCAACATATAGGTGTTGGTCATCCGCGGCATCGGAATATGCGCATAGGATTGCCGCCGCCCGTTGCCGGTGCTGGCGACCCCCATCAGCCGCGCATTCTGGCGGTCCTGCATGTAACCGACCAGCTTGCCGTCCTCAATCAATACATTCTTGGCGCTGGGCGTGCCCTCGTCATCCACAGAGATAGATCCGCGCCGGTCGGGAATCGTCCCGTCATCCAGCACGGTCACCCCTTTGGCCGCGATCTGTTGTCCCATCAGCCCGGCAAAGGCGGAACTGCCCTTGCGGTTGAAATCCCCTTCCAGCCCGTGGCCGATCGCCTCGTGCAGCAAAATACCGGGCCAGCCGGGGCCAAGTACAACGTCCATCACGCCTGCTGGGGCGGGTACCGCATCCAGGTTGACCACCGCAACCCGCAGCGCCTCGCGGGTTTTGGCCTGCCAGTCTGCCGGTGTCAGCAGGCCGTCCAACCCGATCCGCCCACCGCCCCCGGCGGAGCCGCTTTCGCGCCGCCCGTCCTGTTCGACAATGATCGACACGTTCACCCGTGTCATTGGTCGGATGTCGCGCACCGATGTACCTTCAGGGCGCAGAATCTCCACTTCCTGCAGGCTCGCGGCGATGCTGGCGCTGACCTGCACCACCCTCGGGTCAAGGCTGCGGGCAAAATCGTCAATCTCGCGCAGGGTTTCTACTTTTACAGGGAATGCCGCGCCTTCAATCGGGTCTGCATCTGTATATAGCTTTTTATTGGTGCCCTCTGGCGCATCCGCCCAGGTCCCGCCGCCATCCCCCACAGCCAGCCGCGCCGTCTGTGCCGCGCGGCGCAGGGCCTGTTCCGAAATCTCCGTCGAATGGGCATATCCTGCCACCTCGCCGCGCACCGCCCGCAGGCCAAACCCCTCAGAGGCATCATAGCTGGCGGTCTTGAGCCGCCCGTCATCAAACATCAGTGCTTCGGAACGGCGGCGTTCGAAAAACAACTCGCCGTCATCTGCGCCACGGGTGGCGTCACGCAGCACGGATAGGGCGGTATCGCGGTCCAGATCATTTTCAAACGGCGAAAAGGGCGTATGGGGCATCAGGCTATCCTGTTTTTGAAACACGTTTTTCCGACTTCGCGTCCGTTTGACGCAATCGAAAGACTTTATCTTGAGGATAGAATATGATTGTAAGCATCAGGAAGACAACGGCAGGGGTGCGGACCAAGCGCTCTCGCGTGAAACCGTAGCCAATTTTGGTCACAAGATCAGGACGACACATGAAACATCTTTTTTCTTTGAGTGCGCTCATGGCCGGCTTTTCGGCCCTACCAGCAATGGCGCAGGACGCATTGCGGATCGACGGGCTTGAGGTGATCGGCGCGCCGGAGGACGGTTTGACGGGCTTTCAGCCTGCCGTTACGCGCCTTGCTCAGGACATTCACGATCTGGATTATCTGATTCTCGTTATCATCACGGTCATCACCTTGTTTGTGACGGGTCTGATGGCATGGGTGATTATCCGGTTTAACGCGAAACGGAATCCGACACCTGCGTCCTTTACCCACCACACCCCTGTCGAAATCGCATGGACTGTGGGCCCGATTCTGATTCTGGTGCTGATTGGCGCGTTTTCCCTGCCGATTCTGTTCCGGCAGCAGGAAATTCCGCAGGCCGACATCACGATCAAGGCCATCGGCAACCAGTGGTATTGGTCATATGAATATGTCGATGACGGTTTCGGCTTTGACAGCTACATGATTGGTGCGCCTGCGACCCTGACATCCGAAGAAGAAGCGGCCGGTGCCGTTGCAAACCTTTTGAACGATGCGATGATCGCCAAGCTGGAAAAAGCCGGGTATTCGCGCAACGAATGGCTGCTGGCGACTGATACAGCGGTTGTTGTGCCCGTGGGCAAGACAATCGTGATGCAGGTTACAGGGTCTGATGTGATCCACGCTTGGACGATTCCAGCCTTCGGCGTGAAACAGGACGCGGTACCGGGCCGTCTGGCTGAACTGTGGTTCAACGCCGATAAAGAAGGTGTCTATTTTGGCCAGTGTTCAGAACTTTGCGGTCAGGCGCACGCCTATATGCCGATCACCGTCAAAGTGGTGTCTGAAGAGGCCTATGCCGACTGGATCAGCAAGGCCAAGGAAGAATACGCTGGTATCGCACCAACGGTTCAGGTTGCCTCTAACTAACGGCTGAGGTGGGCAATTTGCCCACCTTATCGGCCGACGGGGTAGCAGGGCTTGCCCCTCCCAACCCAAGCCCAACAACCGAGCAGACGACTGAAACGAAAGGTAGGCATTTTGCCCACCCATCTGCCTAAAAGGTGCCGGATGACCGATATCTCCAACACAGCTGCCAATGAGCACGAGGCGCAATTGGGCGATTATTTTGCCCTGCTCAAGCCACGTGTGATGCAGCTTGTGGTTTTCACCGCTGTTGTTGGCATGCTGGCTGCACCGGTTTCTGTACATCCTGTCATCGGATTTGCCTCCATCCTGTTTGTTGCCATCGGGGCAGGGGCATCCGGCGCGCTGAACATGTGGTGGGACGCGGATATCGATGCGGTGATGAAACGCACCGTCAATCGTCCGATTCCCGCTGGCAAGGTTCAGCCCGGTGAGGCACTGGCACTAGGCGTGGCGCTTTCGGGGATGGCTGTGATGATGCTGGCCCTCAGCGCCAATCTGTTGGCCGCGGGCATGTTGCTGTTCACGATCCTTTATTATGCGGTTTTCTACACCATGTGGCTCAAACGGGTGACACCGCAGAACATCGTTATCGGCGGTGCTGCGGGGGCGTTTCCCCCTGTCATCGGCTGGATAATTGCCACCGGCAGTTTCTCTGTCGAGGCATGGTTGATGTTCGCCCTGATCTTCATGTGGACACCGCCGCATTTCTGGGCGTTGGCGCTGTTCATGCGCTCTGACTATGACGATGCAAATGTGCCGATGCTGACCGTCACCCATGGCCGCCCGGCGACCCGGCGTCATATCCTTGGCTACACGGTGCTGTTGGCGATTCTTGCGATTGGCACGGGGTTCACCGCAATTGGCGGCTATATCTACCTCAGCTTTGCGATCGTGCTGAATGTCCTGTTCCTGATCGGGGCCTACCGCATCTGGAAGCGGGATGAGGTCATGGCCGAAGAAGACAATTATGCGGTTGAGCGTAAATTCTTCCGCTTGTCGCTGTTCTATCTCTTCCTGCACTTCGGTGCGATCCTGATCGAAGCGACCCTGCGCCCCTACGGATTGGGAGGTTGGTAATGGCTTTGCGTGTTGAACATGATCTGCACGGCCGTCGTAAAACCCGCAACGTCGGTGTTGGCCTGATGCTGGGCGCATTTGTGGTTCTTGTCATGGTACTGACCTTTGTGAAGATCACCCAGATTGATTTTGCCACGGCACCCGGTACCGTTGGTGCCGCCAGTGGCACCGCACCTCAGGAGGGCAACTGATGGCAATGTCCGGCCCAGCTAAAACAGTTGTACAAACCGTATCAGTGGTTGTTTTCATGGGCGCGATGGCTTGGGCCTCAGTTCCCTTTTACGACTGGTTCTGCCGCGTCACCGGCTTTGGCGGTGTGCCCGGACAGGTCGAGGTCGCCTCTGACGACATTCTGGATCAAACCATCAAAGTGCGGTTCGACGGCACGTTGAACGACAATATGGGGTGGGAGTTCAAACCGGTCCAGCGCGAGATGGAACTGCGCATTGGCGAGGTCGGTCTGGCCTTCTACGAGGCCTACAACCCGTCCAATCGCCCCATCGCGGGGCAGGCCAGCTATAACGTAACACCCTACGCCGCCGGTGCCTTTTTCGATAAAATCGACTGTTTCTGCTTTACCGAACAGGTGCTGGCCCCCGGTGAACGGGTGCAAATGCCGGTCAGCTTTTTCGTCGATCCCGAAATCGTTCAGGATAATGACGGCAAGTATGTACACACCATCACGCTTTCCTATACATTCTACGAAATTGATCTGCCCGAAGGCTATGCAGCCCTAGATGCAGACAGCCAAACAGAACTGAATTAAGCCAACCGGCTTTGACCAAAGAAGGACCGCCCGCCATGGCCCATGCTAAGAACCACGACTATCACATCCTCGCGCCTTCCACATGGCCCCTGTTGGGCGCAGTGGCCGGTTTTGTCATGCTCTTCGGGGCGGTCCTGTGGATGCACGATGTAACCCCCTTCCTGTTCCTGGGTGGTTTCGTCGCAACGCTTTACGTCATGTTCGGCTGGTGGCGCGAAATGGTTGCCGAAAGCCATGTGGGCGATCACACGCCAGTGGTGCGCATCGGCCTGCGTTACGGGTTTGTCCTGTTCATCATGTCCGAAGTCATGTTCTTTGTGGCGTGGTTCTGGACCTTCTTCAAACAGGCCATCTATCCGATGAACGAATATGTCGGATCCGAATATGTGCCACCGGTCTTCGACGCGGTAAACGCATTCCACCTGCCGCTGATCAACACATTGGTTCTGCTGCTGTCCGGCTGTGCCGTAACCTGGGCGCACCACGCTTTGGTTCACGAAAACAACCGTAAGGATCTGATCAGCGGTCTGGCCATTTCCATTGTGCTGGGCGTGTTCTTTACCATCCTGCAAGCTTATGAGTACCGTGAATTGCTGTTGCACCATGACTGGACCTTTGGTGGCGACGCATTCTTCTCTGCCTTCTTCATGGCCACAGGTTTCCACGGTCTGCATGTTCTGATCGGTACGATCTTTCTGGCGGTCTGTCTGATCCGTGCCATGCGCGGCGATTTTACCCCAGAGCAGCACGTCGGTTTTGAGGCCGCTGCATGGTACTGGCACTTTGTGGATGTGGTGTGGCTGTTCCTGTTCTTTGCCGTCTACATCTGGGGTGTCCCGGCCTAGGCGCGGCAAAACGGGGTTGCATCTGCACCCCTGATCCTTGAGAACCCAAGCACGCGTAGCAACCGCTTCGCGTGCTTTTTCGTATGCATGAGTGTCTATGAACCGCGCCTTGTTTCTTATCATTGTCGGCCTTGGGGGTGTTGCCATTCTTTGTGCCTTGGGGCTTTGGCAGGTGCAGCGTCTGGCATGGAAACAGGGTGTCATATCTGACATCGATGCCCGCATACATGCGGCCCCCGTTGATCTGCCCGCGACACCAAACCCCGAAGGTGACGCATACCTGCCTGTCGCAGCCACTGGACATTTTTCGGGTGATACCCTGCGCGTCCTCGTGTCGCAAAAAACGCAGGGGGCGGGGTATCGGTTGATCACCGCGTTTGACACAGACGGGCGGCGGGTGTTGGTCGACCGCGGGTTTGTTGCGGTTGACAGCCCCGATGTCGCGCGCCCCGAGGGAGAGGCGCGCGTGATCGGCAACCTTCAATGGCCCCGCGAAACTGACGGGTTCACCCCTGAGGTTGATACCAAAAACAACATCTGGTTTGCCCGTGACGTGCCGGCAATGGCACAGGCACTTGGTACAGAGCCTCTCCTGATTGTCGCCCGCAGCTTGGAGCAAGACGACCCTTCCGTCACCCCATTGCCCGTCGACACCAGCCGCATCCCCAATGACCATTTGCAATATGCAATCACGTGGTTTTCGCTGGCCGCCATCTGGCTGGCCATGTCCCTTCTTTTCCTGCGCCCCCGCCGCGCCATCTCATCCGAAAGCTGATCCCAATGCGCTATATCTCCACCCGTGGCAAAGCCCCCGCACTGAGTTTCGAAGACACTATGTTGACGGGCCTTGCCCGCGACGGGGGGCTCTACGTGCCCGAAGAAATCCCGACGCTTACCCCCGCGCAGATCGCCGCCATGGCGGGGCAGTCTTATGAAGAAACCGCCTTTTCCGTCATGCGCCCTTTCATTGGCGATACGTTTACGGATGAAGAGTTTCGCGAATTGATCGCCAATGCCTATGGTGGTTTTGGTCATGCTGCCCGCGCGCCGTTGGTGCAACTTGCCCCAAACCATTTCCTGCTGGAGCTGTTTCACGGCCCGACTTTGGCCTTCAAAGATTTCGCCATGCAGCTGATTGGCCAGATGTTTCAGAAAGCGCTGGGGCGCAAAGATGCCCGTGTGACGATTGTCGGGGCCACTTCTGGCGACACCGGCTCCGCCGCGATCGAGGCGTTTCGCGGGCTGGATAACGTAGATGTCTTTATCCTCTACCCGCATGGCCGGGTCAGCGATGTGCAGCGGCGTCAAATGACCACCCCCGCCGAATCAAACGTGCATGCCCTTGCCATTGATGGTGATTTTGACGACTGTCAGGCGCGTCTGAAGGATATGTTCAACGATTTTGAATTCCGCGACACTGTGAAACTCGCTGGGGTGAATTCGATCAACTGGGGCCGGGTTCTGGCGCAGGTTGTCTATTATTTCTCTTCTGCTGTTTCCCTTGGTGCGCCAGAGCGCGAGATCAGCTTTACCGTACCAACTGGTAATTTCGGTGATATCTTCGCGGGCTATATCGCCAAACGCATGGGGCTGCCGATCAAGGATCTGGTGGTTGCCACCAATCAGAACGACATCCTTGATCGATGCCTGAAAGGGCAGGGCTATCACAAGGGCATGGTCGAACCCTCGATCAGCCCGTCGATGGATATTCAGGTCAGCTCCAATTTTGAACGGGCGTTGTTTGACGCCTACGGGCGGGATGGCAATGCGGTTGCGCAGTTGATGGACGAATTGGGACAGGGTGGTTTCGACATCAGTCAGGGGGCCATGCAGGTGTTGCAGGATATCTATAGCTCTGGCCGCGCGACAGAAGAGGAAACCAACGCGACCATTGCCCAGGCGTTGAAAACCTCTGGTGAACTCTTGTGCCCGCATTCTGCGGTTGGGGTGAAAGTGGCGCAAGAGAAACGCGAAGAGGCGACTCCGATGATCACCCTTGCCACGGCCCATCCTGCCAAATTCCCTGATGCGGTTGAGGCAGCCAGCGGCATCCGCCCGCCCTTGCCGCCACGGATGGCCGACCTGTTTGACCGTGAAGAGCGCGTGACCCGCGTGGCCAACGACCTTGACGCATTGAAAACACATATCAAAGGGGCGCTTGGCCTATGAGCCTGAACGAACACCGCCTCTCAAACGGCTTTCGCATTGTCACCGAACATATGCCGGGGCTTGCCTCTGCTTCCATCGGGGTATGGGTCGCCGCAGGCGGGCGCCACGAAACACCGCAACAAAACGGCATTGCACATTTCCTTGAACATATGGCGTTCAAGGGCACAGCCAAACGCACCTCACTGCAAATCGCCGAAGCGATTGAAGATGTGGGCGGCTATATCAATGCCTATACCAGCCGTGAGGTGACCGCCTATTATGTGCGGGTGCTGGAAAACGATGTGGCGCTGGGGTTGGATGTGATTGCCGATATCCTGCGCAATCCGGTGCTGGACCCAAATGAGATCGAGGTGGAGCGCGGCGTGATCCTCCAAGAGATCGGTCAGGCGCTGGATACGCCTGATGATGTGATCTTTGACTGGTTGCAGGAACAGGCCTATCCGGGGCAGGCGCTCGGGCGCACCATCCTTGGGCCTTCTGAACGGGTATCGAATTTCAGCCGCACGGATCTGCAAGGTTTCATCAAGGATCATTATGGTCCTGAACAGATGATCCTTTCTGCAGCAGGCGCGGTGGATCACGATGAAATCGTGCAACTGGCCGAGAAATTGTTTGGCGACATGCCCGCCAAACCCCTGTTCCAAATGGATACAGCCTCTTTCAAAGGCGGCGAGGTGCGCCAGAATAAACAGTTGGAACAGGCCCATTTCGCGCTTGGCTTTGAATCACCGGGGTATCGTGCGGATGATATCTATGTGGCGCAGATTTACGCTTCTGCCCTTGGCGGCGGCATGTCCTCGCGGCTGTTTCAGGAAATCCGCGAGAACCGCGGCCTGTGCTATACGATCTTTGCTCAGGCGGGCGCACATGCTGACACAGGGATGATGACGATCTACGCGGGCACCTCTGCGGAACAATTGCCGGAACTTGCTGGTATCACCATTGATGAAATGAAACGCGCCGCCTCTGATATGTCCCCTGCGGAAGTGGCACGGGCACGGGCGCAGATGAAAGCCGGGCTGTTGATGGGGTTGGAAAGCCCGTCAAACCGTGCCGAGCGATTGGCGCGTCTGATCCAGATCTGGGACCGTGTGCCTTCGCTGAAGGAAACCATTGAAAAGATTGATGCGGTCACCACTGGTGATGTACGTGATTTGGCGCAACGCATGGCGGCGGATGCTCCCGCGGCGCTTGCGCTTTATGGTCCGGTGGAAAAAGCACCAGGACTGGGCACCTTGCAGGAACGCCGCGCTGCCTGATGTTGTTGCTCAAACGCAAAATCAGGATCGAAACCGAACGGCTGACCCTGCGTCCGCCGGTCCATTCCGATTTTCGCGGCTGGACTGCCCTGCGCGCCCATAGCCGCGATTTTCTGACCAAATGGGAACCGGTTTGGGCAGAGGATCACCTGTCGCGCAAGGCCTTTACCAATCGGGTCTATTGGGCGCAGCGTTCTGTCAGCAGCGGCACAGCCTTGCCGCTGTTTCTGGTGCGGCGCAAGGATGATGCGCTTCTGGGGGCCATCACGCTGGACAATATCCGGCGCGGGCCTGCGCAATCCGGCGCACTTGGCTATTGGACCGGTGCCCCCTTTGCGCGGCAAGGCTATATGCGCGAGGCGATACATGCGGTGGTGCATCAGGCGTTTAACCGGATGGACCTCAGCCGGATCGAGGCCGCCTGTTTGCCCGAAAATGCCGCCTCGCGCGGATTGTTGGAAAAGACCGGTTTCAAATACGAAGGTGTCGCGCAAAGCTATTTGCAGATCGACGGGCGCTGGCGGACCCATGTGCTCTATGCGGCACTGCGCAGTGACCGACGGGGCAAAACCGACGTGGGCTGATCCGCCATGCCGGGGGGGGGTCTGGGGAGTTCCTTTGCTCTCGCAACAACAGGGTGAAACCTGCATCTTTTGACCGAGCGGCTAAGGCCATCGAAATCTTCTTTCAGTGACTTGCACCAATCCTGTGCTACCTTCTTTTGCAGGAGGTGACTGTGATGATCCGTTTCTTCTTGATCTTGCTGATGGCGCTGCCTGCCGTGGTGCAGGCGCAGGAACGCACCCCAAGTCATTGCGTTGCGCTGGCCCATGACACGCAAGGGGTGGAATATGTGACCCCGGCCAGCCTACCTGAAGTGGCCGTGGAGAACGTACATCTGCATTACATAGACCACGCCTCTTTCCTGATCCGCAGCCATGGTGGATTGAACATGGTGACCGACTTTACCGGCTTCACCGGGACCCTGCCGTTCATCCCTGATGTAGTGACGATGAACCACGCCCATGATACCCATTGGACGGCCTTTCCTGATCCGGCCATTCCTCACGTGCTGCCCGGTTGGGGGGCGTTTGGCAAAGGCATCGATTATCACCTTGATCTGGGTGAGGTGCTGGTGCGCAATGTGTCTACGGATATCCGGTCGCAATTCTCCGGCGTTGAGGTGGAAGGGAATTCGATTTTTGTTTTTGAAATGGCGGGGCTTTGTATCGGTCATCTGGGCCATTTGCACCACGCGCCTGATGCGGCTCAATATGCAGCGCTGGGGCGGCTTGATGTGGTGATGGCCCCGGTCGACGGTGGCTTTACGCTGGATCAGCCGACAATGATCACGGTGCTGAAACGTTTGAAATCATCCATTGTTATTCCGATGCACTGGTTTTCCGGTTTCGCACTGGATGGGTTTCTGACCGGCATGCAAAGTGATTTTTCCATAGTAGAGGTTGGCGGACCCTCCCTAACTGTATCGCTGCACAATCTGCCGAGCCATCCGACAATCATGGTATTGCGGCCCGAATATATTAATGTCGCCCGCTAGGATCAGGCTGCCTAAAATACAGTTGCTAAGCACTTGCATCTTTCGGGATCAGGTAGGATCAAAGGGCCATGATGTTAAATCCTGCTGATGCCGCCTTTCGCGCCCGCCTTTCCGCTGACTTGCCTGACGATGTTCTTCGCGATGCTGATGCGCGCTATCTGGAAGAACCGCGTGGAGTTTATGTAGGACAGCCGGCATTGCTTGCCTTGCCACGCACGACAGAGGAGGTATCGACGCTGATCCGCCATGCCAATGATGCGCGGGTGGGCGTTGTTCCCTACGGCGGGGGGACCGGGCTGGTTGGCGGGCAGGTGGCTCCGGATGGCCCCGTACCGCTGATCCTGTCGCTTGAGCGGATGAACAAGCTGCGCGATGTTTATCCCGACGAGAATGTTCTGGTGGTTGAAGCCGGGGTTATTCTGGCCGACGTTCAGGCGGCGGCGGACGCGGTGGACCGGCTATTCCCGCTGTCGCTGGCTGCGGAAGGCTCTGCACGAATCGGTGGCAACCTGTCGACAAATGCAGGCGGCACCGGTGTTTTGCGCTATGGCAACAGCCGAGATCTGTGTCTGGGGCTTGAGGCGGTTCTGCCGGATGGGCAAATCTGGAACGGGCTGACGCGGCTGCGCAAGAACAACACAGGGTATGATCTGCGCCATCTGCTGATCGGGGCCGAAGGGACTTTGGGTGTCATTACAGCGGCGGCGCTGAAGCTGTTCCCCAAACCGGCCCGCACCGGCACGGCCCTGTTGGTGGTGAACAGCCCGCGCGCCGCCCTTGAACTTCTGTCTTTGGCCAAGGCGCAGCTGGGTGAAATGATCAGCGCGTTCGAGCTGATCCACCGGCAGGGAATGGATTTCCTTTCGCAAACCCTGCCTGACGTGCGCCAACCTTTTGCGGAGCCGCCTGAGTGGTCTGTTTTGATTGATGTCGGCCTGAGCGGGGAATTGGACCCCTCTGAAGCCTTGGAGACGTTATTTGCGGCGGCCCATGAGGCGGGATTGGTGACTGACGGGTTGATTGCACAGAACGCGGCACAGGCAACGGATTTCTGGAACGTCCGTGAAATGATCCCAGAGGGGAACCGCCAAATCGGGTCCATTTCAAGTCATGATATCTCTGTCCCGCTGAGTGCCATCCCCGATTTTATCGCCAAAGGTGGTGAGATTCTGGCCCGTATCGGAGAGTTCCGCATCAATTGTTTCGGCCATGTGGGGGACGGCAATCTGCATTACAATGTTTTCCCGCTTAAAGGAAAAAACCGCGCCGATCACGACCATCAGAAAGCCGAGATTCAGGCCGCTGTGCATGATCTAGTGCAGGAAATGGGCGGCTCTTTCAGTGCGGAACATGGCGTCGGGCGGATGAAACGCGCCGACCTTGAACACTATGGCGATCCTGCAAAACTATCGGCAATGCGGGCAATCAAATCCGCGCTGGACCCCAATGGCATCATGAACCCCGGCGCGGTGGTTAACGTCTAAAGGCCGTCGAATGCGCATAGAACGTTGACTTCCTTACCCATCGCCTCCAGCTTTTTGCGCCCGCCCAGCTCTGGCAGGTCAATAATAAAGGAGGTCGAGACGATCTTGCCGCCCAGACGTTCGACCAGTTTGATCCCGGCCTCTGCCGTGCCGCCGGTGGCCAAAAGGTCATCAACCACCAGGATCTTTTCGCCCTCTTGAATGGCGTCATCGTGAATTTCCACAATCGCCTCGCCATATTCCAACGTATAGCTTTCGGAAATCACCGCGCCGGGCAGTTTGCCCTTTTTGCGGATCGGCACAAACCCGACTGACAGCTGATGCGCAATCGCCCCACCCAGGATAAACCCGCGCGCCTCAAGCCCGACAACCTTGTCGATTTCGATACCTGCATAGGGGTGCAGCATCAGGTCAATCGCCATGCGAAACCCGCGCGGATCAGCAAACAGCGTGGTCACATCGCGAAACATGATCCCTTCATGGGGGAAATCAACGATGGTGCGGATGTAATCTTCGATCTTTTTCATGTTGTGCTCCGGCGAAGGGTGGCGGTCAGGATGCCCATGGTGATCAGCGCCGCGCCGCCCGCGCGGGTGATCCATGTGATGACCGATGGGCGGTCGATGATGCGGCGCAAACGATCCGCGAGCAGCGCATAGGCCAATGCGTTCAGCGCGGCAAGGCTGACGAAGGTGGCAATCAGAATGATGAACTGCGGCAACAGCGGTGCGTCGGGCGTCAGGAACTGTGGCACAAAGGCGATAAAAAACGCGATCGATTTCGGATTCAACGCAGTGACGGCAGCGGCGTGGCCAAAGACCTGTTTTCCTGTGATGTCAGCACTTTGCGGCAGGGACATCCCGCCTGATGGGGCAGAGCGCAGCAGTTTGATCCCCAGCCAGACCAGATAGACAGCACCGGCCCATTTCAGTGCGGTGAACAGCGTCGCAGAGGTCAGCACCAAGGCACCCAGCCCGGCAAGTGAAGCGCTCATGGCGACCAGATCGCCCAAGGCCACACCAGCAGCCGAGGCCACCGCAACGGAGCGTCCCTTGCTGAGCGCGTAGCTGAGTACCAGCAAGACGGTGGGACCGGGGATCAGCAACAGCGCGATAGAGGCGGCGACGAATGTCAGCCAAAGGTCAAAAGGCATCGGGAACTCCTGAGGTTACGGCACAACGAAAGACAGCAAGGCCTTCGAAATACAAGTGGTCAGAGCATTCTGCCTGCAACGGCGTCAAGTTTCGCCATGAGCGCCGGATCGCGGGCATCGGGCTGCGTGAGAATCGCAAATTCAAGCGCGCGGTCACAACCATGCGGGCAGGGCGCACGGTCCGCCCCAAGCAGCGCAGGCAATCGGGCGACAAGATTTCGGCCCTTGTCAGCGTTGCCCATTAGGGTGGCGATGATCGCGGTCACATCCACCTCGCCATGATCGGGATGCCAGCTGTCATAATCGGTGATCATCGCCACAGAGGCATAACAAAGCTCTGCCTCGCGGGCGAGTTTCGCCTCTGGCATATTGGTCATGCCAATCACATCCGCCCCCCAGCTTTCGCGGTACATTTTGCTTTCTGCAAGCGTAGAGAACTGCGGTCCCTCCATCGCCAGATAGGTGCCGCCTTTATGCACCGCGATCCCGGCATCCTTCGCTGCCGTTTCACAGGCATCACCAAGGCGCGGACAGGTTGGGTGGGCGACGCTAACATGGGCCACACAGCCAGTGCCGAAGAATGATTTCTCACGGGCGAAGGTGCGGTCAATAAACTGATCTACAATAACAAAATCACCCGGTGCCATTGCTTCACGAAACGATCCACAGGCAGAAACACTGATCACATCAGTACAACCCAGACGTTTCAGCGCGTCAATATTCGCGCGGTAGGGTACAGTGCTGGGACTGTGCACATGGCCGCGCCCGTGCCGTGGCAGGAATGCCATATCGACCCCGTCCAGTGTCCCGGTCAGGATGGCATCAGATGGTGCGCCCCATGGGGTTTCCACGGTCACCCATTCGGCCCCGGTAAGCCCGTCGATTTCATAGAGGCCAGAGCCACCAATCACTGCGATTTTTGTCTGTGTCATTCTGATCCCCAACTTCATGCCCGACGGGGGCATCTTTGCTTCCAGCAAGTCAGAGCAGGGCGGCGATTTCAACCCCTCTTTCATCAGCACACGGTGGTTTGAATTTCACAGCTGGCGGGGATTGCGGCAATGGTATTGGAATCCTATGCATTCTGGTATAGCGAGCGGCAAAACCGGCCTCGCGGCTTATTTCCCACAAGATCCATAAAAGGAAGCCCGATGGTGCGTTCCACGTTTCATGCCTTTACCAAAAACCTTGAGGTGACAGATCTGCGCTGGATGCCCGAAGATGGCTTTTCCGCAGGCCGCTTGCGCATTGAACTTCTGTCGGGGCTGACCGTTGCTCTGGCTCTGGTGCCCGAAGCGGTGGCTTTCGCCTTTGTTGCCGGGGTGCATCCGCTGGTCGGCTTGTACGCGGCATTTCTGGTCGGGTTGATTACTGCGCTGATCGGCGGGCGACCCGGTATGATTTCCGGTGCAACGGGGGCCTTGGCGGTTGTGATGGTGGCTTTGGTCGCGCAGCACGGTGTTGAATACCTGTTCGCCACGGTGATCTTGATGGGGCTCTTGCAGATCTTTGCGGGTGTCATGCAATGGGGCAAGTTTATCCGGCTGGTGCCGCATCCGGTGATGCTGGGCTTTGTGAACGGGCTGGCGATTGTGATTTTCCTTGCGCAGATGGGCCAGTTCAAAGTGCCCGGCACCATGGTGGATACAGGTCACGGCATGGGCGGTGGTGAGTGGCTGTCCGGTCAACCGCTTTATCTGATGCTGGCACTGGTAGCGGCAACGATGGCGATCATCTGGGTCATGCCGCGGATCACCAAACTGATCCCGGCCCCACTTGCCGGCATTGGTATTGTTGCGGCTGTGGTGATTTTTACTGGCATGGATGTGCCTCGGGTCGGCGATCTGGCTTCTATCGAGGGCGGTCTGCCGATGCCACATATCCCCTTTGGCGAGGGTCTTGGGCTTTATGGCACACCGCTTGCGCCGTTCAACTTGGAAACCCTTTATATCATTCTGCCTTATGCGGTGATCCTGGCTGCGATCGGGCTGATTGAATCGCTGCTGACGCTGAACCTCGTGGGGGATATGACCAACACCAGGGGCGGTGCCTCCCAGGAATGTGTGGCGCAGGGTGTTGCCAATACCGTGACCGGTTTCTTTGCCGGTATGGGCGGTTGTGCGATGATCGGTCAGTCGATGATCAACGTGAAATCCGGGGGGCGTACACGGGTTGCGGGCATCGCGGCGGCTGTGTTCTTGTTGTTGTTTATCCTTGTCGGATCGTCGCTGATTGAACAGATCCCGCTGGCCGCCTTGGTCGGGGTGATGTTCATGGTGGTGATCGGCACCTTCGCGTGGAACTCGCTGACGATCCTGCGCAAGGTCCCGCTGACCGACGCGTTTGTGATTCTGCTGGTAACCGTTGTGACGGTCTACAAAGACCTTGCCGTGGCAGTTGTTGTTGGCGTCATCGTTTCCGCGCTGGCCTATGCGTGGAACAACGCGCGCCGCATTCATGCCACCACCCGCGAGTCGAAAACCGAAAAAGGCGCAAAGGTCTATGAAATCCACGGGCCGCTGTTCTTTGGCTCTTCTGACGGGTTTTCCGAATTATTCACCGTGGCAGATGATCCTGAAAAGGTGATCATCGATTTCGCTGACAGCCGCGTGGTGGATCAATCCGCCTTGCAGGCGATTGAGGCGATTGCGTTGAAATACGAAAATACCGGCAAACACGTCATGCTGCGTCACCTCAGCCGCGATTGTCACCGTTTGCTGAACAAGGCGGGCCACCTGATGGTCGATAGTGATGATGACCCTGATTACGAACTGGCGGTGGACTATTCCGTGCGTACAGGGGTGCTGGGCGGGCATTGATCACGGCACCGGACGCTTTGCTCCGGTATAGGGCAAAGCGTCCTGTCGCACTCAATCGTCAGGCCGGATAATCTCGAAGACCTCGCGCACCACGGAATAGTCGCGATAGCCAAGGCGTGACAGCGGTGCAAAGCGGGTCACGTCAAAGCGGCCGTCTACCATGCAATCATCGCGCATATGCACGCCGATGACCTCGCCAAAGACGACATAGTTCGCTGCGCCCTCAATCTGGACAATCTGTGTCATCCGGCATTCCAGCGCTGCCGGTGTACCACCGACGCGGGCGCAATTGATCGTATCACACTCCAGCTTTTCAACACCGGCATGGTCAAACTCATCGCTGCCATGGGGCAGAGTGGCAGAAGAGTGGTTCATCGCATCCCGCGCGGCATATTCGACAATATTCGCACAAAAGACGCCAGTCTCGCGGATATTGGCAACCGAATCCTTGGTGCCCTCCACATCGTCCTTGACGCCGGTTGAGGCAAACATGACCTGCGGTGGCACATACGCCACGGCATTGAAAAAGGAATAGGGCGCAAGATTGTCATTGCCATCCTTGTCACGGGTTGAAATCCAGCCGATAGGGCGCGGTGTCACAAGGGCATTGAATGGGTTATGGGGCAGGCCATGGCCCTCACTTGGCTTATAGAACATCAGAATTCCTTTTGGTGGTTTGCGCCTATGGCTACCCCCATGCTAGGGCGGACGCCACTGCAATTCAAAAGAGCGACGCAACTTGTACCAGCTAACCCCGGAAACACCGCAAGATTATTGGGAGGTCGAGGCGCTTTATGACACCTGTTTTGCACCGGGCCGCGAGGCCCTGTCGTCCTATCGTTTGCGCGACGGTATTCCGGCGGTTTCGGGGTTAAGCCATGTGGCTCGCGATGCGGGTGGCATTCTGGGCGGCGCCATCCGCTATTGGCCGGTACGTATCGGCGCGGTGGAGGCATTGTTGCTGGGCCCAGTGGCGGTGCACCCGACGCGGCAGGGCGAAGGGCTGGGCCGCGCATTGATCGAAGAAAGCCTGCGTCACGCCGCCCCTCTGGGTTGGGACCGGGTGATGCTGGTAGGCGATGCGCCCTATTACGGGCGTTTCGGGTTCGAGTTGTTGAAAGATATCGAGATGCCCCCTCCCACCAACCCTGCGCGGGTGTTGGGGCGGGCGATTGCACCGGGTGCTTGGGAAGGTGTTGCCGGCAAGGTCCGGCGCTGGCTGGATTGAAATTCTGCCGTCGCCCCCCCACATTGACCACCAAAGGGGAGTTTCCATGCAGATAGAATCCAGTTTGCCCACGCCGGTAGATGTTGAAGTTGAGATCGACAAGCTGGCCCGCCGGTATAAGGCCGCAGGTGGTTTGGGGATCAATGTGTTAAACCTGATTGGCGGCTCTGCGGACAATCTGATCGAGCGCTTGCCCGAGGGAATCCGGCGCAATCTGGAAAACGCCACAGTCGGAGCGCTAAATCAGGCAATGAAAGCGGCGCATTCCAGCCGGTCGGTCGTGCCCGATCAAGCCAGTTGGCTGAATCAGGCGGTGTCAACGGCGATGGGGGCCGCAGGCGGGGCAGGCGGCTTGCCAACTGCATTGGCGGAATTGCCGGTTACCACAACCCTGCTGTTGCGGGTGATCCAGGGGGTTGCGGTTGAACATGGTTTTGATCCCGAAGCGGAATCCGTGCAGTTTGACTGCGTACAGGTTTTTGCGGCGGCGGGCCCTTTGTCGGGGGATGATGGTGCAGATCTGGGGTTCCTGTCGGCACGGCTGGCGCTTTCGGGCAAGGCAATGCAGGCGGTGATCGCCAAGATCGCTCCGAAACTGGCGGTGGTGCTGGGCCAGAAACTGGCGGCGCAAGCGGTGCCGGTGCTGGGAGCAGTGGCCGGGGCCGCGACCAACTATGCCTATACCAGTTATTATCAGGACGTGGCCCATGTGCATTTCGGCCTGCGCAAACTGGCGATCGATGCGGATGTGCCCCATGCGGAACTGCTGGTGAAACTAAAGGAAAAAATGGCGAAGCCAAAGGTAACCGCCTGAGATTGCCGCTCTGATACAGGGCAACCCGGTTAATGCCCGATGCTGATCGGCGCAACGCTGGTGGCCTTCAGCACCGCGAAACATGTCTTGCCTGTTTCAAGGCCCAGTTCGGAGACTGCACGGCCCGTGATCCTTGCCAGCAGCAGGTCCTGACCAGCGCGCAAACTGATCGCCGCGCCAGGGCCATCGCCGCGCTGGATAGCTTCAATTGTCACAGGTAAAACATTCTGCGCAGACAGGCCTTCGGGCCGCCGGGTGGACAGCATTACGTCCTGTGCCAACACCCGCAGTCTGACCTTGGTGCCGCGCCGCGCCTGTACCCCCGGGAGATGCAGCAAGCCCGCGCTGATCTTCAGGCAGGACAGCCCGTCCGCTGCATGTTCCACCACCACGGCCTCGATCACAGCGCCTGCATCCCGCACGCCAAGCAACGGCACGGCGGCGGGATCTGCCATCACTTCCATCGTTGGACCCGACCGCGCGACGGCACCATCCTTTAACAACACCAGCATATCGGCCAGCCGTGCAACCTCTTCAACCGAATGGCTGACATAGAGGATCGGCAGCCCAAGCGGCCCGTCCCGTAGGCGTTCAAGATAGGGTAGAATGTCCTGTTTGCGCGGGCCATCAAGGCTGGCCAGCGGTTCATCCATCAACAACATCCGTGGTTTGCTGAGCAGGGCGCGGCCAAGGGCGACCCGTTGTTTTTCACCACCGGATAATTTGGCAGGGAGTCGGTCCAGCAGGGGCGCGAGCCCCAGTAGCTCGATGACATCGTCAAACTCGGGACCAACCGCATCAGCGGGCGCGTAGCGACTGCCGAAATTGAGATTATCGCGCACGTTCAGATGCGGGAATAGTCGCGCGTCCTGAAAAACATATCCCAAACGGCGGGCCGCCGGGGGGAGGAACGTCGCGCCGTCAAACAGGGTGGTGTTGTCTAGGGCAATGCGTCCCGCATCTGGTTTCAACAGGCCGGCAACGGCGTTGATCACGGTGGTTTTGCCTGCGCCGGAACGCCCGAAAACAGCGGTGATTCCCCTCTCTGCCTCAAACGCGACCCTCAGGGTGAAATCCCCGAAACGGTGGGTAATATCCACATGTAATGTCATGCGCCAGCGATCCGTGTGGCGACCCGCCGCGCAAGGCTTTCTGACGCCAGCACAGCTGCCATCGCCACGGCGCAGGCCATCAACACCATGATAACGGCCTGATGTTCCCCACCGGGGATTTGCAGCGCACTCCAAATAGCGCTGGGCAGGGTCTGTGTCTGGCCGGGGATATTGGCGACAAACGTGATTGTGGCCCCGAATTCGCCCATGGCTTTGGCAAAACCCATCACCGCCCCGGCCAGAATACCAGGGGCGATCAGAGGCAGGGTGACGCGGCCAAAGACAGACCAACGCGGGGCGCCCAGGGTGGCAGCAGCTTCTTCAAGTTTGGGATCAACCGCTTCGATGGCAAGGCGCATGGCCCGCACCATCAGCGGAAACCCCATGATGATGGCGGCCAGCACCGCACCGGACCAGTGAAAGGCAAAGGTGATGCCAATGCTGTCCAGCGCGCGGCCCAAGGGGGCAGTGCGGCCAAAGAGGATCAGCAGCAGATAACCGGTGACAATGGGCGGTAGGACCAGTGGCAGGTGGACGGCGGCGCTGAGCAAGGCTTTGCCGCGAAAATCACGTCGCGCCAGTATCCATGCCACCCAAAGGGCCAGCGGCACGGCCAGCAGCGTGGCCCAGAGCGACACCCAAAGCGACAGGCGCAGTGCCTCCCATGCGGCGGCATCTGCGCTCATTCCTGCGGTACCGGGGCAAAGCCATGGCTGGCAAAAATCGCGGCAGAGGCGGCAGTGGTCAGGTTGGTGATATATTTAGCCCCAGCGGGTGTGAGGCTGGCCGCGAGATAGGTTATTGGCTTATGGGCCTCCAAGGGCGCGGTCAGCAGCACGCGGACCTGCGGTTCGGCAAAGGCATCGCTGGCATATACGACGCCCAAGGGCACCTCTCCCCGCGCGACCAAAGCAAGGGCGGCACGGACATTATCGGTTTCGGCCAGATGGGTGCTGAGCTCATCCCAAAGGCCCATATGGTCCAGCCATTGTTTTGCATAGGTGCCGGCGGGCACCGCGTCGCGTTGCCCCATGGCAAGGCGGCCTGTGCCAAGCAGCGTGGTGATCTCGTCGGTTGATGTCAGCGGCGGGGCCGCTTTTGGACCGATCAGGACCAGCCGGTTGCCCGCGATTGTGACTGGCGCGGAAAGTGTGTTGATGCCCTGTGTCGTCAGCCAGTCCATCCAGAGCCTGTTGGCCAGCACCACTACGTCAGCAGGCGCGCCAGCTACCACTTGCCGCGCCATGGTGCCGGAGCCGCCAAAGGACAGGCGGGCCTTTTGCGGAGAGGGTGCCGCAATATCTTCCAACACGCCGCGCAGGCTGGCGGCGGCAAAAACAGTGATCTGTTCAGCACGTGCCGCAAAGGGCAGGGTTAAACAGATAAAAATCGCGGCAAATCGTGTCATTCATCGCAGTATCTGCGAAGCTTCGCCCCCCTTCAAGCGCAATGGCGCAATCTAGGCGCTTGCGATCAGCCGCATGGCGCGGCATGTCTGGCGCAGTGAATTTTACAGGCGTATCATGGTGAACCAGCCCCCTCTCTCCCTTCTTGGTGCCGGCAAAGGCGATCTGCGCACGCAGTTTGCGGCGCTTTGTTATCGGGTCAGGCGCGGCAAGGTGCAGATTTTGGTGATCACTTCACGCCGTTCAAAGCGCTGGATCGTTCCCAAGGGGTGGCCGATGGAGGGCAAAACGCCCGCTGCCGCAGCGGCGCAGGAGGCTTGGGAAGAAGCAGGGGTGCGCGGGCAGGTCGATGAAACGGCATTGGGTGTCTATACCTATGGCAAGACCACTGTAGTGGGGGGGGAGCTGCCCTGTGTGGTGATGTTATACCCTGTGTTGGTGAAATCGCTGGCGAAAAAATTTCCCGAAAGCGGGCAGCGGCGGCGCAAGTGGGTGTCGCGCAAGAAGGCGGCGAAAAAAGTGGCAGAAGAGGATCTTGCCCGTCTGATTCTGAATTTCGATCCGCGCAGTACGCGCAAGCATTCTTGACCTCGCGGCCTCAGGCACCCATGTCTGTAGGAGGAGTTGAAAGCACCGATGATCCGATACACCCTTAAATGCGACCAGGACCACCATGTTGAAAGCTGGTTTCAATCTGCACAGGCCTATGACGCCCTGGAGAAAGCAGGGCATCTGAGCTGTGCCACCTGCGGCAGCAGCAAGATCACCAAAGCCCTGATGGCCCCGCCTGTGCGTGTTTCAGATGACAAGGCGGCGAAGGTGCCGGTCTTGTCTGAACCAGCAGGAGAGAAGGAAAAGGCGCTGGAGGCGCTGCGCAAGAAAGTGGAAGAAACGTCGGATTATGTCGGGGAAAGTTTCACCCAAGAGGCGCGCGCCATCCATCTGGGCGAGAAACCGGAGCGTGCGATCTATGGTGAGGCGCGGTTGGATCAGGCGAAAGAACTGATTGAGGAGGGTGTGCCGCTGATGCCCCTGCCGTTCCGTCCGAAACAGAAATTGACCTGAGCCTCATAAGGAAAACCCCATGAATATTGTGATCACCGGAGCAAGCCGTGGCATTGGGGCTGGATTGGCTGAACACTATCGCGCGCAGGGGCACGAGGTTATCGGCACGGGACGTTCTGTTGCGTCACAATTGCAACTGGATGTGACGCGCCCGGCCAGCCACAGGGAAATGGCCGAGGCGCTGGAGGGGCAGGCGGTTGATTTGCTGGTGTGTAACGCAGGCGTATATCTGGACAAAGGTGACGATCTGGACAGCGGATATGGCGCGGATCTTTGGGCGCAGAGTTTTGCCACCAATGTGACGGGGGTGTTCATGAGCATTCAGGCCTTGTTGCCGCATCTGCGCCGCGCCGGCTCTTCGAAGATTGCCATCCTCTCATCGCAGATGGGATCGGATGCACGGGCAAAAGCAGGGGGCAGCGGCGGGAGCTATATTTACCGGGCGTCGAAAGCGGCTGCCTTGAACCTTGGGTTGAACCTGGCCAATGATCTGAAGGCCGAAGGCATTGCCGTGGGGATTTATCATCCGGGCTGGGTGCAGACCGATATGGGCGGCAAGACCGCAGAGATCACCACGCAAGAGGCGGTCGAGGGGCTGGCTGCGCGCTTTGCTGCGTTGAATATCGAGACAACCGGCTGTTTTGAAAACTGGGATGGCCGCCCGCATGCGTTTTGAGCTGTTGCGGGCGAGATGAGTCTTTTTATGGAATTTGCTTCGGGCAAATTCGTTGAGGCGCTGCCTCAAACTCCGCAGGATATAGAGCCAAAAAGAGGAAGACAGGGTTTTGGCGTTGTCATGCTTGCTCTTGCGGGTGTGCTGGCGTAAACGGCGCTGGACTTAAGGGGCGAGGGAATATGCCTGTTCTTGTGATGAAATTCGGCGGCACCTCTGTCGCCACGCTGGATCGGATCCGCCGGGCGGCAAAACGCGTTGGTGTGGAAGTGGCCAAAGGCTATGATGTAATTGTCATTGTATCGGCCATGTCGGGCAAGACCAATGAGCTGGTCGGTTGGGTCAATGAGACCTCGCCGATGTATGATGCGCGCGAATATGATGCGGTTGTGTCTTCTGGCGAGAATGTCACAGCAGGTTTGATGGCGCTGACCCTGCAGGAAATGGATGTGCCGGCGCGGTCCTGGCAGGGCTGGCAGGTGCCGGTGCAGACAACAAGCGCCCATTCGGCCGCGCGGATCGAGGATATTCCGCCAGCCAATATCATGAATAAATTTGCCGAAGGTATGAAAGTGGCTGTGGTGGCGGGCTTTCAGGGGGTCAGCCCTGAGGGGCGGATCACCACCCTGGGGCGCGGCGGTTCGGATACCACAGCGGTGGCTTTTGCGGCTGCTTTTGAAGCGGAGCGCTGTGATATCTATACCGATGTTGACGGGGTTTATACCACCGATCCGCGGGTTGAATCAAAGGCGCGCAAGCTCGACAAGATTTCCTTTGAGGAGATGTTGGAACTTGCGTCTTTGGGGGCGAAGGTTCTGCAAACGCGATCCGTTGAACTGGCGATGCGCTATAAGGTTAAGCTGCGGGTGCTGTCGAGTTTTGAAGAACAATCGGACGAAGCCGGAACGCTTGTCTGTGATGAGGAGGAAATTATGGAAAGCAATGTGGTTGCAGGCGTGGCGTTCAGCCGCGAAGAGGCCAAGATGACGCTGGTGTCGGTTGCAGACCGGCCGGGCATCGCGGCGCTGATCTTTTCCGCCCTGTCGGATGCTGGTGTAAACGTCGACATGATTGTGCAGAATATTTCCGAAGAAGGGCGCACCGATATGACGTGGTCCTGCCCGGTGGATCAGGTCAAACGCGCCGAACAGGCGATGGCTGAGGCGAAATCAAGCGGCATCATCAACTACAGTGAGCTGTTGGCGGATCAGGATGTGGCCAAGGTTTCTGTTGTCGGCATCGGCATGCGCAGCCACACAGGTGTGGCGGCCAAGATGTTTCAGGTTCTGTCAAACGAGGGCATCAACATTCAGGTTATCACCACCTCGGAGATCAAGATTTCCGTGTTGATCAATCGCAAATATATGGAGCTGGCGGTTCAGGCCCTGCATGATGCGTTCGAACTGGACAAGGCCGCTTAAGGGCCTGGACCTTAAGCGCGTCGCGGTTTTCGCATCAGGAAATAGACCGGCAGCCCCAGCATCGTGCTGAGCAGAATGAACAGCGCCCAGCCATGGGCGTTCATGTTGCGAGCCTGGGCGTCACAAAAAATCATATAGGCGCAGAGTGCTGAAATGAGCGGCAGGAGGAGCATCGGCATGGTGGTTCTCCCTGTGATTTGACAGCGTCTGTATCTGATATAGAAATGCCGACGCTTAGTTTCTAGACGTCATTGCCGATTTCCGCTGATTGCGCGGGCACAACCAATAATTGTGCGCTCTTATCAAATTCGGCCATTTCGCTTTTGTCCTGCCTGTGGTGTAAGCTGTTCTGGGTTAAACCGGAAGGACGCGCCAGTATGGCCGAGCGTACAGAGACAGAGAGCCGCAAGCTATTGGGCAGGTTGCGGGATGCGATGGCGGGAGATCATGCTGGTCAGGAACGGCTGGATAAGATCACCCATTTGATCGCGACTTCCATGGGGTGTGAAGTCTGTTCGATCTATCTGTTCCGTGACGAGGATACGCTGGAGCTTTGCGCCACAGAAGGGCTGAACGCGCAGGCGGTGCATGAAACCCGGATGAAGCTGGGTGAAGGTCTGGTGGGGCGCGTCGCCAAATTCCGGCGTGTGATCAATACACCGGATGCGCCGCAGGCGACCGGTTTCCGCTTTATGCCGGAAACCGGCGAGGAAATTTATTCCAGCTTCCTTGGCGTGCCGGTGCAACGGTTGGGCGAAACGCTGGGTGTTCTGGTGGTTCAGTCCAAGACCGCGCGCGAATTTTCAGCAGATGAGGTCTATGCGCTTGAGGTTGTGGCCATGGTCCTGGCCGAGATGACTGAATTGGGTGCCTTTGTGGGGGAGGGGGCAGCCATGTCCGCGCGCCATTCACAGCCGGTTCTGCTGCGGGGCACGGTTGCGCAGGAGGGTGTCGCCGAAGGGCATGTCTGGCTGCATGAACCGCGTGTTGTTGTGTCAAATCTGATTGCCGATGATCCGGTACGCGAGACCGAGCGGCTGACCGAGGCGGTTGATACCCTGCGGGTTAGCGTGGATCAGATGTTGTCGATGGCCGGAAATGGCGACAAGGACCAGCAGCAAGTGCTGGAAACCTATCGGATGTTTGCCAATTCCAAGGGCTGGATGCGGCGGATGTCGGAAGACATTCAAAGCGGATTGTCAGCAGAGGCCGCTGTGGAAAAAGAGCAGTCCCTGGCGCGCGCCAGGATGAGCCAGTCCACCGATGCCTATCTGCGTGAACGGCTGAGCGACCTTGATGATCTGTCCAATCGGTTGCTGCGCATTCTGACCGGGCAGGGCGCGGATACCGGGGCGGAGATGCCGGCAGATCCGATTCTTGTGGCGCGTAACATTGGCCCAGCGGAATTGCTGGAATACGGGCGCGGGTTGCGGGGGATCGTGCTGGAAGGTGGCTCTGTCGGGTCGCATGCGGCGATTGTGGCGCGGGCGCTGGCGATCCCGCTGATCGTACATGCGGGGCGGATCACCAATGATGCGCTGAACGGTGATCACATCATGGTGGACGGTGAACAGGGCATTATCCATCTGCGCCCTGATGACATGGTGGCGGCCGCATTCCGCGACAAGATTGCGATGCAGGCGGCGGCGCAGGAACGTTATTCCGCGATTTTGGACCAGCCAGCGCAGGCAAAATGCGGCGCGGTGATCAAACTGGACATGAATGCTGGATTGATGGCTGATTTGCCCTCTCTGGTCAGTTCCGGCGCGGAAGGCGTTGGCTTGTTTCGCACCGAACTGCAGTTTCTGGTGCGCAACCAGATGCCGAAACGCTCCGAGTTATCAGCGCTTTATGCGCGGGTGCTGGATGCGGCAGGCGGCAAACGTGTGGTATTTCGCACGCTTGATATCGGGTCGGACAAGGTGCTGCCCTATATGAAACCCAATGATGAGCCGAACCCGGCACTGGGCTGGCGGGCGATCCGGGTGGGCCTGGACAAACCCGGCGTGATGCGGATGCAGTTGCAGGCATTGATCCGCGCGGCAAACGGGCGGCCGTTGACGGTGATGTTCCCCTTTGTCGCGCAGTTCGAGGAATTCCGTGCGGCCAGTCGCGAGGTTGACAAGGCCATTGAGCGGGAGAAAATTCTGGGCCATGTCCTGCCCAGCAAAATTGAAGTGGGCGCAATGCTTGAAACACCCAGCCTTGCCTTTGCGCCTGAGAAGTTCTTTGAAGAGGTCAAGTTTCTGTCGGTGGGCGGTAACGACCTGAAGCAGTTTTTCTTTGCGGCGGATCGCGAAAACGAACGGGTGCGCAAGCGCTATGATACGTTGAACGTTAGTTTTCTGACTTTCCTAGAGGGCATCGTTGAGCGCTGCGCCCGCACCAATACCGACCTGTCATTTTGTGGTGAAGATGCGGGCCGCCCGGTGGAGGCTTTGTGTTTCGCTGCCATCGGGTTTCGCAGCCTGTCGATGCGGCCTGCCTCGATCGGTCCGGTGAAAAGCCTGCTGCGGCGGTGCAATCTGGAAGATGTACGCGCGGTTATCAATGCTGCACGCGAACGCGGAGAGATGTCGGTGCGGGCAGATGTGATGGAATATGTGAAATCCCAGCATCAATCCTGACGCAGGTTACTTTGCCGCTTCAATCGCGGCGCGCAGAACCGCGCGGTCACCGATGTGATTGGCCAGCGTCAGGATCAGCCGCGCGTTAAATGCGTCGCTTTCCTCGTCACTCAACCCGGCATGGGCCTGCAACAGCTCGTCATAAAACCCGTCAGGGTCGGGGATGTTGGGATCAAGATTCACAGTCATGTTCAACCCTTTGCGAGTGAGGTGGACAGGGCAGCTTCGACAGTCTCTGCGTCAAAACTGGACCAGCGCCCGATGATGTGCTGATCAGGGCGGATCAGATAGAGGGCCGTTTTGGCCGCGCCTAAATAGCGTTTTGCCAGCAGGGGCGAGGGGGCCTCGATATGCACCACAGGCATGTCGATGCCATGCGCAGTGAATGGCGCAGGAGCGCCCCCCCCGATGGCCAGCAGGGTGAACCCGTGCAGATGGTCCAGCAGGAAACCGTCCTCAACCGGTGCGTCGACACAGGATGCGCCGGGACGTGTGATTGCGGGGCCGTCCAGCGCATCGGCACAGAACAGTGGGAAACCATCGTAGACGCAGGGCACCGAGAGCCGACCAGAGTTCACAAAGGGCCGTGCAAAGGCATGTTTGCCCGCCAGATCCAGCACCGCATTGCGGAAGCTCTTGCTGATCTTTGACTTCGGCGTCATGAAATCCGTCGCACGCGAGGAATTCAGGATGTTTTCATCCGCGCCAAACTCCCGCTCGGCCGCATAGCTTTCCAGCAACCGTTCATCAGCGACGTCTTTCAGCACAAGATCCAGTTTCCACGCCAGATTTTCCGCATCCTGCACCCCAGAATTGGCACCACGTGCGCCAAAGGGTGACACTTGGTGCGCGGAATCACCGGCAAAGAACACGGGCCCGTGGCGGAAACTTTGCATGCGACGGCATTGGAAAGTGTAGATTGAGGTCCAGACCAGCTCGTATTCCGGCACCTTGCCGGTCTGACTGGATAGCATGGCATCAACGCGGGCGCGGATATTTGCCTCGTCCAGCTCCTTGGCCCGGTCAATGTCCCAGCCCAGTTGAAAATCAATCCGCCAGATGTCATCGGGTTGTTTATGTAGCAGGGCAGATTGTCCGGCCCCTTTAAAAGGCGGTTCGAACCAGAACCAGCGTTCGGTTGGAAAATCCGCCTTCATCCGCACATCGGCAATCAGGAAGTTATCCTCGAACACCCGCCCGTCAAACGACAGGCCCATCATGTCGCGCAGACCCGAGCGCGCGCCGTCACAGGCGACCAGATAATCCGCCTCAAGCCGATAGGGGCCGTCGGGGGTATCTATGTCCAGTGTCACATGGTTATCATGGGGCTCCACACCCGTCACCCGGTTACGCCCACGCAATTCTATCGGCGCGCCAGCGTCTTGGGCCACACGAATAGCATCGACCAGAAAGCGTTCGAAATCAGGTTGTTGCAAGTTGATAAAAGCCGGGTTGCGATGCCCGTCTTCGGGTTGCAGATCGAACCCGAACAATTGCCCGTCCCCGCGAAACACACGGCCCACGTTCCAGACCACACCTTTGTCGACCATCGGCGTACTGGCCCCAAGACGGTGCGCGATGTCCAAGGTGCGTTTGGCAAAACAGATCGCCTTGCTGCCCAATCCGGCACCGTCATGATCATCGAGAAGCAGAACCGGCGTGCCTCTTTTACCCAGATCAAGGGCAAGGGACAGGCCCACCGGCCCACCACCGACAATAACCACCGGATGGCGCTCGGGCGTGCCGCTTTGCGCTGCGACTTTTTCGTAAGGATAAAGTTTGAACGCGGTCTCGTAACGTGATGCAACCATGTCATCCCCTCCAGCGTGGTTTCGCGGCAATGTTCTGCCATCACTGCTTTGGTTAGTAGTTGCTTTTGTAACTAACAACAGTTTTTTAGAACGGGGGGACGCAAGCGGGGTGGTTCGACGGCTCAGGGCCTTGTTGATATCGCAGCCGAACGCGGCGGCGAAGTGTGCGCAATCATAGACCGTCTCGATGGCGACGTTTACATTTAGCTGGCCTACCCCCTGATCCGCACAATATCAGCGCCGGTGCCGGTTATGAACGCCGAGAAGAACAGAACAGGAAAGGGTAGCAAATGAGTAGACGTTTTGTGTGCTACCCAACACGATCCTGCATAAGTGCTTGAAAACACTTGGAGGCGAGTACCGGAATCGAACCGGTGTACACGGATTTGCAATCCGCTGCGTAACCACTCCGCCAACTCGCCGACCAGTGGTTTTTGCTTGCTATCCGATCAGCTTTGCGGCTGCAAGATCTATGATGCTCGAAAGTGAACCAACTGGGCGTTGCTGAGCGCTGCGGGATGTGGCACATCTGGGAGAAATAGAATCTGAACGGATGAGTTTACCAGATGAGTGATTTCACCGCCCGACGCGTTATGATGGTCGATACGCAGGTCCGGCCCTCGGATGTGACCAAATTTCCGATCATCGACGCCATGTTGACGGTTCCGCGCGAGGTTTTCGTGCCCGCCGCCAGTCGAGAAGCTGCCTATATGGGGGAAAACCTTATGCTGGGGCAGGGGCGTGTCCTGCTTGAGCCCCGCACATTGGCAAAGACACTGGATGCGCTGGCGATCTCAAATGCGGAACTGGTGCTCGATATCGGCTGTGCGATGGGATATTCGGCTGCGGTGATCGCCCATATGGCCGAAGCCGTTGTTGCCGTAGAAGAAGACGAGGCGATGGCGCAGGAGGCAGTAGAGGCCTTGATGCAGGAAGGCGCGGATAATGTGATCGTGCATACCGGTGCCCTTGCAGAGGGTGCGGCAGAGCATGGCCCCTATGATGTGATCGTCATCGAAGGCGGCGTAAGCGACGTGCCACAAGCCATTCTGGACCAGTTGAAAGATGGCGGTCGCATCGCGGCGCTCTTTATGGAGGGCGAATTGGGTGAGGTGCGCATCGGCCACAAACGCGGCGGCCAGATCAGTTGGCGGTTGGCGTTTAATGCGGCGGCACCGGTGCTCGACGGGTTCAATCCCGCCCCTGCGTTTCAGCTTTAACTCGGCACAGAGAGTGATGAGGTCTGCCAACGGCAGGCGGTGGTTTAACAAGAAAGAGGTCACGAGACCCATGCAGATCGACAAAATGCCCATCGGAATGCGCCTGTTGGCCAAAACCTGTACTATTGGCGTTTTTGCGCTTGGCATGGCGGTCATGTCTCCGCGCAGTGCGGCTACAGAAACTCTCGCCGATGCCTTGGTCTCGGCCTATGGTCATTCCGGTTTGCTAGATCAAAACCGGGCCCTGCTGCGGGCGGCGGATGAAGATGTGGCAAGCGCGGTGGCAACCCTGAAGCCGGTGCTGCGTTGGTCAACCAGCTTGACACAGACGTTTGGGCGGGTACGGACAGGTGCCTCTCCTGTGACCATCGACAATGATGATTTGACCGCAGCGCTCAACCTTGCGGCGGAACTTGTGCTTTATGACTTCGGGTCACGCCAGTTGCGTGTCGAGGCGGCCAAGGAAACCGTTCTTGCCACCCGCGAGGCGCTGATCGACATCGAACAGCAAGTGCTGTTTCGCGCCATCCGCGCCTATATGGGGGTTATTGAGTCCTCTGAGTTTGTGGCATTGCGCCAAAACAACGTGCGTTTGCTGACGCAGGAACTGCGCGCTGCGCAGGACCGGTTTGAAGTGGGCGAAGTCACCCGTACAGATGTGGCACTGGCACAGGCACAGCTTGCGCAGGCGCGCAGCGGTCTGGCTTCTGCCGAAGGGTCGCTGGTCTCGGCTGTTGAAGAATACCGCAACGTTGTGGGCCGCAAACCCGGTAAGCTGCGTCAGCCCCCAAGCCTGCCGGCAGTCGAACCCAGTGTGGAGAAGGCCAAAGTAATCGCCGTGCGTCGCCATCCATCCATGCTGGGCGCGCAGCATCAGGTGGCCGCCGCGGATCTTCTGGTGCGTGCCACAGAGGCGGATATGAAACCGCAGATCAGCCTTACCGGGCGATTGAGTGTCACGGAAAACCTGGGCACCAGCGAATTCAACCGGGGCGGCTCCGTTGGAATCGAAGCGGGGCAGACGATCTATCAAGGTGGTGCGTTGTCATCCACCAACCGGCAGGCCAAAGCCCGCGCCGATGCGCAGCGTGGCAATCTGCATGTGGTACGTCATGATGTGCAACAGGCCGTAGGCGACGCATACGCCCAGCTGACCACAGTGAAATCACAGCTCGAAGCTTCCGAACGTCAGGTACGTGCTGCTAGCATCGCATTCCGCGGTATCCGCGAAGAGGCGACATTGGGTGCGCGTACAACTCTGGATGTGCTGGATGCGGAACAGTCTTTGCTGGATGCGCGGTCTCTGCAGGTCTCGGCGCGGGTCAGTGTCTATGTTGCGGCCTATAATATCCTCGTTTCAACGGGGCGTCTGACCGCCAAGGATCTGCGCCTGCCGGTGCAAATCTATGATCCCGCTGAATATTATAATCTGGTCAAGGACAGCCCGGCAAAACGTTCCAAGCAGGGTGACAAACTGGACCGGGTGTTGCGGGCCCTGCAAAAAGACTGACAATTTTCTGCGACCCATTGTGTGAAACTCTATCTGGGGTTAGTTTACGCACGAGAAAAGAGTGGTAAATTCAATGTCTGACCCAGTCACAAATGCTGAGGTAGAGGACGTGTTGTCATCGATCCGCCGTCTGGTGTCCGAAGACAACCGTTCTGTTCAAGTTTCCAAGGTAGAGCCGAAAACCGTCCAATCCGGGCATGGTGATTCGACACAACCCGAGGTCAGGAATGACCGTTTGGTGCTGACACCTGCCTTGCGCGTGACCGATTCTTCTTCTGATGATGAATCCGCGGCAGAGGCGGGTGCAGGCAAAGGTGTAGGGCTTGCGGATTTGGTCACGGATGATCAACCACTTGATGTATTTGCGCCGCGTGCGGTGCCCTCTGCCAATCCACAAGAGGATGATGAGGCGGATATGTTTGACGAGACCGCTGAGGCGGACTCGGTTGATGATCCCTCACATGACTATTCAACAGACCCCTATCATTTTGACGATGATGCCGATGCGGACGGTGATGGGGAGGATGCCTATCATATAGAGCTAACACCCTCTCGGGACCGGGAAGACGAGGATACATCGGGCGTTTCAAAAACTGCTGTTTTCCATCATACTGACCTATCAGAACAGGCAGAGCCAAAGCCGGAAGTGCATGAAAACGCAGATGTTTCTGATGCAACGCAAGAGGCCCCAGAGATCAAACCAGCACCTTTCGTACATGCGAAAAGTCTGACAATGGGGTCCTCTATCGCGTCGGATAAATCAATGGCCCTGACGGCCAAGATTGCCGCACTTGAAACCGCCATTGGCCAGATTTCCGAAACCTGGGAGCCTGATGACGCCGGTGAAAGTGACTATGCTGGCAGCGAAGCCGGGGAGATGGCATGGGAAGACGACGCACCGGATGAATCCACCCTGTCTCCTTCTTCGGAGGCTGAATCGGCAGCATCAGACCTTGCCGCGCCAGAGAAGGCCGAAGCACTGGAAGTGATGGAAGCGCAGCTTGAGGAGTTCTTTGCCAAATCCGAGACGGCAAAAGTGGCCGAGAATCTTGTTGCGCCAACCCCCGATATGCCTGCGGCCGCCACATTGGCTGCCGAGGCAGATGAAACCGACGCCACAGGCACAGGTTCTACGCAGGACAGTTTGGACTATTCCGGCGATGAACAGCTGATTGACGAAGAAGCGCTGCGTGATCTGGTGTCGGAAATTGTCCGTGCAGAGCTACAGGGCGCGCTGGGTGAACGTATCACCCGCAATGTCCGCAAGCTGGTTCGACGTGAAATTCACCGTGCCCTTACGGCGCAGGAGCTGGAATAACACAGCTGTCGCCGGGCAGGTTAAACCTCGCCAGCCAGTTCAAGCATCAGATCGATGTCGAAAAACTCTTCGACGTGATCGGCCAGGGCATCCAGAGTCTCTTCGACCCCATCTTCGAACTGCAACGATGATTGCACCCCCAGCTCTGCCAGATAGGCGGCGCGGAAACTGTCAGAGCTGAACAGCCCGTGCATGTAACATCCCTGAACCGCGCCAGTACGGCTGGCAGCACCTTCCGGAGTTTCACCAAACTGCAACCACGCGCGGTTGGTATCGGGGCCTGTGGTCTCTCCGATATGGATTTCATAACCGGATAGGGCTGTGCAGCTGGCCGGATGGGCCCCCTGCTTCACCGACAGGTGCTTTAAGGGGGCCATCACCGTATCGACATCCAGATGCCCCAGCCCTTTGACCGTTGCGGGGCTGCCCTCAATTCCATGCGGGTCCGCAATGCTGTTGCCCAGCATCTGGTATCCCCCGCACAGCCCCAAAACCCGCCCGCCACGGCGAATATGTGCGGCAATATCAATATCCCACCCCTCGGCCCGCAGGACCGCCAGATCGGCGATGGTGGCTTTGCTTCCAACCAGAAGCACCAGATCAGTCTCTGCGGGCAGGGGGGTGCCGGGCATGATGATGCGCAGATCAACACCGGGTTCAGCGGCCAACGGATCAAGATCATCGAAATTCGAGATGCGCGGCAAGCGGGGCACGGCGATAACGCAGCCCCGGCCCGCAGAGCGGGATCGTGCGGGCAGGTCCATCACATCTTCGGCGGGCAGGCGATGTGCCTCCTCAAACCAGGGGATCACCCCAAGGCTGGGCCAGCCAGTGCGCCGCACGATGTCATCGCGGCCTGCATCAAACAGGCTGCGGTCGCCACGAAATTTATTGACGGCAAAACCACGGATGAGGGCGTTGTCATCGGCATCCATCACAGCTTGGGATCCAACGATCTGGGCAATCACACCGCCACGATCGATGTCGCCCATCAGGATCACCGGCACCGAAGCTGCTGAGGCAAAGCCCATATTGGCGATGTCACCGCCGCGCAAATTGGTTTCGGCAGGGCTGCCCGCACCTTCGACAACGATCAGCTCACATTGTCCGGCCAAGCGGCGAAACGATTTCAGCACCGCAGGCATCAAAGTGGCCTTGTTCTTGCCAAAGGCGGCGGCGTCTTGCTGTCCGGCAATCTGACCCTGCACAATCACCTGCGCCCCGGTAGAGGATTGTGGTTTCAACAGGACCGGGTTCATATCCGTATGCGGATCAACGCCGGCTGCGCGTGCCTGCAATGCCTGTGCGCGCCCGATTTCCCCGCCATCCGCCGTCACTGCTGCATTGTTTGACATGTTCTGCGGTTTAAACGGGCGCACCGCCATGCCGCGCCGCACACAGGCGCGGATGATACCGGCGACGATCATGGACTTCCCGACATTGCTGCCAGTGCCTTGAATCATGATGGCTTTGGTCATCTGCTGCACCTGTTCGTTTCGGGGCAAACTGGCCTAGTTTTCGGTATTGGGAAAGGGGCGTTGCATAGAAAGATGCAGTGCAGCGACTTGAACACAAGCGCATAAAAAAACGCAGCCCGAAGGCTGCGTCCATCGTCCCGGTAAAGGGATAAAAATCAGGCGGCTTCGGCCTGTTGTGCGGCGTGGCGACGCTCGGATTCTTCGCGGGACAGGGCAACCGAGGTGCGCACACCCTTGCCAACAAAGTCCATCAATCCGGCCACAACACGCTCGTTCGGGTCAATACCCGCACAGCTCAACACTTCACGGCCATCGCGCGAACGCGCCCAGCGGGCAATCTGCTCCGGGCCATTGCCATATTTCTTGTCATCTGCAATTGCATCGTCCAACGCAGCAAGTACCACTGCTGCAAACAGTTTGCGGGCGCGGTTGCCTTGCTCGTTATTGAAAGCGGTGCCGTCAACGAAATCTCTCAACTCGTCGTCCTTTCGATTATTCTTGCTCTTGTCATTCGGGCTTGTCGTTTCTTATGGAACATATCCGACGATTCGGATACAGCTTTATCACATGGCAGCCATGCTCTGGGCGCATATCAATTGGTCGTAGACCGATTATTTTCGTGCGCTTGCAGGGTGCCGCTGCTGCAGATATAGGGTGCGTTATCCTTTCATCAACCTTTTGCCTTGGTTTTGCCTCATGCCTAAAATTAACGGAAACGAGATTCGCCCCGGAAACGTTCTGGAGCATAACGGCGGCCTTTGGGCTGCGGTCAAAGTGGACCATGTAAAGCCGGGAAAAGGCGGTGCCTTTGCTCAGGTCGAGATGCGCAACCTGCGCAACGGCTCGAAATTGAACGAACGTTTCCGCTCTGCTGATAAGGTTGAAAAGGTGCGTCTGGAACAAAAAGATCAGCAATTCTTGTATGAAGACAATGGGATGCTGGTTCTGATGGACACTGATACCTACGATCAGGTGCAGCTGCCATCCGAGCTGCTGGGAGAGCGCCGCCCCTTCCTGCAAGACGGGATGATGGTGGTCGTAGAGTACCACGAAGAGGAGGCATTGAACGCCTCTTTGCCGCAAAAAGTGATCTGCAAGATTGCCGAGACAGAACCGGTCGTCAAAGGCCAGACCGCTGCGAATTCCTTCAAACCGGCGGTTCTGGACAATGGTGTTAAGGTTTCTGTCCCCCCATTTGTGGGGCAGGATGAAGATATCGTGGTGAACACAGAGACAATGGAATACGTCGAACGGGCCTGATTTTGCCGCATCGGCCCGCGTTTTGATGACGCGACGTAATAGACCGTTAAGATTTAAAAAACCCCGTTCGCGTTCCGCGCAACGGGGTTTTTATTTAAGTCTTAGGCATTTTCCGATGAATCAGCCCATGTAACCTGCGCTGTTCCCGCCTGCATCGGTCCTTTTGCGCGGTCAAATCGTAGATAGGCGATGCCTTTCCCCGCAGATTGGGTGAATAAGGTGCCCGCCGCCTTGCCCTCTGCATTTAGCTCCGTGCCCACCGGTGCTTGCCCCTCAACATGGACCTGCGCCAGCCCTTTGCGCAATTCGGTCTTGTGTTTCATCCGGGCAGTGACCTCTTGGCCGACATAACAGCCTTTGCGGAAATCAACGCCGTTCAGCCGTTCGAACCCCGCCTCAAGGATAAAGGTGTCGGGCGTCAGTTCGATCATGGTTTCGGGCACCAGGTGCGCCACCCGCAGGGCCGCCCAGTCCACATCATCTGCTGTCTGGGCATCTGTGCGATAGGCTCGCCAGCCCATTTCCGCCGAACGCGGGTCGGCAAAGCCATCCTCGGGCACCTCACCCAAGCCGCGATGCAGATGTAATCCGGCCTCTTCGATCGCCACGGCGGCCCGTAACTTATACATGGTCAAACGTTGCGCCAGCATGTCGCCCAACGCTTCTGCAACATCCAGCAGCACCGCATCACCCTCCGGGATCATAAAGAAATCCGCCAGATATTTCCCCTGTGGCGTCAGGATCGCCGCATAGACCGCACCGTCCTTCAGCTTCTTCACGTCATTGGTGACCAGCCCTTGCAGAAAATCAAAAGTGTCAGCCCCGCTTAGGCGCAGGATACGGCGGTTGGTCATTGGTTCTGTCCTTTCAGGGTGCAGATGCGATATAGTGTTCCCACGTCACATCAAAAGGGGCAAGCATGCGCGCGCCGATCTCGGTCATCATTCCTACATTGAACGCAGAACACAGCCTGCCCGGATGTCTGGACGGGTTGATGGAAGGGGTCGAGGCCGGGCTTATCCGTGAATTGATCATCAGCGATGGCGGGTCAACCGATGCCACAGGCGCAATTGCACAGGCTTGGGGGGCAGATATCCTTCACGCTGCGCCGTCCAGGGGCGGGCAATTGACTCGCGGTTGTGCGCAGGCCACGGGGGAGTGGCTGCTGGTGCTTCATGCCGATACGGTATTGCAGGCAGGGTGGCGCAAACAGGTGCAGGCCCATCTGGCACAAAGTGACAAGGCAGGTTGGTTCCGGCTGGCGTTTGATCGCAGCGGCTTTGCTGCAAGAACGGTTGCAGGCTGGGCGAATCTGCGCAGCCGCTTTGGCTTGCCTTATGGCGATCAGGGGCTGCTGGTTTCGCGCGATCTATATGCGCAGGTGGGGGGCTATCCTGATCAACCCTTGATGGAGGATGTGGCCATCGCCCGTGCCCTGAAGGGCAGGTTGGTCGAACTGGACGCCATCGCCCAAACCAGCGCCGATAAATACATCCGGCAGGGGTGGTTGAAACGAGGCACGCGGAACCTTTTGACACTGCTGCGCTATTTCGCTGGGGCCGATGTATCGACCCTCGCCGCGCAATACCGTCGATAGGGGCAGGGCGCTAGCCAAACAGCCGGCGCCAAAGGCTGCGACGGGGGGGCGATATGTCTTTCTTGCTTTTGCTCAAACGGTGTTTCTTCGGGGCGTCGGAAACCTGCCGCCCATCCTTGAATTGCAAACGGTAAAGATCCGCATATAACCCGCCGCGTTCTAGCAACTCGTCATGTGTACCGGCGTCAACGGCCTGTCCCTTGTCCAGCACCACGATCTTTTGCGCACTGCGGATAGTGGCCAGACGGTGGGCAATGACAATTGTCGTGCGCCCTTTGGACAGCCGGTCAAGGGCGGCCTGCACAACCTGTTCGGATTGCGCATCCAGGGCGCTGGTCGCTTCATCCAGCAACAGGATCGGTGTGTCCCGCAGCAGGGCCCGGGCAATCACCACGCGCTGTCGTTGCCCCCCGGACAGGGCAGAGCCACGCGGGCCCACCAGCGTGTCCAGTCCGTTTTCCAGTTTGGGCAGAAAATCCGCCACATGGGCCGCCTCCAGCACCTCTTGTAGCCGGGCCTCGGTCACGTTCTTGTGGTCCAACACGATATTTTCGCGCAGGCTGGCATCAAACAAAAGTGCCTCTTGCGTCACCACAGAGAAAAGGCCGCGCAGGTCGGTCAGTTTTAGGTCCGTGGTGGCCACACCACCCAATGTCGCCTGACCGCTTTGGGGATCAATCAAGCGGGTCAGTACGTTGAAAACGGTTGATTTTCCCGCGCCGGACGCGCCGACCAGTGCCGTTGTTTCGCCCGCTTTGGCGGTAAAGCTGAGCTGGTTCAGCACCTTGGTGTCGCCATAGGAAAGGCTGACCTGATCCAGCACGATTTCCGGCGTGCCGGTGGGGGCGGCAAGCGGCGTAGCCGGGTCTTTCAGGCGCACCGGCGCATCCAGCAATTCGCGGATCCGTTCAAGGGCGGCCGCCGCAACCTGCCACAGGCCAGCAATCCCACCCAAGCGGCGCAGCGGGCTAAAGGCAAATCCCATGGCAGTGAAAAACGTCATGAACTGACCAATGGTTTTGTCACCTGAAATGATCTCTGATCCACCGTAGAGGATCACCGCCATGAACCCGATTCCCGACAGGATATCCACCATGCCGGGGATGGCGGCATTGCCAAAAGCCGCGCGCACTTCGGTCTCGACAAATCGCCCTGTCAGACTGCGGTACTGACGGGTCTGATAGGCCTCAAGCGCGTTCAGTTTCACCTGCACAATGCCGTGAAATACCTCATCCAGACGGGTGGCCAGATCGGCCCCCAGATCGCGCGCTTCACGGGCCCGTTTGCGCACAAACCGCTGCGCCATGGCGGCGGGCAGCACCATCACCGGAATGCCGATACAGGCCATCAACGCCCAAACCGGATCAATCGACACGGCCACACCTAATAGCACCAGCAGCCCGATAAAGTCACGCCCCGCACCGGTGATTACCGCGCGCCAGACATCACCCACAGCGTTTACATCCGATTGCACCCGCTGGATCAGAAACCCCGGAGGATGGCTTTGGTGAAAGGCACCGTCCTGCTGCATCATCCGTTCCAGCAGATCAATGCGCAGATCCGCGGCTGTGCCCTGTGCCACCTTGGTCAGCAGCACCTTTTGGCTGACACCGGCAATGGCGCGCAGAATGAAAATACCCACCAGCGCAAGTCCGACCCAGATCAGCGCATCTTCCTGCCCTGCGACAAAGACCTGATCAAACATCGGCTCCATCAGCCGCGCAAGCGCCCCCAGACTACCGCCCTCGATCACCATGAACATCAGTGCCAGTGACATCAGCCCCAGATGTTTCTTCAGGTAGTCCCGCCACAGCCAGCCCAGCAGCTCTTTGGAGGTATAGGTCTGGTCATTCATGAGAGCCGCACCGCTTACTTGGAAAACTGCATTCACATCTAAGCATCCGGCCAAGGTTGAGCAAGCCAAGCCCCGGAATGCGATCAGTGGTTGACGCGGGCTTTGGGGGGCATAATCTCGGCCAGAATACGGCTCCCATAAAGGCTTCCTTCATGTCCAGATCTCCGACCCTTGCGCATGGCCGCGCATATCTTGCCATTCCCGGCCCATCGGTCATGCCCGACGCCGTCCTGCAGGCGATGCACCGCGCGGCCCCCAATATCTATGCTGGTGAGCTGGTGGAAATGATGCCGTCGCTGGCGGCTGATCTTAAACGGGTGGCACGGACGCGCCATCAGGTGGCGATGTACACGGGCAATGGTCATGCGGCCTGGGAGGCATCCCTCGCCAATATCCTGCAACCGGGCGACAAGGTGCTGGTCCCTGCCACGGGCCGTTTTGGTATCGGCTGGGGAGAAACCGCCAAAGGGTTGGGAGCCGAGGTTGAAACGATCGACTTCGGCAAACAATCTCCGATGGATATGACCCGTATCGAAGAAGTGCTGCGGGCGGATAAATCACATAATATCAAAGCGGTGCTTGCTGTGCATGTGGATACTTCCACCTCGATCCGCAACGATATTTCCGCCCTGCGTCAGACGCTGGACGCTGTTGGACACCCGGCGCTGTTGATGGCCGATTGCATTGCGTCGCTGGGGTGTGACCGGTTCGAAATGGATGAGTGGGGCGTCGATATCATGGTCACCGGCTGTCAAAAGGGGCTGATGGTGCCCCCCGGCATGTCGTTCGTCTTTTTCAATGACAAGGCTGAAGCTGCGCGGGCCAAACTGCCCCGCGTGAGTTGGTATTGGGATTGGACCCCACGGGCCCACGCCGAAGAATTCTTCCAATATCATGCCGGTACGGCGCCTACGCATCACCTTTACGGGCTGCGCACTGCGCTTGATATGATCCACGCAGAGGGCATCGAAAATGTCTGGGCCCGCCACAGCACTCTTGCGCGCGCGGTCTGGGCCGCCTGTGAGGTCTGGGGAACCACCGGCAGTTTTGCGATGAACGTCACGGATCCCGCCTATCGCAGCAATGCTGTTACCTCCCTGCGTCTGCAATCCCCGGATGCCACAGCACTGCGCGATTGGGTGGAACAACAGCTTGGCCTGACGCTGGGCATTGGACTGGGCATGGCAACGCCCGGTGATCCGGCATGGCACGGATTCTTCCGGCTGGGCCATATGGGTCATGTAAACGGCCAGATGATCATGGGCATGCTGGGCGGTATCGAAGCGGGCATGCGCGCGCTGAACATCGACCATGGCACTGGTGCGCTGGATGCAGCGGCGGAGGTGATTGGTGGCGGTTAACCCCGCGCCACCGCGATCCGGTTGATCACCTGATTGACCAGCCAGCCGGTTGCGGCCACCGCGAACAACCCCCAGATCACCCAGATCACCATCAGAATCCAGGTCAGGTTCACACCGAACATCACCACGCAGGCCTGCGTGAAATTCGGGGCGGCGGGGCGGTTACTGCTGTGTCTCATGCGGCGTGTCCGATTTGTTCCGCCGGAACCTTACGCCGTATTTCCTTAACGTCAGCCTTTTTTTGCTGCCGCAATGGCTGCTGGCAGGGCTGCGGCAAATGCAGCGTGGTCCGCATTTGTGCCACAACTGACGCGGATGCAGCGGTTTTGCGGGGCAACAAACGGCATGCGCACAAATATCCCACGCGCCACCAGACCGTCCAGAATAGCCTTGGCAAAGGCCGCATCGCTGCCGCAATCAAGCGTCACAAAATTAGTGGCAGAGGGCAGGGGCATCAGCCCGTTGTCACGTCCGATCTGGGCAATCTGTATGCGTGCCTGTGCAATGCGATCCTTTACCACCGCAAGCCATGCCTGATCCGCCAGCGCCGCCACGGCACCCGCTTGCGCGGCACGGTTCATGCCGAAATGATTGCGCACCTTGTGAAAGGCAGTGATCAATTCCGGCGCGGCGATCGCATAGCCGACCCGCGCCCCTGCCATCCCGTAAGCCTTTGAGAAAGTGCGCATTCGTATCACACGCGGGTCACCCCATGCCAAGGGCAGGGCGGTGCCCTCGGGGGCTGTTTCGACATAGGCCTCATCCAGCACCAGCAAGCTCCGCGCGGGCAAGCGCTCCAGCGCCGCGGCAATGTCCTCGCCCTTGTGCCATGACCCCATCGGGTTATCGGGATTGGCCAGATAGACCAGCTTGGCATCTACCTCGGCGGCCTTGGCAAACAGTGCCGCGGGATCTTCGTGATCATCCTTGTAGGGCACCTTGTGCAAACCCCCGCCAAAGCCTGCCACATGGTAGTTGAAGGTCGGATAAGCCCCGTCAGAGGTCACCACCGCGTCACCCTGTTCCACAAACAACCGCACCACATAGCCCAGCAGCCCGTCGATGCCTTCCCCCACGATAATGTGATCCGGGGTTGTGCCGTGATGCGTGGCCAGCGCCTGACGCAGATCATGGCTTTCGGGGTCGCCGTACATCCAATGCCCCGCCTCGGCCATCGCCTTGATCGCGTGGGGGGAGGGGCCAAAGACATTCTCATTCGCGCCCAGACGGGCGTCAAACTGCCGCCCCATGTTGCGCTCTTGTGTTTCAGGTCCGACAAAGGGGACAGTGGCGGGCAGGGATTGGGCAAGCGGGGTCAGGCGATACTCTGTCATATGATTGGTGATAGGCGGCTAAAGCCAGCGGGGCAAGGGTTGGAAACATGCCGCACAGTCCCCATATGAGAATGGTTCGCAAGTAATCGGGAGGCCAACCCAATGGCAAAACTCACCCGTCGCGGCTTTATCGCCGCCACTGTCGCCGCTGGTGCGGTGCGCAGCATGCCCGTGGTGCTGACAAAGCCACCCGCCCGCCGTATCCTGACACTGGTTTATGACAAAAGCCTTGGCATGATGCGCGCGATTGACCGGCTGGTCCCCTGATCTGCCGCCACGTTTCGCTGGTCCGTGCGGGCCTGATGCGCTGTACTCCCTCCAACCCAAACCGGAGGATCCCATGACCCGCGTCACCGTCACCTACGAAAACCACATCGCCTTTGTCCGCCTGACTCGCGCTGACAAAATGAACGCGGTTGATCAGGAAATGATCGACGGAATTATCGCGGCAGGGCAAGAGGTTGACGCCTCTGATGCCCGCGCCGTGGTGCTCTCTGGCGAGGGACGCGCCTTTTGTGCTGGCATCGACATCACCGGCCTGTCCACGATGATGGGCAAAGACCCTGCAGAGGTGATAAACCCGCGCACCCATGGCGAGGGCACCACCAACCAATGGCAAGAGGTCGCGATGATCTGGTCGCGGATGGAGATCCCGGTGATCGCGGCCATCCATGGCGTCTGTTTTGGCGCAGGCATGCAGCTGGCACTGGGGGCCGACATCCGTATCGCCGCAGCTGACGCCCGTTTTGCGGTGATGGAAATGAAATGGGGCATCGTGCCGGACATGGGGGGCATGGTTCTGCTGCCGAAACTGGTTCGCTCTGACGTGCTGCGCCGGCTGACCTATACGGCAGAACAAATAAGCGCCAGTCAGGCCGCCGATTGGGGGCTGATCACCGAGATTGCCGAGGACCCATTGGCCGCCGCCACTGCGCTTGCAATCACCATCGCGGGCAAAAGCCCCTCTGCCATCCGCGCGGCCAAGCGATTGATCACAATTGCAGAATCCCAGGATGCGGCCACGGTCCTTGCTGCTGAATCCAGCATTCAGGCCGCGCTCATTGGCAAGCCCCATCAGATGGAAGTGATTGCCGCGGAAATGGGCAAACGCCCAGCGGTTTTTAAGTAATCCGGTCAAAGAAAAGTGGCACGCCAGTTATGACGTGCCACAGATGGGCTTCACCTTGCCCTTAAACTCAATCCCGCCCTGTCAACAGGCGGGAGAAGTCGCTATTCCATCTCTGCCAGACGATCCAACGCAGCCTGCAACTGGTCTGCCTCTTCCTGACGTGCATCGAGATTGCTCTGAGCTTCTGCAACCACCTCTGGTGGGGCGGAGGCGGCGAATTTTGGGTTGTTCAACCGGCCTTTCAAACCACCGATTTCCTTGCCCAGTTTGTCCAGCGATTTCTGCAGGCGCGCCTTTTCCTCAGCGATGTCAATCAGACCCGCCAGCGGCAGGCCGAAGGTGGCACCGGGGGCGGCGATAGAGACCGTTCCTTTGGGGAAAACATCCGCCTTTTCAAGGCTTTCCACGCGGGCAAGCCGTTTGATCATGGTTTCGTTACGTTCCCATGCGCCCTGCGCGGCATCGTCCATTTCGGTGACGATCATTGGCACCTTGAGGCCCGCAGGTACATGCATCTGCGCACGGGCTGAACGGATGGCTTCGATCAACCCGATGACCCAGTTCAATTCACGATCCGCATCCGCGTCCAGAAGATCCGCTGTTGTGTAGGTCGGCCAATCGGCATGAACCAACATTTTATCCCTGTTAACAGTGGCTTGCCACAGTTCTTCGGTGATGAACGGCATGATTGGATGCAGCAGGATCAGGCATTGATCCAACACCCAACCCATGGTCTGGCGGGTCTCTTCGGCCTCTGCTGCGCCGTCTTGCAACTGGGGTTTGGAGAGCTCCACATACCAGTCACAGACCTTGCCCCAGACAAAGGCATAAAGCGTGTTGGCTGCATCGTTGAAGCGGTAGTTGGTGAGGGCCGCGTCGACCTCTTCACGCACACGGGCGGTTTCACCGATGATCCATTTGTTCAGTGTCGCGGAGGGCTGTGCCGGGCGTACACCCCCTGTGCCCCCCCCGTGCACCGCCTGGTGCATTTCAAAGACTTCGTTCATTTCGGCAAAACGATGGGCATTCCAAAGTTTGGTGCCGAAATTCCGATAACCGGTGATGCGGGAGGTGGAGAGTTTCAGGTCACGGCCCATCGCTGCCATGGAGGTCACGGTGAAGCGCACCGCATCCGCGCCGAATTCGTCGATCAATTCGAGCGGATCAAGCACGTTGCCAAGGGATTTCGACATCTTCTTACCCTTCTCGTCCCGCACCAGAGCGTGGACGTAAACGGTATCGAAGGGTTTTTGATCTACCACGGCATATTGCATCATCATCATGCGGGCGACCCAGAAGAAGATGATGTCGAAACCGGTGATCAAAACGGAAGTGGGGAAGTATTTTTCCAGTGCTTCGGTCTGTTCGGGCCAGCCAAGCGTGCCGATGGGCCAGAGGCCGGAGGAGAACCACGTGTCGAGGACGTCGGGGTCACGCCAGACCGGATAGACGATATCGGTCGGATCCTGACTGCCGGTATAGACGGCAAGGCTTTCGGCCAGAACATGCATGGCTTCGCTGCGCGAGGCGACTTCGACAACGCGGGCATGGTTCAACGGTGTTGGCAGTTTGACCAAGACATCGGCAAAGCTGTCGCTGACTGCGTCGAAATCGGCGGCACAGTGATGGTGATCGCTGCTTTCAGGGAGGGACTGTTGCAACAGCAGGCGGGACAGTTCGACCATGTCCAATGCGCCGTCGCCTTCATCGTCGGTAAAGCCGTTCCCGTTCAGGTCCAGCCCGTACCAAACCGGAATCTGATGCCCCCACCACAACTGGCGCGAGATGCACCATGGTTCGATGTTTTCCAGCCAGTGGAAATACACCTTTTTGTCCTGCTCGGGCAGGATGCGCACCTCATCATTGCGCACGGCATCAATCGCGGGCTGCACGATCTTGTCGGTGGCGACGAACCACTGGTCCGTCAGCGCGGGTTCGATGACCACTTTGGAGCGGTCGCCAAAGGGTTGCATGATTTTTTTGGCTTCGACCAGTGGCACGGGGCTGGTGTCCTCGGCCTCGTCTTCGCCTTTTTTCTTTTTCTTCGCAGGTTTGCCCAAACGCGGATCGTCATGGGCTGTCATCACGGCCAGCCCTTCAGCGGTGATGTCCGCGATCACTTTTTCACGGGCGTCGAAGCGGTCAAGGCCACGGTAGTCTTCGGGCACAAGGTTGATTTCGGTGGCATCAAACGGCGCTTCTTCGGTCCCCTCCGCAATCGCCTGCGCGCGGGCGGCAGCGGCGTCATAGGGCAGGCCGTCGCTGCGCATCGCGCCACGGGTGTCCATCAGCGCGTAAAGCGGGATTTTGTTACGCTTGGCGACTTCGTAGTCGTTAAAGTCATGTGCACCGGTGATCTTGACCGCGCCGGACCCGAATGTCGGATCAGGGTATTCATCGGTGATGATCGGGATCAGGCGGCGGTGTTCTTTGGGTCCAACCGGAATTTCGCAGAGTTTGCCGACGATGGAGGTATAGCGTTCATCCGAGGGATGCACGGCAACCGCGCCGTCGCCCAACATGGTTTCAGGGCGCGTGGTGGCGATGGAGATATAGTCGCGTTCTTCGGAAAGCGTGACGTTGCCGTCTTCGTCTTTTTCGACGTAAGTATAGGTGGCACCGCCCGCGAGCGGGTATTTGAAGTGCCACATATGGCCGTCAACTTCGGTGGATTCGACCTCCAGATCGGAAATCGCGGTTTCGAAATGCGGGTCCCAGTTCACCAGACGTTTGCCGCGATAGATCAGGCCCTTGTTGTACATGTCGACAAAGACTTTGATCACGGCGTCGTGGAAGTTGCCTTCTTCACCTGCTGGCGCATTTGGGGCACCGGACATGGTGAAGGCGTTGCGCGACCAGTCGCAAGAGGCGCCAAGGCGTTTGAGTTGATCAATGATAGTGCCGCCGGATTTGGCTTTCCATTTCCAGATTTCAGCGGTGAAATCCTCGCGCGTCCAGTCGCGGCGTGGTGGTTTGCCGTCAGCGGCGAGTTGGCGTTCAACAACCATTTGCGTGGCAATGCCGGCGTGATCCTGTCCGGGCTGCCACAGCGTGTCGAACCCACGCATCCGGTGCCAGCGGGTCAGAATGTCCTGCAATGTGTTGTTAAACGCATGGCCCATGTGCAGAACGCCAGTGACATTGGGTGGCGGAATCATGATCGAAAAGGTTTCATCACGCGAGGCATTGGCACCGGCCTTGAAGGCACCGGCCTTTTCCCAAGCGGCGTAGAGGCGGGCTTCGGCCTCGCCTGAGTCAAAATTCTTTTCCAGAGCCATGGTCTTTGATCCTCAATCACGTTTGAGGATTGATCTAGCGGGTGTTGCGGGGAAGGGAAAGGGCGGGCTGGACAACCGGTGCCGGACAGTTATGTCATTGGGCAAGGCAGGCATTCAGCAAGAGGCACCCAGACATGGATAAATTCGGCAAAAGTCAGTCGGTCATTCGGACAGAAGATGTACGCTTTTTGACCGGCGCGGGGCGCTATGTGGATGACATCGCACCGAAGGGAGCGTTGCATGCCTATTTCTTCCGTTCGCCTGTGGCGCATGGGGTGATCAGCGAGCTGGATATTTCGGATGCGGCTGAGGCAGAGGGGGTGCATCTGGTGCTGACCTGCGCGGATCTGGAAGCGGCGGGCATGAATATCGCCATGGCCGGGGCGCAGATTGTCAATCGGGATGGCTCAAAAGGTGCGGGGCCGCTGCGCCCGATGCTGGCCAAGGAGCGTGTGCGCTACGTTGGGGAGCCGGTGGCGGTGATCGTGGCGGAGAGCATTGCGCAGGCGCGAGATGCGGCAGAGCTGATCCTGTTTGGTGTGGAGGATCTGCCGGCGAAGATTGATGTGGCGGCAGGTGGAGAGACCCTGCACGGTGAAGCCCCGGACAATAAGGCGATGGATTGGGGCATGGGGGATGAGGCCGCAACCGAGGCGGCCTTTCAGGTGGCAGCGAAAACCGTGGCGCTGGAGGTTGAGGACAACCGGATCATCGTCAATTCGATGGAGCCGCGCGGCTGTTATGCGGAATGGAGTGACGGGCGTGTGCATGTGGCCAATAACGGGCAGGGCGTTTGGGTGCATAAGGGCTATATCGCCAAGGCGTTTGGGCTGGACGAAGACAAGGTGCGCGTGACCAACCCGGATACGGGGGGTGGTTTCGGCATGAAGTCGATGACCTATAACGAATATTTCTGCGTGGCGCAGGCGGCGCGTGTGCTGGAACGTCCGGTGCGCTGGATGTCGGAACGGACCGAGGCGATGTTGACCGACAATGGCGGGCGTGACCTGACCTCGCTGGCGGAGTTTGCCTTTGATGCGCATAACAAGATCACCGCCTATCGTGTGACCAGCAAGTGCAATCTGGGGGCCTATAATTCGCAGTATGCGCAGTTCATCCAGACGCAGCTGTTCAGCCGCGTGTTGATGGGTGTTTATGACGTGCAGACCACCTGGTTGCAGGTGGATGGCTATTACACCAACACGGTGCCGGTGGATGCCTATCGCGGGGCGGGACGGCCCGAGGCGATCTATGTGCTGGAACGGTTGATCGACCGGGCAGCGCGTGAGTTGGAGGTGGACCCATGGGAACTGCGCCGGATCAACTTTATCAAAGCGGAGCAGTTTCCCTATAAGGCGGCGACGGGTGAAACCTATGATGTGGGGGATTTTGATCGTTTGCTGACCCGTGTGGCACAGGAGGCCGACCGCGCAGGGATTGCGGCGCGCAAGGCGGCGGATGCGAAACGCGGGCTGCTGCGCGGGCAGGGGCTGTGTTACTATATCGAGAGCATTCTGGGCGACCCAAGCGAAGGGGCCAAAGTTGTGTTCGAAGATGACGGCAGCGTCACGATTTATGTCGGCACACAATCGAACGGGCAGGGGCATGAAACCGTCTATGCCCAGTTCCTTGCCGATCAGACCGGCATCCCGGCAGCGCGTATTCGCGTGGTGCAGGGCGATTCGGATTTGATTGCGCAGGGCGGCGGCACCGGTGGATCGCGCTCTGTCACCACGCAGAACAATGCGACTTTGGCGACGGTGGCCAAAATCACCGAACGTTTCACCGCCTTTCTTGCGGATGAAATGGGCGTAGCCGCCAGCGAGATCAGTTTTGACGATGAACGGTTCCGCGCGGAAGGGTCAAACCTGACCCCCACCATGCTGGAGGTCGCCGAGATGGCCCGCGAAAAAGGCCGTGACGACCTGTTGAGTCATCACGAACGTGCGACCTTGCCCGCCCGCAGTTTTCCCAACGGGGCACATGTGGCCGAGGTGGTGATTGACCCGGAAACCGGCGTTGTCACTACAGAAAGCTACACCGTAGTTGATGATTTTGGTAATCTTATCAATCCGATGCTGGCCGAAGGGCAGGTGCATGGTGGTGTCGCCCAAGGGGTTGGGCAGGCCGTGCAGGAGCGGGTTGTCTATGACGAGGACGGTCAGCTGCTCACGGCATCGTTCATGGACTATGCCATGCCCCGTGCGGCAGACCTTCCTTACATTTCCTTTACCTCGGAGCCTGTACCTTCGACGGCGAATATCATGGGAATGAAAGGCTGTGGCGAAGCCGGCACTGTGGGTGCCATGGCGGCCATTGCAAATGCGGTACAGGATGCCTTGTGGGATCAAGGGGTGCGTCAGGCGGATATGCCGTTTACGCCGCACCGCGTCTGGGAGTTGTTGAATGAGGGCCGGATCGCGGCAGAATAAGCGCGTTAAAACACAGATCTCGGTTCCCGAGGCTACGCCCCGGGCCGCGACCACCCATGTGATCGTTCTGGACGGCACCCTGTCGTCGCTGGAACCGCTGCATCAGACCAACGCGGCGCGGACCTATATGCTGCTCAAGGAAACAGGGCCGGCGGTTTCTCTGTATTACGAGTCGGGATTGCAATGGGATGACTGGCGTTCGGTGTTGGATGTGGCGTCGGGCAAGGGGATCAATAGACTAATCCGGCGCGCCTATGGTTGGCTGGCCTCTCGCTATCGCCCCGGTGACCGGATTTTCCTGTTTGGTTATTCGCGCGGTGCCTATGCGGTACGCTCCTTGGCTGGCGTGATTGATATGGTGGGCCTGTTGCAGGCGGAGCATGCGACAAGCCGCAATATCCGCATGGCCTATCGCCACTATGAATGCAGCCCCGAGATGTCCACCCGCACAGCATTTCGCAATGCCCATTGTTACGCCCAAGTCGAAATTGAAATGATCGGTGTCTGGGACACGGTGAAATCGCTGGGGATTAACGCGCCGGTGCTGTGGCGGTTGTCCGAGCACCTGCATGCCTTTCACAATCACGACCTGAGCCATGTTGTGCGCAACGGGTTTCACGCGTTGGCCCATGATGAGACCCGTGTGGCGTATCAGCCGGTTCTCTGGCAATCCCATGCGGGGTTTGCGGGGCGGGTGGAACAGGTCTGGTTTCCCGGTGCGCATGGCGATGTAGGCGGGCAGCTGGGCGGGTTTGAGGCCGCGCGGCCGTTGGCGAACATCCCGCTCGTCTGGATGTTGGAGCAGGCAGAAAGCTGTGGACTGACGCTGCCGGTGGAATGGCGTTCCCGCTTTCCACAGGATCCAACAGCCCCGGCGCGGGGCACTTGGCGCGGGCATGGCAAGATATTGATGTCACGCAGGAAACGCATTGTCGGGCAGGACCCGTCAGAACGGCTGCACCAAAGTATAGCGCAGCGTCAGGCGGCGCAGCAGCAGGATAAAACTGTGATGCCGGAAGCCAGAACAGGCAATATGTAAGGTCTGTGGCCCTGCGCCTAGGCGATTTTCATTATGATACAGGTGGTTGAGCCCGTGGCATAAAGCTTGCCATCCTCAACCCCTCTGATTTCGCCATGGGCCACGCCGGTCGAGCGGCCCACATGATCGGTCACGCCGATACAATCAATCTGCATGCCCAAGGGAATGCCGCGCAGGATATTTATCTTGTATTCCAAGGTGGTATAGATTGATCCGCGTGGCACTTGCGTCATCACCGCACAGGCCATGGCACTGTCCAGCAAGGTGCCGTACCAGCCGCCATGCACGGTCCCCATCGGGTTGGTGACATTGAATTCGGGGGTGCCGCGAAACACTGCGCGGCCTTCTTCGAGATCATGCAGGGTATAGCCCATGGTTGCCCCGATGGGCGGGCCGGGGTTGGTGCCGTCCAGAATGGCTTGCATGAATTCCAGCCCGGACATTTGCAATGCTTCGGACTGGCTGAGCAGGTCTTCGGGTTTCGTCGCAATGCGGGGCATGGGTGGTTTCTCCGATAAGATCACCACCCGATGCTAGGGGGCAAAGCCCCCCGATGCCAAGCGGTTACGCCACGTCCCTCACTGTGCTTTGCGGTGTGACCCCAATTGCATGGCAGACTTTGCGCGTCAGTGCCGCCCGGTTCAGCGTGTAGAAATGCAGATCCTCAACCCCTTCGCTGATCAGCGTATCGCACATTTCGGTGCAAAGGGCCGTGGCCAGCAAATCATGGCGGTCGTCGCGGATCGCCGCCTCGAACGCGTCATCCAGCCATACCGGCACAGGGGTGCCACAGCGGGTCGCAAATTTGCGGGCTGATTTCCAGTTCAGGATCGGCAGGATGCCCGGTGTGATTGGTTTGTCGATACCCGCCTTGACACAGGCATCGCGGAACCGCAGGAAGCTGTCGGTCTCAAAGAAAAACTGGGTGATCGCCTCATCCGCACCAGCCTCGAACTTGCGTTTGAGCCATTGCACATTGGCGTCCATATCTGCGGCTTCCGGGTGGCTGTCGGGATAGGCCCCGACACGGATGTTGAAGGTGCCCTTGTCCGCCAGCGCCTCGATCAATTCACAGCTGTTGGCAAAGCCCTCGGGATGGGGGGTAAAGGTTTTTGCACCATCCTGCGGATCGCCGCGCAGGGCGACAATATCGGTGACGCCGATTTTGGCAAAAGTATCTGCAACTTCCAGCGTCTCTGCCTTGCTGGCACCAACGCAGGTTAGATGGGCCGCAACCGGCAGGCCGGAGGTGCGGCGCAGCACATGCGCGGAATCATGGGTCAGATCCCGCGTGGTGCCACCCGCGCCATAGGTGACAGAGAAAAACCGCGGCTCCAGCGGGGCCAGCATCTGCGCAGTGTCCCAAAGGTTAAAACCCGCGTCGACATTGCGGGGCGGGAAAACTTCGAAGGAAACGCGTGGGCTGGTCATCTGGATCGTCCTTTATGGTGTGACCTCTCTTGTACCGCAGTGCGGCATGTGAAACAAATTCATAACTTTCATCTTGAATATGAGGATCGCCTCACATGCACATTGAATTCCGCCATCTGCGCACCATTCAGGCCATTCACGAGGCAGGGGGGCTGGCCCGTGCCGCTGAACAGATGAACATCACCCAATCGGCGCTGAGCCATCAGGTGAAGGGGCTGGAGGATCAGGCCGGTGTCGAGCTGTTTGTGCGCCGCTCCAAGCCGTTAAAACTGTCGCCTGCGGGGCTGCGTTTGTTGAAACTGGCACAGCAGGTGCTGCCACAGGTGCAAGCCTTGCAGGACGAGTTCAGCGGTTTGCGGGCAGGCAGTACCGGGCGGATGCATATCGCGATTGAATGCCATGCCTGTTTTGAATGGCTGTTTCCGGTGCTGGAACAGTTTCGCCGCAGCTGGCCGGATGTGGATGTGGACATTCGCCCTGGTCTGGCCTTTGACGCATTGCCGGCATTGCTGCGCGAAGAGGTTGATCTGGTGGTGTCCTCTGATCCCGAAGACCTTGCCGGGGTCACATTTGTCGAACTGTTTGACTATAAAGCGGTTTTTGTCGCGGCCAGCACCCATCCGCTGGCCGGGAAACCTTATGTTGAAGCGGATGATTTTCGCGCGGAAACGCTGATTACCTATCCGGTTGAACGCTCCCGTCTGGATGTATTCAGCCAGCTTTTGATCCCGGCCAAGGTAGAGCCTGCCGCCATCCGGCAGGTCGAGTTGACGGCGGTGATCCTGCTGCTGGTGGCCTCCAACCGGGGGGTGTCGGTGCTGCCTGATTGGGTGGTGCGCGAGGTGAAATATTCGTCAGACTATGTGACCCGCCCGCTGACCGAAAACGGCGTGACGCGGCGGCTCTATGCAGCGGTGCGCAATGATGATCTGGGCAAGCCGTTCATGGATCAACTGCTGCAACTGGCCGGGGAAGAGGCGCGCAAGTTACAGGCGGTGTGATGGCGCGCGCCAAGGCAGGCGTCGTGGGGCGCGCAACACCTGAATTGAGTTTACAGGCAAAGTGAAAGCGCGATCCTGCGCTTAATCTTGTCCTTAAACTCAAGAGCAACGGTTCCTGCAAAAATAACATTCGCGGTATAGGTCACATTAGCAGCCTGCGGTAGGGCGGGGTTTACCCCGCCCGTGCAAGACTTATGAAACTTTCACAATTGCCTTGCCGGTATTGCCACCTGTCAACAGGTTGATGAAAGCCTGCGGCGCGTTTTCCAGACCTTCGGTGATGTCTTCCTGCACGGCGATCTCTCCACTGGCGACCTTTGGAGCCACTTCGCGGATGAATTCGGGGAAACGGTCCCAGTGGTTGGAAATGATGAACCCGTTCACGCTGAGGAAATTCACCAGAATTGTGCGCCAAAGTTTGGGCGCAGTTAGGCCCGCCCCACCGGCGTTTTCACCAAGGCCACCGGCATTATACCATGCGATCATGCCGCAGATGGGGATGCGGCCAAAGGGATTCATCAGCGGGATCACCGCCTCAAGCACCTTGCCACCGACGTTTTCGAAATAGATGTCGATGCCTTTGGGGCATTCTGCCTTTATCGCGTCCTTCAGGGATTTGGCATCCGCATGGGCACGGTGGTCGATACAGGCATCAAAGCCGAAGTGATCCACCGCAGTCTTGCATTTATCCGCACCACCCGCGATGCCCACAACCCGCAGGCCCAGCGATTTGGCAAGCTGCCCAACCATGGATCCCACAGGTCCGGTGGCGGCCGCAACCACCAGTGTTTCCCCCGCCTTGGGTTTGCCATAGGCCATCAGCCCGTGCCAGCCGGTCAGCCCGGGCATGCCCAGCACCCCCAGTGAGGTGGTGATCGGTGCCTGATCCGGGTCCAGCTTGCGGCACATCTTTGCATCCGCAACCGCATGTGTGGCCCAGCCGAAGGGGCCAAAGACCAAATCACCTTCGTTAAAATGTGGAGAATTTGATGCAATCACCTTGCCCGCGCTGCCGCCTTCCATTTTGCCGCCAATCGGAACCGGGGCGGCATAGGATTTTGCGTCATCCATGCGGCCGCGCATGTACGGATCGAGCGACATATATTGCACCAGAACCAGAACTTCACCTTCGCCCGGCGTTGGCAGATCAGAGGTTTCAAGGCGGAAATTCTCTGGTGTCGGGGCACCGTCGGGCCGGCTGGCGAGGACGATTTCTTGCATTTGAGTGCTCATGGTTTTCTCCTGAAATGGATCACTTTGACGCTACCGTGACGTGCTGGGCGTGAATGGCAAGAGACAAGAAAGATGACGTAGCGATGCGGTTTGCAGGGTGAAACAACCGGGAAAGTTGTGCAGTATCGCGCTGGTGACATCAGAATCATATGTCAGAGCGGTCGCCCACCCTTGGCAAACCGGCCCCATCAGCCTAAAGGGTGCATCTTATCGCGGAAAAAAGGCGTTTCTCAATGGTTGGCAGTGCGAATCTCAACATCATGATCAAAGCGGCCCGTAAGGCGGGGCGTGCCCTGACCAAGGATTTCCGCGAGGTCGAGCAATTGCAGGTTTCTGTGAAAGGTGCCGGTGACTTTGTCTCCAAGGCCGATATCGCTGCCGAACAGATCATCAAAAGCGAATTGATGAACGCCCGCCCGACCTATGGCTGGCTGGCTGAAGAGGGTGGCGAGGAAGAAGGTGTTGATCCGACTCGTCGCTGGATTGTCGATCCGTTGGATGGCACTACAAACTTCTTGCATGGTTTGCCGCATTGGGCGGTGTCGATTGCGCTGGAACATAAGGGCCATATCGTAGCGGGGGTGGTGTTTGACCCGACCAAGGACGAGATGTTCTTTGCTGAAAAAGGTGCCGGCGCCTGGATGAACGAAAGCCGCATTCGTGCCTCTGGCCGTCATCGCATGATCGAGAGTATTTTTGCCACCGGTCTGCCGTTTGGTGGCCGGTCGGATCTGCCGCAGACTTTGCAGGAACTGGCACGTTTGATGCCGGTCTGTGCGGGTGTGCGCCGCTGGGGCGCAGCATCGCTTGATTTGGCCTATGTTGCCGCAGGGCGATACGATGGTTTTTGGGAGCGGCGCCTGAACGCATGGGATGTGGCGGCAGGATCGCTGATCGTGCGCGAGGCTGGCGGGCTGGTTGAGCCTTTGGATGAGGGGCGCGATATTATCGGCCATGGCCAGATCATCTGTGCCAACGAGCCGATTTTCTCGGGTTTTGCCAAGGCTGTGCGCGGCTAAATCACTTCGACGAAAACCTGATATACACAGAGCATCAGGCAACGCGTTGGAATCTCTGATTTCAGGCGGCGGGTGTTTGACGTTTTTTGTGAACTGCTATGAGATTACTGGTCGGAGGGGTGGTTCTGCCCATCGCTCCATCGGATTGGGTCGAAATCCCAAGGGTTTGCACCTTCGATACAGCCAAGGTTGATGCCGCATTGCGTGGGGTCGGCGCGGCGTTTGTGGTGGGTATAGATCCCGCAGGTTTTGCAGAAATAATGCTGCGCCGTATGGGTGCCCCAGCTGTAGAGCGACAGGTTGTCCGCGCCATGCGTGACGACAACAGAAGCTGCTGTTGCGGTCACGGCAGCGGCCTGTCGGCGCGCACAGAAGGAACAATTGCAGCGCCCGATGTCTGAAAATCCGAAAGGTAGGGTTGCAGTGAGTGTGACAGCGCCACAATGGCAGCTTGCCTTGATATCGCAGGGTTCAGTCATCGGCGTCTTACCTTTGGAATACGGCTGTTGTTGATCTGGGGGTATTTTGCTTCGGGGTGGGGCGGATGGCCGTCGGTGCGGTTCCAGTAGGCCACGGCCCCGCGTTTCAGCCAGACTGGCAGCGCACCAAGGATGCCGGCCACGAAACCGCCCGCATGGGCCCAGAAGGCGGTGCCGCCGGTGTTGGGATCAGCGCCAATCCCGCCAATAAACTGCATCCCGAACCAGAGGATCAGAATGATCCAGGCCGGGATCGGGAAGATGCGGAAAAACACCACAAAGATGATCAGGATGTCCACCTTGGCCTTGGGGAACAGCAGAAGGTAGGCCCCCATGACGCCCGCAATCGCACCAGAGGCCCCGACCATCGGCACAGCCGAGGAAGGTTCGAAGGCAACTTGTGTCAGCCCGGCAGCAACACCTGCGGCAAGGTAGAAGGCCAGATAGGCGAAATGCCCCATCTCTTCTTCGATGTTATCGCCGTAGATCCATAAAAACAGCATGTTACCGGCCAGATGCATCCAGCCGCCATGCAGGAATTGGGAGGTAAACAGCCCCGAGAACCCATAGCCGTCACTGACCCGCGCCGGGACAAGCGCGTAGGCGTTGTACAGCGCATAGAGGGCGCGGTCGTCGTTGAGGATAGGCACATAGGTCAGGAAGATGCCGATGTTCAGCGCCATCAGCACATAGGTGACATAGGGCACGCCGCCTGACGGGTTATGATCGCGAATGGGAAACATTAGGCCAAGCTGGGCGATTGGACGGGCGGGGTCAAGTGGCCGCGCCCGTCAAAATGGCGATAGGTGTCAGCTGGCGGCCCCCAGCAGGGCAGCATTGCCGCCGGAAGCGGTGGTATCAACGCAGACATGACGTTCCGCACGAACCCGTGCGGGATCGGGCAGACCGGGGATCAGCGGCAGGATCGGGCCGCTGCGTTTGGCCAGAGCCTGTTCGATCTGACGCCCGGTTTCGGCATCTCCCCACCACAGAATGCCGCCATAGTCAGGGCCGGTGGCCAGCAGGTCGGGGGCAATCTCTCCGGTGGCCCGCAGGGCGACACCGCCAAGCGCCTCGACCGCGCGGGCCTGTGCGGCGGTTGCCTCAGCCCCCGGTCCCATGCACAGCAGGGGTGCGCGGGGCAGGGTGCTGAGCCGGTTGGATTCCCCTGTTGGCCCCGGCATTGACAGGGTTTCGATGGGGGCTGCCGGTGCATGTGCGGGCAGGGCGGGCAGGCTGGTTTGCGCCTTGTCCCATGTCCCGGCGACCTGTTGCACATCAGGCGCACCAAAACGCGGCAGATAGTTCGGGCCGCCCGCCTTCGGGCCGGTGCCGGACAGGCCTTCGCCACCAAAGGGCTGGCTACCGACAATTGCACCGATCTGGTTGCGGTTGATGTAGATATTACCCGCTTCAATCCGTTCAGAGACATATTGCACACGGTCGTCGATGCGGGTGTGCAGCCCGAAAGTCAGCCCGTAACCGGTGGCGTTGATCGCGTCGATCACCGCGTCAAGCTCCTGCGATTTGAAGGTTGCGATATGTAGGATGGGGCCGAAAATCTCGCGCTTCAGATCGCCAATGCCGCTCACCCGCAGGATGGTGGGGGCGACAAATGTGCCGGTAGCGGGAGCATTGAGTTCAGCAACCAGACGCCCCTCGGCACGGGCGGTTTCCACGTGATCAAGGATGCCCTTGCGGGCAAGCTCGTCGATCACCGGGCCGACATCGGTGCTAAGGTCCCAAGGATCGCCCATTTTCAGGGCTTGCATCGCGCCGATCAGCATTTTGATCAGATCCTCGGCGATGTCTTCCTGCACATAGAGACAGCGCAGCGCGGAACAGCGTTGGCCCGCCGACTGGAACGCGGATTCAACAATTGCTTGCACGGCCTGTTCGGGCAGAGCGGTACTGTCGACAATCATCGCGTTCAGCCCGCCGGTTTCGGCAATCAGCGGGGTGCCGGGGGCGCAATGGGTGGCCATATTGGCGCGGATGCGCTGGGCCGTCGCAGTGGAGCCAGTGAAGGCCACGCCGTTGATGCGTTTGTCGCCGGTCAGCGCGGCACCGATGTCGCCACCACCGGGCAAGAGCTGCAGGGCGGTTTTTGGCACACCAGCCTGATGCAGGAGTGAGACGGTGACATGGGCGACCAAGGGTGTTTGCTCTGCCGGTTTCGCCAGAACCGCATTTCCCGCAGCCAAAGCGGCAGAGATTTGCCCGACAAAAATCGCCATGGGGAAGTTCCACGGGCTGATGCAGGTGAAGATGCCCGCGGGTGGTTCACCCGTGGCCTGACCGGCATAATAGCGCAGGAAATCAACGCCTTCGCGCAGTTCGGCGACACAATCGGGCAAGCCTTTTCCAGCCTCAAGGGTCAGCAGGGCAAAGATCTCGCCGAAATGATCTTCGATCAGATCCGCTGCTTTCAGCAAGATGTTGCGCCGTTCTGACAGGGGGGCGGTCCAAGGTTTGGCCTTGTCCAGGGCGGTGGCCACATCTGCAGGCGAGGCATTGCGCACCGTACCGGGAGAGGCGTCAGGGTCAGCGGGGTTGGTGACTGGCGTGGCAGCCTGTGGTGCCGCCTTGCCTGCGAGCAGCGGGGCAGCCTGCCATGTCTTGTCGAGGAAAGGGGAGCGGGCCTGTGCGATTTCATCCAGCGTCTGGGTATGGGTCAAATCGAACCCACGGGCATTGCCACGCAGGGGCGCGAAAATCTCTGGCCCCTTGGCGATGATCAGGTTGGTGGGCAGGCCCAATTGCTCAAAGGGGTCCGCCGCGACAACCTCTGGCGGGACGTCCTCATCCACGATCTGGTTCACAAAGCTGGAGTTCGCGCCGTTTTCAAGCAGGCGGCGCACGAGGTAGGCCAGCAGATCCTTATGTGCGCCCACAGGGGCATAGATGCGGCAGCGCGACCCGTGATCCTTCATCACGATTGTATGAAGGGTTTCGCCCATGCCATGCAGGCGCTGGAATTCAAAAGCGTCCTTTTGATCCGCCCCCATGTGCAGGACCGCAGCAACCGTATGGGCGTTATGGGTGGCGAATTGCGGATAAATCCGGTCAGTCATGCCCAAGAGCTTGCGGGCGTTGGAGATATAGCTGACGTCAGTGGCGGCCTTTTGGGTAAAGACCGGAAAGCCATCGATGCCTTCCACCTGTGCGCGTTTGATTTCTGTGTCCCAATAGGCGCCTTTCACCAGACGGACCATGATCTTGCGGTCATGGCGTTCCGCCATATCATAGAGCGCGTCAATCACAGTGGCGGCACGGGGGCCAAAGGCCTGCACCACAATGCCGAACCCGTCCCAACCGGCCAGCGCGGGTTCACTCATCACCCGGTCGATCACCTCAAGCGAGAGACCAAGGCGGTCAGCCTCTTCCGCATCGACGTTCAGGCCCATGCCAGCCGATTTCGCCAACAGGCAGAGGGCGCGCAGACGTGGCACCAGATCGGTCATCACCGCATCTTCCTGCGAGACCTCATAGCGCGGATGCAGGGCGGAGAGTTTGACAGAGATACCGGGGTTCTTGCGGATATCGCTGTCGGTACAGGCGGTGGCAATGGCGCTGATCGCCCGCGAATAGCTGAGGTGATAGCGTTTGGCATCGGCTTCGGTGCGGGCCGCTTCGCCCAGCATGTCGTAGCTGTAAGTGAAGCCCTTTTTCTCCATGCCTGCGGCGCGTTTCATCGCGGCGTCGATATCTTCACCCAGCACGAACTGGCGGCCCATTTCCTTCATCGCGCGGGAAACGGCGGTGCGGATCACGGGTTCGCCCAGACGTTTGATGGCGGCGCGCAGATGGCGTACCGGACCGGGCTGTTCATCATCCAACACACGGCCCGTCAGCATCAAGGCCCAGGTGGAGGCATTGACCAGTGACGAGGTGGAGTGCCCCATGTGGCGGCCCCAATCGGAGGGGGCGATCTTGTCTTCGATCAGCGCGTCGATCGTATCGGCATCGGGTACGCGCAACAGCGCCTCGGCCAGACACATCAGCGCCACACCTTCATCAGTGGACAGGCCGTATTCGGCCAGAAAGACCTCCATCAGGCCGGGTTGGGTGGTGCCGCGAATGGCGCGGACCAGATCAGCCGCCTGCGCCGAAATTTCGGCACGTTCATCAGCGGGCAGATTGGCAGCAGTGACCAAACGGTCCAATACGGTATCAGGATCGGCATACATGCCGGCATCAATTTGGTGGCGCAGGGTTTGGGGTGTATGTTCGGCCATGGCTCTCTCCATAAGGCGTTTCGTCGAGGATACACTATCTTTGAAAGTCGATTTGCCTTAGATTGCTACAAAACGCAGATGAAAAACCATTTGCCGGGGGGTATTGAAATGCAAAACGTTCAATTCGCGCTGGATCGTTTCGACCATGCGATTCTTTCTGTGCTGGCCGAAGATGGTCGGATCAGCATCACCGACCTTGCCAAACGCATCGGCCTGTCCAAATCCCCGACACAGGCGCGCCTGCGCCGCTTGGAAGAGCAGGGGGTCGTGCTTGGCTATCGTGCCTTGCTGGATCCGATCCGGTTGGGGTTAGATCATGTGGCTTTTGTCGAGGTCCGCCTGAGCGATACGCGGGAAAAGGCATTGCGCGAGTTTAATGCGGCCATCGCAAAGGTGCCGGAGATCGAGCAAGCCCATATGATTGCCAGCCATTTTGATTACCTGCTGAAGGTGCGGACCCGTGACATGTCTGCCTATCGCCGGTTTCTGGGCGAGACGATTTCATCACTGCCGCATGTCTCCAACACCTCGACTTATGTGGCGATGGAAGCGGTGAAAGAGACCATGCTGGCAGACGGGACTTGACGTGATGCCCTGCGGCGTCCTTGATAAAGGCATGCGGCAGGTTTTGATGATCCTGGGTACGGCGGCCCTTGCAGCGGGCCAGATGGCATGGGCAGCCTGCCCCGAGCCTGCTGATCACCATGAAGAATTGCAGGCGCTTATTGCCCGCGCGCAGGCGGCCGCTGATGCGGCAGAAGGGGCGCAGGCGTCAAACCAGATGTGGCAGGTCTGGCTGCGCGCCCCTGATAAAGCGGCGCAGGCTGTGTTGGATGCGGGCATGCGTCGCCGCGAGGTGTTCGATTTTGCCGGTGCCATTCGCGAGTTCGACCGGTTGGTTGAATATTGCCCGACCTATGCCGAGGGTTTTAACCAGCGCGCCTATATTCATTTCCTGAACGGTAACCATGAAAAGGCATTGGTTGATCTGGATATGGCGCTGTCCTTGCAACCCTATCATGTCGCCGCGCAATCAGGCCGCGCCCTGACCTTGATGAACCTTGGCCGCCTTGCGGAGGCGCGGGCACAGATGCTGGTGGCGGTGGAAAGCAACCCTTGGCTGTCCGAAGCGGCCCTTCTGGCGGATGGCGCACCGTTGGGACGCAAGGATCAGGAACTCTGACCATTTACACTGCCCCCGCCTTGGGATTATCTGCACCTGCTGCGGGCGTGATGGAATGGTAGACATACCAGACTTAAAATCTGTTGGGCCTTGTGCCCGTGTGGGTTCGAGTCCCACCGCCCGCACCACTTCCTCTTTCCCATGCTTAATAGCTGCTACGCGGGAAGTAAGGACAGCCTTCGAAGAAGGGCTTCACTTCTGCTTGGGTTTCAAGACGTCCTGAGGCAAACCCTTCATGGGTTTCACGAGTGATTCCCGCCAATGGTTCATGCGGAACCAGTACTTTCGGGCGCTTGAAACCTGACAGGCCGAGCCTCGGCAAAACCGGCCCAAAACCCTCAAGCGCAATTTCAACTGTGTCGCGTAACTCTTCTGAAATGAAGCCGTCTGCGGCTGGCGTGCGCTCCCTGCGGATTGGTGCGGTGTGCGCCAATAGCACGTTGGCCTGCATTGCGCTCAGTTCAATCTGCTCGATCCTGAATGACACATCGTGCAGCGGCTGGCGTTCATACTACAGCGACAAGTTCACGCTGACTTTCGCGCGACTTCCAACCTATGCCTGTTGTACAACCCTAAGGGCGTTTGCGACAAGGGCGCTGTGCCGGGGCGCGGCGGTTGTGCCGGCCCCGGCCAATAGTCGCTGAGTGGGCCCATTCGGGGCTGGACCTGTCGCGCTTTACTCATGTGGTAATTCCGGTGTGCGCCCAACCCGTTCAGCAAGGCGGGTGATGGTCAGGCCCTGAACGATGATTGAAAAGATCACAACGATATAGGTGGCGGTCAGGATCAGCGGTTTCCATTCATTGTCAGGCAGGGACAAGGCCAAAGCCACTGAAATCCCGCCTTTCAACCCGCCCCAGGTCATGATCGGAATGACACCGGCGCTAAAGGATTGAAATGGGCGCAGCATCAGTACGGGAACAGAAACAGCCGCCAGTCGCGCGATCAGCGAAACGATGATCGCCATGACACCGGCAAGGGCGAAATCGGCCTGAAAGGCGATTGCAAAGACCTCAAAGCCAATCATCAGGAACAGCACCGCGTTCAGGATCTCGTCCACCAGTTTCCAGAAGGCATCGACATATTGCCGGGTCTCTTCGGACATGCCGTGTTTGGCACCGATATCCCCGATCAAAAGCCCTGCGCAGACTGCCATGATGGGGGCGGAGACATGCAGCCAGACGGCCAGCTCATAACCGCCAAAGGCAAGGCCCAGTGTGATCAGCACCTCAAGTGAATAATCATCAATCAGCCGCATCACCCGGAAGGTCAGCCAGCCCAGAACAATGCCCAGCACCGCACCGCCCAGTGCCTCCTGCACAAACAGCTTTGCCGCACCTGCAAGGCCCGAACCATGGGCATCGCCACTGGGAAAGGCGAGGCCGACCAGCACCAGAAACACCACATAGCCAACACCATCGTTGAACAGGCTTTCACCGGCGATCTTTGTTTCCAAAGCCTTGGGCAGGTCCGCGTCGCGCAGCACGCCCAGTACGGCCACCGGGTCTGTGGGGGAGATCAACGCGCCAAAGATCAGCGCCATCAAAAAGGGCATGCCGGTGATCCAGCTGAAGGCGACCCCGACGATGACGGTTGAGATGGCAATGCCCATGGTCGCCATCAACAGGATCAGCAGCCATGCCTTGCGCAGATCCGACAGTTTGACATGCAGCGCACCGGCAAAGAGCAACAGGCCCAGCATGCCTTCCAGCAGGGCTTCGGAGAACTCCAGTTCCAGGACCTGCGCGCGGATGCTTTCCTCGACTGTCAGGGCGGGGAAAATCGCATCGGTGGCAATCACCACCAGCGAGGCGAACAATGCGACCACAAGAATGCCGATGGCGGAAGGCAGCTTTAGAAACAGATAGTTGATGGCCCCGAAGACACCCGCAAGAACGATCAGCAGCGATGCAATTTGTAGCAATGTCATTGTGGTGTCCTGTTGTTTGTGATCGGGGTCTTAACAGCTTTCGATGTTATGACCCTTGGGAATGGATTGGGGTTTCATGCGGCTTGGGTGTTTCGCCGTGCCAACACCTGCCGGATGATGATTGGCGACATGAGCACCAGACCGATGATCATCGTCAGCAACCCCGGGGCAATGAACAGAAACGATACCAACGCCACCCACCAGCGTTCCCATTTAGCCAGAGGCGCAAACAGGAAGCCGCTGAAGGCGACACCAAGGGAAGCAATGCCCAGCATGGCACCGGATAACGTGATGGTGAACAGCCACCATGTGAACCCGTCTGCCACCAGCAGGAGAGCGGGGGAATAGACGAAGACAAAAGGCACCAAGGCTTTGGCAATACCAAGACGGAAGGCGGTATTGCCGGTTTTGAAGGGGTTCGATCCTGCGATCCCGGCAGCGGCATAGGCGGCCAGTGCAACGGGCGGCGTGATATCCGCCAGAACCCCGTAATAAAACACAAAGAAATGCGAAACGAGGGGTTCGACCTGTAACTGTGCAAGGGCAGGGGCAGCGACGGCAACAAGGATGATATAGGTCGCAGTGGTCGGAATACCCGCGCCCATGATGATGCAGGAAATTGCGATCAGGATCAGCGAGACAAACAGCGCCCATTGGGTCACGGTGAAATAAGACAGAACCGGCAGGGTGCTGAGGAACCCGCCGATGTCCGTCGCGGTCTGCACCACAACATAGCCAAGGCGGAACCCGACGCCGGTCAGGGTCACAACCCCGACGACAACCCCAACAGTGGCCGCCGCTGCGCCAACCGCCAGCGTGTTTTTCGCCCCCGCCGAAAGGGCATTCCACAGATCGGGAAAGGTCAGACGATGGGTCGGATTAAGGAAGCCGACAACCACACAGGCGATAATGCCATAGACCGCTGCGTAATCGGGGGTTTTGCCGGACAGGATCAGATAGACCAGAATGGCCAGTGGTATGATTGACAGCCAATGATCCTTGAGGACCACGCCCACCTTGGGCAGTTCCTCGGCGCGCAGGCCCCGCAGGCCAAGTTTCTTTGCCTCCAGATGCACCATGATGAAGATGCCAAAGTAATGCAGCAAGGCAGGAAACAGCGCCGCCGCCAGCACATCGCGCAGGGGGATTTCAAGGTATTCCACCATGATAAACGCCGCAGCACCAAGGATTGGCGGGGTGATCTGACCACCGGTTGAGGCCGTGGCCTCGACCGCGCCGGCGAAATGAGGGGGGTAGCCGACGCGTTTCATTGCCGGAATGGTCAGCGCCCCGGTGGTCACCGTATTGGCGATGGAAGAACCCGAAATCGTGCCCATAAAGGCAGAGGAGAAGATCGCAACCTTGGCAGGACCACCGGAATAGCGACCCGCAATGACCATGGCGAGGTCGATAAACAGCTGCCCCAGACCGATGCGCGTGGCCAGTACGCCGAACAGGATGAACAGGAACACATATTGCGCCATGACGCCGATGGCGATGCCATAGATGCCTTGGTTGGTCATATAAAGATGGTTGATGATGCCCAGCCAGCTTGCGCCACCATGTTTCAACGCCCCCGGCATCCATGGTCCGAAATAGGCAAAGACAAGGAAAAGGATGGCGATGATCGGCAGGGTCGGGCCAACGGACCGCCGCGTTGCCTCCAATGTGAGCAGCAGCAAGGATGTGCCCATGAAAACGTCAAATTGCGACGGGTTGCCAACACGTTCGGCGACAATCGTCGGGGGCAAAAGGGGCAGGTACATAGCCGCCCCCACGGCAAGAACCGCCAGCATGATATCGATGACCGGCACCCCGTCAAAACGATACCATGCCTTTGGTACGCCGAGTGCGGGGTCGGATTTGCGCAGGCCGAACAGCAGGAACACCAGTCCGAGGACGAAAGACAGATGAATGCCACGGTGCAAAAGTTCGCGGATCAATCCGAAGCCTGAGGCATAGAAGTGATAGACCGACATGGCCACCAGCACCGCTGCGATGAAATGCCCCAACATGCGCCCCGTCGGGCGAAAGGCGGTTTCGGGATCAAATTTGCGTTCGATCTCGGCCAGTTGTTCGGGGGTCAATTCGGGTGTGTTATCAGCGGCCATGGGGTATCCGTCTGTAATCATGAAATAAAATAAGGCCCAAACGCCAATGCGGCGTTCGGGCCAAATCAGTCGAAACCGGGATTACTTCAGCAGCCCGGCTTCTTTATAGAACCGCTCTGCACCGGCGTGCAGCGGCACACCCACACCGTTCAATGCAGATTCTGCAGTGATCGTTTTGCCCTTGGCGTGGCCCACATCCAGCAGCTTGCGGGACTGTTCGTTCCACAGGGCCTTGGTGATGTTATAGATCAGTTCTTCATCCTCATTGGCCGAGGTGAACCACTGCGCACCCACTGCCACGGTCGTTGTGGTTGCAACGCCCTCATAGGCACCTTCCGGAATGTCAGAGGCAGCGAAAAAACCGTATTTCTCGGTCAGTGCCGCCGCGCCATCACCATCAATCGGCACCAGCTTGATGTCAGCCGCAGAGGCCAGTTCAACAAGCGATCCCGTTGGATAGCCTGCGACGACAAAGAACGCGTCGATCTTGCCATTACGCAAGGCCTCGGATGCGGCGCCGCCTTTCAGGGCTTCGGCGGTCACATCGTCCAGACCCAGACCATTGGCCTCAAGGATCAGGTTGGCGTCAACATAGGTGCCTGAACCCGGCTCATCCAGCGACACGCGCTTGCCCTTCAGATCGGCAACCGAATTGATGCCACTGTCGGCCAAAGCCACAAGATGAATATGCTCTTCGAACAGGGCGGCGATGGTGCGCAGGTCTTTGGCAGGTTCTTTGCCCTCCATCGTACCGGTGCCGGTGAAGGCCCAATAGGCCACGTCGGACTGGGCAAAGCCCGAATTGCGCAGGCCAGAGATGATGGCGTTGACGTTATCGACTGACCCACGCGAGGAGACAGCAGAGGCGATCAGCCCCTCAACACCGCAAGATCCGCCTGCATCGCATTCGCGCGACCCCGGTGGTTTGGAAATCGCATTGGCGATCACGCCGCCAACCGGATAATACGTGTAGGCGGTGCCGCCGGTACCGATGGTAAAGAACTTCAGATCCTGTGCGGCGGCGGCAGTTGCCAGACCGGTCACCAAGACCGCGCCAATCGCGGCGGCCTTCAGGCCTTTGAATGAAAACGTCATATCTTTCTCCCGTTTATGCTGGCGCTACCTGCAGAGACGTTGCGCATGGCCAGCTTAAAAGCCTAGGGGTGTCCCTGAGCCGATGGAGAACTGTAGGCATTGCGATACGGCGATGTAAACACCTCGGGTTTCCGGGAGGTGCGGACTCGAAAAGATGCCCCTAGGCCAAGACGGCAAGCCAGAACCAGACACTCAGGATTGAACTGCCGGTCGCGATCAGCACAGCAGAGGCGGCAACACGGCGTGCGCGCCCATACATATTGGCAAAGATATAGGCGTTGAACCCCGGTGCCATGGCCCCGGTCAGCACTGCCGCGCGGAACTGATCCTTGTCCAGCGCCAGCGCAGTGCCCATGCCCCAGACAATGCCCGGATGCACCAGAAGGGACAGGGCACAGACCATGGCGATGGCTTTCATATCACCTTCGGGTTTGTACTGGATCAATACGCCGCCAAGAGCAAAAAGCGCCGCAGGCAAAGCGGCCCGTGCAATCAGCGACAGGGCGTCATCAACAACGCCGGGCAGGGTAAGACCGGAGAGATTCACAGTGAACCCTGCCAGAATGCCCAGCACCAGCGCATTGCGAAACATCGCGCGGGTGACAGAGCGGAACAGCTTTCCCGCTGATTGCCCGCGCCCGCGCACGATCTCCATCACAGTGATGCCCAACCCGTAACAAAACGGCGAGTGAAAGGCGATGATGGCGAAATTGCCGGTCAGCGCGTCCGGGCCATAGGCGCGTTCCGCAATCGGCAGGCCCAGCAGAACAGAATTGGAGAACAGGCAGCAAAACCCGATGGCGATACAGTCTTCCCAGTCGCGTTTGAAGAACACCCGCGCGCCGATGATACCAAGCGCAAAACAGGCCGCCGCACCGGTATAAAAGCTGATCAGCAACCGTGGATCAAAGGAGGCGGCAATGTCGATTTTGGAAATCGCCTGAAACAGCAGGCAGGGCACGGCGAAATTCTGGGCAAACCGCAGAACCCCATCGATGCCGCTGGCGGGAAACAAGTCGCGCCAGACGGCGACATAGCCAAAACCGATGACCAGAAAGACCGGCAGGATAACTTCAAGTAGGGTTTGCACAGGCGGGCCTTGTTACGTGGTTTCAGAGGCGGGTCAGGCCAGCGGGAAAGTCAGGACCATGCCGTCAAAGGCCGGGTCGATATGGGCAGGCATCTCAGCGGCGATGGTCTGATAGTCCAGATCGTTGTGCATATTGGTCAGCACAGCCTGTTTCGGGGCCATGTCGCGGATCCAGCCCAGCGTCTGGTCCAGATGGCTGTGGGTGGGATGTGGATCACGGCGCAGGGCATCGACGATCCAGCAGCTCAGCCCCTCCAGATGCGGCCAGATATCATCGGGAATCTGTGCGACATCAGGCAGATAGGCGACATCGTTTACCCGAAACCCTAAGGCATCCATGCCGCCATGATTGACCAGAAACGGTGTAAAGGTCAGCGCCCCGCCGGGGCCGTCAACGGTGGTGTCGCCGTCAATGTCATGCAGATCAAGGATTGGTGGGTACATCGACCCTTTGGGCTGTACGAAGGCATAGCCGAACCGTTCCAGCAGCGCCGCTTTGGTCGGGGCATCGGCCCATACCGGCAGGCGGGCCCGCATGTTGATCACGATCATCCGCAGATCGTCAAGCCCATGCACGTGATCGGCATGCGCATGGGTATAAAGCACCCCGTCAAGCCGTCCGACCCCCGCATCCAACAGCTGGCTGCGCATGTCCGGGGAGGTGTCGATCAACACCGAGGTGGTGCCATCCGCGCTGACCCTTTCGACAAGGATCGAACAGCGACGCCGGGTGTTCTTCGGCTCGCTCGGGTCGCAGGCCCCCCAATGGCCGCCCAAACGCGGCACCCCGCCGGAAGAGCCGCAGCCCAATATGGTGATGCGCATTTCCGTCATCAGGCAGCGGCCTGAAATGCGGTGACTTTGGAAAACAGCCGCTCGAAGTTCTTCTGCGTCTGTGCGGCGAAATCGGCGTAATCCATGCCGAATGTTTCCGCAGCCCGCCGCGCGGTATGTGCCACAAAGGCCGGTTCGTTGCGTTTGCCGCGATGGGGTGGGGGTGCCAGATAGGGCGCGTCGGTTTCCACCAGAATCCGCTCGATCGGGGCGGCGGCAAAGATGTCACGCAGATCGGTGGATTTGGGAAAAGCGGTGATCCCCGACATACTGAGGTAAAACCCCAGATCAAGGGCCGCGCGGGCCAGCTCTGGTGAAGAGGAAAAACAATGCATGACGCAAGAATAGGGCCCGTTGCGGTATTCTTCGGTCAAAATCCGCGCCATATCTGCATCGGCATCACGGGCATGAATGATCAGCGGCAGGCCGGTTTGCCGCGCCGCTGCGATGTGGATCCGCAGGGAGGTTTGCTGAACCTCCATGCTGTCGGCGGTGTAATGATAATCCAGACCGGTTTCGCCAATGCCCACCATCTTGGGGTGCGTGGTCAGGGCGATCAATTCATCCACAGTGACCATCGGTTCAGCGGCGACAGACATCGGATGGGTGCCAGCGGCAAAGAACACTGGGGCATGGGCCTCTGCAATGGCGCGCACTGTATCAACCTGACGCAGCTTGGTGCAGATCGTCACCATCCGCGTCACACCGGCATCCGCAGCGCGGGCGATGGCCTCGGGCAGCTGGTCCTCGAAATCGGGGAAGTCGAGATGACAATGGCTGTCCGTGATCTGCGGGCTGGCTATGTTCTGTGGGTTTTGGGTCGTCTGGGAGGTGTCGGTCATACAGTCCGTCATTCTACCTTGGGGCGCAGTCGCTTATCTTTTGCAGGGTATCTAGGACCAGCGCGGCAGGGTCAAGGTTCACCGCCATGCCGTGTTGTGCCCGTGCCGAAACCTCTTGCGCCAGATCGGCCCATTTGCGGCCCTGAAACGGGGTGGGAGACAGGCGTTGCATCAATTCCGCCTCGCCCGGTGTGGCCTCGACCTGGGGAGGGGCACCGGTGGCACCGCTGCGCGCCAGCCGGGCCAGCATCAGATCAATCAGGGAAAACAGCAGGATCAGCTTTTCTTCCGCGCCGCGCTGTGCGGCAGCCTCGGCAAGTTTGATCGCGCGGGCACGGTCCATCCGGGGCAGGGAGGCCATCAGCCCCATCAGCTCGGCATAAATCTGGAAACCGCCCATCAGGGACAGGCGCAGCGCGCCCCCAACCGAGCCACCGGAAAGCGCAGCAAGGGCCATCGGATCGCCCTGCATTTCAACTCCAGAGGCGGTGAGAGCGCTCTGCATATCTTCTGCGTTCAGCGGGTGAAGCCGCAGCACTCGACAGCGCGAGCGGATGGTGGGCAAGAGGCCAGAGGGCTGGTGGCTGAGCAGCAATAGCACCGCCCGTTCGGGCGGCTCCTCCAGCATTTTCAACAGCGCATTGGCCGCATTCGTGTTCATCTCATCAGCGTCATCAATGATCACCACACGCCGCCCGCCATCCGCTGCGGACATCTGGAAAAACCCATTCAACGCGCGGATGTCATCGACGACAATCTGTTTGCGCATCTTCTTGGTATCAGGATTGATCGTGCGGGTGACAGCGCGCAGCGCCCCTTCGCCACCGGCGGCAATGCGGCGCGCGACAGGATGGTCGGGATCGATATCAAGTGTGTCGGGTGTGGGAGCAGCGAACATGCCGCCATCGTCGTCCGGCGTTGCCAGCAGAAACCGCGCAATGCGCCAGGCCAATGTCGCCTTGCCCACACCACGCGGGCCGGTCAACATCCATGCATGATGCAGCTTGCCAGAATTGAAAGCATCCAGAAACGCGGCTTCGGCGGCACCTTGCCCGATCAAAAGCGGCGTGTCGCGCGGGTGGAGGGCACCGGCAAGGCGGTCGGGCTGTGGGGCGTCATCACTCATGATCCGGGTCTAGCAGGTTTGGCGCGGGAGGGAAGGCTCAGGACGGCAAACGGGTACTGACAACCTGTTGCACGTCGGCTGCGACCTCATCAATGCCGCGCCCGCCGTCAATGGTGACAAACCGCTCTGCAAACTCATCAGCGAGGGCCAGAAAGCCGGTGCGCATGGCCTGTTGCAACTCCTCCCCAAAATCCTCGAACCGTTCCTCGACCGTCTGCCGGGCCAGGGCGCGCGACAGGCCCTTGGTCGGGTCCATGTCGATCAGCACAGTCAGATCCGGTTCCATCCCGATCATCAGCCGGTGTAAATCATCGACCATGGCGCGCAAATCACCGCGTGACAGCCCCTGATACATACGTGTTGAATCGGCAAAACGGTCGCAGATCACAATCTTGCCCGCCTCCAGTGCCGGCTGGATGGTGCGTTCCAGATGATCGCGCCGGGCCGCCGTGAACAACAGGATTTCGGTGCGTGCGGACCAGCGATCAGGATCCCCTTGCAAGACCAGCGCGCGAATTTCCTCTGCCCCCGGAGAGCCGCCGGGCTCGCGGGTCAGTACAACGTCATGGCCAAGGCCGCGCAGATGGTCGGCCAGCAGGCGCGCCTGCGTTGACTTGCCCGACCCGTCGATCCCTTCAAAGCTGATGAACAGTCCGGCGTGGCTCACGAAGCGTCCTGTGGCCCTGCGTTCAGACGCGCCAGAAGGTGTTTGGCGGCGGCGGTCATTTTCACCATGAACCCGCCGGGCTGCACGGTTTCGGCGGCAACAAGCGGCACCTTGACCTCTGGCAGCCCGTCGCGGGTCAGGATCAGTTCGGCGATGGCATCACCCTTGGTAATCGGGGCGCGGAACGGGCCGGTAAAGACCACCTCGCCTTCCAATCCGCCACTGACGGAAATCGGGGTCAGCACCGACAAATCCTCGGCCAGCTCCAGCCCGACGGTTGGTTGTTCACCCATGGCGACAGGGGCCTCGGCCAATTGGGTCCCTGCGGTGCCCAGACTTTTCTGGCTGAACTGGCGGAATGCCCAGTTGACGATGGATTCAGACTCGCGTGCGCGTCCCGCCGCGCTGTCCAGACCGCTGATCACAAAGATCACCCGGCGATCGCCCTGTTTGGCGCTGCCCACCAGTCCATATCCGGCCTCATTTGTGTGACCGGTTTTCAATCCATCAGCGCCAATATCCAGCTGTAATAGGGGGTTACGGTTAAACCTGTTTGAACTTTCATTGGCGTCAAACATGAATTCACGTTCGGCGAACATCGGATAGAACTGTGGGAAATCCGAAATCAACCGATTGGCCAGCAACCCCAGGTCACGCATCGACATGCGGTGACCGGGCTTCGGCCAGCCGTTCGAATTCATAAAGGTCGAATTGGTCATGCCCAATTGCTGCGCGCGCATGGTCATGTCACGGGCAAAGCGGCTTTCGGTACCTGACAGGGCTTCTGCAATCACCACACAGGCATCATTGCCCGACAGCACGATGATGCCACGCAATAAATCTTCGACAGAGACACGTTCGCCTTCCTGAAGGAACATGGTTGATCCACCGTAGGCGGCAGCATCCGCGGAGACCGGCAGCTTCTGATCCAGTTCCAATCGGCCGGAGGCAACAGCCTCGAACGCCAAATAAAGCGTCATCAGTTTGGACATGGAGGCCGGTGGAAGGGGCGTATCGGCGTCTTTTGCCAACAACACAGTGCCGGTTGTCTGGTCAACGACATAGGCCGCGGTGGCCTTGGTTTCAAAGGCAGAGGCGGCAGAGATCGACAGGGCCAGCGTCACGCCGGTTGCGAGGGCGGTGGCAGAGAGGGTACGAAACATAGACAGGCGGGCTCCCGTTAGTTGGTGACCGCATAGGCGTCGGAAAAGCCTTCGGCTTTGATCGCCTTGATGAGGTTGTTAAGTTCAGACTTTGACGTGGCAGGGCCGACAAGGACCCGCCAGAACGGCTTGCCGTTGATTTCGGATTGTTTCACCGCAGGCACCATACCGGCACCGCGCATCTGTTTGGCAACCCGGTTGGCATTGGCCTCGATTGAGAAAATGCCAAGCTGTACGAAGGGTTTGCTTAGTGACGATGTAGGGCGCGGGGCCTCGGGCTTGGGCGCAGGCGGGGTTGCCGCCGAGGCGTCGATGGCGGCACCGGCTGCAGCGATGGGATCAAGAGAGGTTTCAGAAACCTCTGCCGGGGCGTCCACCGTTCCGGTTGCGGCGTCATCAACGGGTGCGGCAACTTCGCTTTCTTCACGGCGCAACGCGGTCACATTCAACGGGGCAGGGGCACCGGCCAGGATGCTGAGGGCCGCCGCCGCATCGGAAGAGATTTGCAGCTTTGGACCGGGCAGATCACGTTCCTTGCGGAACAACGCGCCGATGACAAACTTGCCGTTGGCCTCGTTGCGGATGATCACCCGTTCAGGCTCGCTCACATCTGGATGTGCCACCCAAACCCCGCCAAGCGACGGGCGCCCGTCCCATAACCCCTGATCCGTGGCAGAGAAGACTTCAGGTGCCTCAACGTCACGTTCGACAAGCTTGGTGGATTTCGTGCTGCCAGCAGTTGTCGCTGCGGTGCTGCCTTTTGGCATCGACAGGTTGAACTTGCCATTCTCGTCACAGCCGGCAAGCAAGGCCAGTGCAATGGCCGCTGTCACGGTCAATCGGGCCTTTTGCCCTGCGCTGTGCATTATTTCCATAGGCCTGCTCATCTGCTGTCGTCCTTGCCTCTGGGTCACTTTGGACCTCGTTAAACCGTTGATCACGGCGCACCTTTGGGTCCCCTGTCAGAGGATCTTGGGCGCACATTAGCCTGCAACGCCACACCTGAAAAGGCTGCAACACACGGATCGGCGAATTTCCCCAAATGGGCGCGTATATTATTTTGGTTCCGGGAGCCGCTGATTGTGGTTTGCCGAATCAATTTTTGCACATTAGGAGGAGCGGGCAGCGGAGGTTTGGCAGAGTGGTCGAATGCACCGGTCTTGAAAACCGACGGGCGTGAGAGCGTCCCCAGGGTTCGAATCCCTGAGCCTCCGCCATTTCACATTTTCTGTTTAGTTTTAACGATTTGGATTGGTGTGTTTCTGGTAAGCCCACATTTGCGCCCCCATTTCGAGCTGCATTTGAATACACGTTTTTGGACAATGCTGGACTATGGAAGCGATGCCGCGAGCGGCGAGCTATTCGAGGCAGAGTACGAAGATACAGCCTGACGGGGACCGATCTTCGATCGGCCGCAGATTGAGCTATACGTTGTGTTTGCATGGTTAACCAAATTTGCCGTTCCCCTGCCGAATACGCATGGTTTTCCGGAAGTCGGGTGCAGGTCGTGTTTGTCATTAAAGAAGCAGTAGATCCACAAACAGGGCAAACTATCCCCAGCTAGCTGTGAGGCTGAGGCCGAAAGCGAAATTTGTAATTTTCCATCCGTTGGGTGGTCTTCCTTCATCAAAGCCCTGCCTCGCACGGCTGAATCCACTATGGCACGCGCCACAAGGTCGAAAAGGGCGTTCTCCGCGTTCAACGTTGGCGGTGTGTTTCAGCCCGCAATGATGGGTGCTTTAATATCAACCCGTCAGCCTGCACTCTCACCGAAGTGGTCATGTTCTGGTTATGTCTCCAGACCCTAAGTAGTATCGCCAATCACAAAATCATCAGGTTTGATGTACGTCGCCATGGAACTAGAAGTGTAAGTGAGCGTTTGCGTCATTTCTTGGGGAATGGCCCGTATTCCCGCTCTTTCTTGTGCAGCTCGAGCAATTTTGCCGCTAAAGCCTTTTTTATTGCTGGGTCTTCGACGTAGTTCCAAAATGCGAGGAGTTCCAGTTCAGCCTGTGTCTCACGGCCTGTCATGCTCTTCGCCGTTTTTTTGGCGACAGCTGATGCCCGTTTTTTACCAACATCTCCTGCAATGAACTCCACTGCAGCTTTCATCGTGCCGACAGAGACACGCGTCTTGATTAGGCTACTGGCGATCTTCGGGTTCTTAGAAAAGAAATTGGATAGCTTAGGGTTGAGACCCTTCGCCCCAGCACCTGCAAAAAGTCCGAAAACCGTTTGGTAGGCAGTATCGTAAAGATGAGCCTTGCAGTTAATACTTTTCGCCTCGCCCACCGAGATCTTACCTGTAGCCGAAGCAACGCCTTTTATCTGGGTGGCCATGAACGTTCCCAAAGATCCATGGATCATCGACGCAGTATAGGTTCCCTCGGCAACTGTGCCAACGACGCCCGCTTCAGCAAGTGCCGCTGTCGCTGCAGGTGCCGCAAAAGTCACGCAGAGTACACCCAAAGCAACCATTCCAGCTGTCTTGGTAAAACTGAGGGCGCTCACACTACGGTTGGATCCTGTGACTACCTTGTTTACGTAGTCAGTAACCGCGACGTCGTATTTGTTTATAGCCGTCTCGGCCTTTTTTATCACCGCCTGCAGACTCGTCCACTTCCTCCCCGCGATGGCGGCTCGAAGGTCTGCCATCGCCTTGTAACTCTTGTTATAAAGGGCGACCGGCGGAAGCTTTGCCCCACCGAAAGTCTCCATGATTGGCCAGAGATTTGGGTGTTCCGCGCGATTAGTACGGCACTCGGTATCGGTACGGGTCACACTGTTAAAACGTTTGTTAAAACGCGAAGAGAGCTCGTTCATATGCTTTACTGTCTGCTTTTCAGCATTTGCGATAAGTTTGTCTACGAGCGCCTTTTCTTTGGGACCAAGTTCAAGTGCTTTGGGCATTTATGATATCCTCCGGCTTGACTGAAGGCCGCAGCTATTTTTCACTCAGTACTCTCTGCACGGGTTACAAGAGGCCTTTCATGATGAAAGTATCAAACAAATCTAGCATAATTTTGTGAAAATTGACATGTAAAAGGTACGCTCGGTCTTGCTAGGCGCGATGCCGACAACCTACACCTGTACATTATTGGTCGACGAAGGCCTCTACTTATTGCTGTAGGCTGTTTTGGTGCCTGTCTCCAGCTCACTGTTCTGGAGGCAAATTTTTGAACAGCGAGAGCTTCTACTGAGCAGCCCCACTTGAGTGATCCAAATTGAAAGTTAGTGCATGATTGGCCTTGGTCCATCGGGAGGATAGCTTCGGGCGCTGGTGGGCGGTAGCCCAATGCACTGTGTGGTCGCTTTGTGTTGTAGTGTTTCCTCCATTCTTCGATGATGATTTGAGCTTCACGGAGCGAGTAGAAGATCTCTCCATTTAGCAATTCGTCGCACAGTCGCCCGTTGAAGCTTTCACAGTACCCGTTCTCCCAAGGTGATCCAGGCTCTATGTAAGCCCACAAGCTTTGTATGTGAAGCTTGCGCCGAGCTGCCAGATGGCTACGACAATGGCGACTTTACGTGGCACCACAAAGAAGACGGGACCACCATGGAACTTGTCGATCATGACCTGCACGCCGTGAACAAACATACCGGCGGAGTGTCGTTGTATGACGGACAACACTTTGATGGTTTCTGATGAAGGATACCTACATGAAAATCATTCCTGGGACACCAATCTCAATTGAGAACATCAATGAAATTCTCGGCGGAAAACCGACAACCTCTTTGACGGCCTACGTTCAATTTCTACGGAAATACGGCGGCGGAAAGGTCTTTCCCAACAGCATTAAGTTGGTCGAGCCTATTTTGCTTGAGGGGCCACTTCGCGCGTTCTCGGTCCAGTATTTCTTTCCACTTGCAAAGATTGAAAAGGAAAGTGCCGCAGACGTCATCAAGCGCGATTTCGACGTGCCCTTCATTGCGATAGCGGTGATTTCCGGCGGAGATACTCTTGTTTTGTCGCTTGATCCTTCTGACATGGGGGCAATCTGGTTCTGGTCATCCTTTGGTGACGGGGTTCACGGGACAAAGCGACGGGTCGCCAACAGTTTTGCGGAGCTTCTTGAGACATTTACCTTCATTGAGGAGCAAGGGAAAACACCGCCTTGGAACCGCATGAATTCGGTCGATGACGCGCCCGCCGTTGATTTTCTGCTTGATCTTTAGGGGATGTTTTTTCCAAGTGCGCTGCGCGCCACATTCCCCGAAAACTGGCCAGAAGCAATAAAGGAACGAAGTGCGCCCAGCATTGAAATTTCTTTGACACCTCAGGACGTTACGGTCCTTGGTCATTTCAACTCTTTTTACATGAGGCATTTTGAGTATTCAGGGCATCGCACCTTAAGCGATGAAACAACTTCGGCCATCAAAACGGCTCTTAACAAAATGCCCCAGGGCGTTACTGACGGCAAAGCCGTGATCAATGGATGAGAACTCCTGGGGTGTGAACGTCAGGCGTCGGCGATTGTCGTTGCCATCAGGATCAAGATGAACAGTCAGTTTGTTGTCGCCAACGGCCAGGATCGTTCCCAACATTCCGTTTCGCACGCCAAGTGTCCCATCGTTGCGGGTGAAGAGAATGCGGTCGCCCACAGGAAAAGCGCGCGGTCCGTGATCCGTGGTGAACAACGTTTCTGACTTGGGGCCAGTTTTGATCGCGCGCGCGGCTCTGATGGCCTGGTTGATGGCGTGCACATCAATTCGGCGGTGGGCGAGCGCCAGCCGTGAGATGAACTCACCATTCTCCATCCAATCCGCCACATAATCATCAACCAGCGCAGCGATTGCCTGATCACGGTCTTTCTTATCGTGAACCACGCCATGATCGGCGTAACTTTGAAGCGCTGTGTGGGTTTGCCCCCGCGCCAAATCTCTTGAGGCTGCACGTTGCCAATCGGATGCCTGGCGGCGGATTTCAACAAGTTCGGCAGCTCCATTGAGGTCAACGATATCCCGAAACGGCGTGCCCGCCTGAATGGGCTGGAGCTGGTCGGGACCGCGAACCAGCACGAGCTTGCAGCCCCGATGGCGAAGCTGCTCGATAACACGCATCAATTGTCGCTTACCAACCATGCCCGCTTCATCAATGACAACGATACTGCCATGGCCCACGGGTTCATATCCGCACTTCCAGCTTGCCTCCAGCGAGGCCAATGTTCGCGAGGCAATACTTGACGCCGTTTCCAGGCTATCAGCAGCCTTACCCGCCAAAGCTGCGCCGTGAACCATATAGCCCTGCCGCTCCCACGCGTCGCGCGCCACGGCCAGCAACGTGCTTTTTTCCCACACCTGCAAGGCCGACAACGGATGACAATTGGTTCGGCCTAAGTATGTGGTCGATAGCCGCGACCTGCTCATCGCTCAACTGACCACGAGACCGGTTTTGCAGCCTGTCATTCTCGCGTTTGATGGCTCTGCCGATATTGCTTGGTCCCACTTTGAAACCACCCGATTGCGCCATCTCAGATGCAACAGTTTCAAGACTCCGCTCGGCAGTCAGGTATTCTCTGGTGGTGTACTGCGTGCGCGTGCCTTTGCTGATTTGCACCAGTTCCGATGATGCCATGACTTGGTCAGAGGCCGTACGCAATTCCAGTGGATCGCTGATATGATTGGCCAGCCCGCGCAGAATATCGGTGCGTGTGAAACCGGCCTGTTTGTCGCTGATATGCGCAAGGATTAGTACAGGCCGTGCTTTGAGTTGATCGCGTGTGAATGGCAGGTTTTCGCGTGGCAAAATCAGCGGCTGATTTGGGTCAGGTTCATAGAATTGAGCCTGTCCAGGCTAAGCCGCCTCGCGGATTTCCCGCTCAAACGCCTGTTGTGCATCTTGAAACGATTTCTCGCGCTCGAGGTTGCGTCGTTCTGCCAAATGACGGTCGATCAAGGCCGCATCGCTAAAAGAGGTGGCGCATTGCGAAACTTGAAGGCGAAAAGCTGGTTTCCCGCGAAAAACTGGCGAAAAGGGCAGAACCAGCGCACAGCTTCGACCAATTACTCGCATGCATTTTCCTCGCAAGCCCTTGAAAACTATGGGTTTCGGGTCAACGCATCCTGCAAAGAACGGTGCTGAAACTGACATCTGCAGAGCGCATAGCATACTGCCGCAAAACAGGACTTCGAACCCCATAAACCACCTTACCATTCAAGGTGTTAGCAGGTGTTCAGGATCAAAATTGTGAAATGGCGGACAGAGCGGGTTCAAGTTCGAACTCTGATTTGTCTGCTTTGTTCCAAGAATTGGAGCAACGGGAGGCGGTTCTCAAGTCCAAACCTGAGGTTATCCACAAACTTCTGGAATTCGACGCAGCATCGCAGCCTTCGAATGATGCTAAACTTAAAAAACAGGCAAAAGGGCCCCGGTCATGCCTGCGAGGACCGTCGCTATGAAGACGGCTCATCAAGACTTTCAAAAGGCATCATCAGGGCGGGCAAAGGCAAGCAGTCTTTCGGGGAGAAAATCGACCCGCCACAAACCCCCGCGCGATTGTCCGCGTGTGACATTGCGCCTGTCGTCCGATGATCATGCGCGATTGAAGGACATGGCCGATGGGATGGCCTTGGCCACGTTCATTCGGGCGAAGGTGCTGAATGAGAGATTGCCGTGCAGAAAACGCCGCTCATCGACTTCGGTTACTGACAAACAGGCGATTGCGCAAATCCTCGGGTTGCTCGGTCAATCCCGCATCGCCAACAATCTGAACCAATTTACCGATCATGCAAATGTTGGGTCTCTGGCGATGGATAACGAGACGCGCGGACAAATCGAGGAAACCTATGACCATATCCTCTTTCTGCGCCAAACCCTGCTCTAGGCGCTCGGGAAGCGGGGATGATCCTTAAAGGTAATCAACGTGCAAACGGCTGTGAGCTGGCGCTGCATCTCATGAATGTCGAAGACAATGAGCATGCGGTTGCGCATGAGCTGCGCGGTTTTTTGGCAGATGATCTGGTTGACGCTTTCAAGGAAACGGAAGCCATTTAGCTTGGCACGAAATGCCAGCAATATTTGTTTTCGCTAAGCCTCAATCCGCCTGAGATGGCAAAAGTGTCGGTTGACGAATTTGAACACGTCATCGGTGAGATTGAACGGCGAATGGGCCTGACGGACCAGCCCCGGGCAATTGTCCTTCATGAAAAGAAGGATCGTCGCCATGCCCAATGTGTCTGGTCGCGGATTGATGTGGGATCAATGCGGGCGATCAACCTGCCGCATTTCAAGCGGCGTCTGATGGATATCTCGCGGGAGCTATATCTGGAACATGGCTGGGAGATTCCAGCCGGGTTGCGACGGCGGGAAGACCGCGATCTAAATGCCTATTTCCACGCTGAAGCGGGACAGGCAAAGCGCGCCAAACGCGATCCCGAACAACTGAAAGCCCTGTTCAAATCCTGCTGGGAGGTCTCAGATTCCCGCGCCGCTTTCGCGGCGGCTCTGCTGAACAACGGCTATTGCCTTGCGCGCGGGGACAGGCGTGGCTTTGTGGCCGTCGATGCACAGGGCGAGGTTTACTCCCTGTCACGCTGGTGCGGCGTCAATACGCGAGAATTGCGCCAACGACTTGGCGACGGCTCCGATCTGCCGGATGTGGAAGAAGCCGTTGAGTTCCTGGCCAATAATGCTCCGCATCATTTCCGAGGTGATAAGCCGACCCGTGATTTCGAACGCCAACAGGAAGAACACGCTCAAAAACTGTCAGCGCTCGTGGCCCTGCAGCGGCAGGAACGGCAGGCGTTGAGCGAGGCGCAGGAAGCGAGCCGGATCAGTGAATTTGCAGACCGTCAGTCTCGACTGCCGATAGGTCTGAAAGCGGTCTGGGCGCGTCAGAGCGCGGATTACAAAAGGCTCTGCAAGGAATTGGCTGAGGAAGCCGCGAGTTGTCAGGTTCGTGATGAGCGAGAAATGCAGGTGCTGACCGGCGTATCGGATTTCAACTTTGGACCGTGATACTTCCAAGCAGTAAGATGCCTGTTGGCTTAATGGTTTGTAGGTCGATCATTAGAAACACCGCGCGCGCCACGCATAGCGGTATCCGATCCTGACACCTCACGATCAGTCAGATCGTTTTCAGCGCGAAATGCAGGCGGGTGCTTTACGCCGCACCGGGGATCTGCACCCGGCGGCCACCTTCCTGAAACGCGTCCATGCCAAGGCTCCATGTTGTGCCGGGCCAACGGATTTCCATCTGGCCCAGACGCGGCCGATAAACTGCCGTGTAAAGCGTGCCGAAACCGGCGTTGAAAGCTGTGGAATAAAGCGGCGGGCGCAGGAAGGCGCTGATGAACTTGTCCTCTGGATCACGATGCAGGGTCAGGCGCTGCAACAGAAACCTTTCGCGTTCCACAGTTGCCGTGAAACGTGCATGGCTGATCCATTCGACATTTTCTTGATGGTTGGTGGCCACAGCCGCATGGGTGATGATCGCCGGACGGTCAGGGGCCAGCATCGCCGTCAGATAATTGCGTTTGGCGTCCAGCACGGTGACGTTATAGCTCATATGGGTCGGAACCCGGGCCAGTACCGCACCGGCCTCTTTTGCTGTGGTGCAGGTTTGCAGCACATACCGCAGGATCAGCGGCACACCAAAACCAGTGCCCACCACGCGCCGCCCGCCGAAGGTCAGCGATATGGCAAGGCCCGCGTCGTTCATCCCGTCTACCAGCCCCCACAACCCATCAGAGGTGCCGATCACCCGTCGTCCCTGCCAGTTGGTGCGCAGGACCAGGCTGTCAAAGGCATCGGGATTGTAATCATAGTTGCGCACCATGACCGGTTCTTCACCGGTCCAGATCGCTTGGGAACAGCCAGCCAGATAGGGCGGCGGGCAGTAGAAACTAAGGAAACGTGCCGCTTGATCCCCGCCGCCGGCAAGCTCGCAAAGCGAGTCATAGAGCGGCAGGATTTCCGGCATATGCGTGCCCAAGGCGCGCCGGCTGACCAGATAGCTTGCCCGCGCCGCATCGCCCTCTTTCAACCACCAGCGCTGGTAGTCTGGCCAATATTCGGCGAAAAGCCCGGCCCACTTGGGACCGGGCGTATCTTCGCTGAGGGCGCGCCAATACATGGCTTCTCCTTACAGGATCTTGAAAGCGGGGTCCGCCAGCACCGGACCCGCATTTGCCGCAGGCAGGGGTTTGCCTTCAACGGTTTTCTTGATGCCGTGGATCCACTTTTTCGCCCGCTCGTTCAACTGGAAAGATTTCGTCATTGAACGTCCCCGTGTCACCAGAATGCCGATGTCAGCCCCTTCGTAGCGATAATCCCCCGGTTGCAGGATGCGCAGGAAGAAGGCCTCGTTTTCGGATTCAACAGCGCGGCGGTGATAGTCAAAACGGTCATAGACCACGCTGCCGTCTTCCAGCATTTTGTAGATGCCGGTTTCCGGGGATTCGGTGCAGATATCAACACTGTCCTCGGTATGTTTGATCACCATCTGTGACCAGCTGTCGATCATATTGGGATCTGCCCAGCGGTCGTTCAGCTCCGATGTATCAAGGTCGAATTTCTTCTTCGAGAACTCCAGCAGGTGGAACAGGAACAGCGGTGCATCCGCATGGGCGAAAGCGGCGTGGTTTGTCATCGAGGACGCGCCGGTGATGCGTGGGTTTAGCTCGCCCAGCCAGATATCGCCGGTCTTTTTATCAATAAGGAAGTCGAGTTCGAAATACCCGCGATAGCCTTCTTTGCGCAGTTGTTCACCGAATTTAAACGTCAGCTCGCGCGCTTTCTGGCGGACCTTGGGTGGAAAGGCGGTAGACAGGATTTCATTGCCACACCAGCCACCGCGATAGGGGGTCAATTCCTTGAAGCCCACAAGTTCGGTCATCAGCGGGCCAACAATGGTGCCTTCCTTGGTGGCACAGGCCTCGATCGCTGAACCGCGGCAATCGATCCGCTTCATGATCTTGATCTCGCCCTCGCCGACAATCTCGTGTTCGTGACGGCGGAAGTCGGCCTCTGATTTGATAAAGAAGGTTGTATGCCCTGAATCGCCAAAGGCCGATTGCAGCACCAGATCATGACCAATGCCGGCTTTCTCGCAGGTTTTTTGCAGGTCTGCGTAATCCTTCACCTCGGCCAGCACGTTGGGCACTGAAGGCACACCCGCCTTATTGCCGATGCGCACGGTTTCGATTTTGTTGTCCATGCTGGAACGCAGCTTGGCCTTGGGGAACCAGACATCCGCGCCAAGTTCCTTGGACAGACGTTCGGTTTCTTCGTCGAACATCAGGAAAACAAACTTGGGCTTGCCGCCACGGCGTTTGATGAAGTCGATGACTTCCTTGTGCTGAAGCAGGTAATTGTTGATGTCTTCAATCGACTGGAATTCCGCATGGGGTTGTTCAGACGGGCAGAAAACGTTTGGATGTTTGCCGCCGTAACAGTCGATGTAACAGATATATTTAAAGTTCTTTACCCATTCATCGAGGCCCAAAAGGTTAAAGTTGGTCGCCGAGATGAAGTAGACCGGATCTTCGTTGCGGTGAAAAAACCGGCGGATTTCCGAGATATTTTTGAGAACTGTTGGCATAATTTTTCCTTTTCTTATTCGGCGGCAGGTTTAAGTTTTTTCGGGCTTTGGACGCTTTCCAAAGCTTCCGGCGTAAAGACACGCAGCCCCAGATCGGCGCGGTATCCGTGAATTTCGCTGACATCCAAGGCCCGCATGAAGGCGAGGATTTCCTTGCTGACAACTTGTCCCGGCACGAGGATCGGGAAACCGGGGGGGTAGGGGATGATGAACCCGGCCGAGACCACCTCCTGATCGGCATCCAGTGCTTCCTGCAGCGAACCCTCCAGTTCCAGATAGTCGCAATTCGCCTCGTTGTAGCTGAGATAATAAGCGGTGCGCATATCTCCTTCCGGTGTCACGTCGTCGGGACGGAAGGCATCATGAAAGCGGCTGAAATCGGGCAGGGGCGGATAGTTTTCGGTGAGGTTCTTCACCCTGCGATCAAACGACAGGCGCTCCATCTTAGAGGCATCGTCAAGCAGTTCGTCCAGCTCATTGGCGATCTCGACCAGCACCTCGATCAGATAAGCAACAGAGGAGCGTGTCGTGCCAATATTGGTCATGAACAGGACCGTATTGCGCGAGGTCTTGTTGATCTGGATGCCGTATTTATCCATCAAAATTTGGGTCTTGAAGGTATCGCCATCCCATCCGGTGCCACCCACCGCCAGCGTGACCCTTGTGGCGTCCAGCACAAAATCGTCCTGCTCCCAGCAGTCCCACATGTCGGTCCAGCCCTGATCGTTGTCGAAGTAGCTGGACACGCCGCTTTGTCGGTGGTGTTCAGGGATCATGTCGCCAGCGGTCAGCACCCTGAAGTATTTTTGCAGCATCGGGTGGCTGCTGATTGCCTTGCGCATCGACATTGCCGCTTCGATCTGGCGCTGGACAAACTCAAAGCCTTCCAGTTCGACCTGCCGACGGCCCACATCAAGCGAGGCAATGATCTGATAGTTCGGTGAGGTTGACGTGTGCGTCATATAGGCCTCGTGAAACGATTGTTCGACTTCGCCTTTAAAGTCCTGATCGTTCACATGGATCATCGAGCCTTGCCTGAGCGAGGTCAGGGTTTTGTGGGTCGATTGCGTGGCATAGACCCTGATCCGTGCATCGGGCGGGGCTATCAGCCGGGTGTTGAGCATGGTCTCGTCTGACGCACCTTCCAGCTCAAGCTGCTGCAATTCATAGTCGCGTTGGTGTTCCTCTGTGCGCAGACGTTTGCGCAGGTTATTGGCTGTGCGCATGCCGGTGCGTTGGCGGTAGGTGGGGCTGAAACGGGCAAAGGCAAACCATGCTTCATCCCAAAGGAATACAAGATCCGGCTTGATCGCCAGGCATTCCTCCATCACCCGTTCTACATTATAGACCAGCCCGTCAAAGGTGCAGTTGGTCAGCAGCAGCATCCGCACACGATCCAGCTTGCCTGCCGCTTTGAGCGCCAGCAGCTGATGTTTGATCTCGCGCAGCGGCACTGCACCATACATCGAATATTCATTCAGCGGGTAGCTGTCGAGATAGACCACCTCGGCCCCCGCCAGCACCATGCCGTAGTGATGCGATTTATGGCAGTCACGATCGACCAGTACGATATCACCGGGGCGTACCACCGCCTGCACAACGATCTTGTTACAGGTCGAGGTACCATTGGTGGCAAAGAAGGTTTGTTTCGACCCGAAGGCGCGGCTGGCCAGCTCCTGTGCCTCTTTGATCGGACCATGCGGTTCCAGCAATGAATCCAATCCGCCGGAGGTGGCAGAGGTTTCCGCAAGGAAGATGTTCGGCCCGTAAAACGCGCCCATGTCCTGAATCCAATGCGAGCGGGTGATGGATTTGCCACGGCTGATCGGCATTGCGTGAAACACACCGGTGGGCTGTTTGGAATACTCAACAAGTGCGGTGAAGAACGGGGTTTTGTTCCGCGCTGCCACCCCGCGCAGGATGTTCAGGTGCAGCTCCATAAAGTCTTCTTGGTTATAGAAAACCCGCCGGCAAATCCCCAGATCAAGGCCCGCAATGTCTTCGACTGACCGTTCGGTGACCAGATAGGCATCCAGCTCGGGGCGTACACGCGCGATCAACCGGCACAATTCGGGGCCGTAATCTTCGGGCATCATCGTGTCGATTGAATCTGTGTGGCTGGCATTGTGGATGTATTTCGCCAGAATTTCATTGTCGTTCTTTGATTTCAGCACCAAGCCGGGGCGCACCACAATCGCCTGAATATTGTGGTTGAACAGCACTGCGATCAGCGCATCTTCAAGGCTGGGCACCACCACAGCTTCGTAATGGAAGGGATCTTCCGGGCGGCGCATACGCGAGACATTGCTTTTCAGCCAGCGGTCCTGCTGGTCGTTCACATTGTCAACGATCAACACCTCGAAATAGGGGCGGGCCATGGCGCGGGCTTCTGGGGACAGCATGGCCTCGTCGTTATGTTCCTCGTCATCGGAACTGTCGCGGTCCAGCGGAATGGTACGCCGCCGATAGGCCCCGGTTGTCAGCGCCCGTTTTACACGATTGGTGGTAAAGGACAGGTCGTCGAAATGGCCGTATTCAAACTGCCGGCGCATGTGGTCAAAAGCAGCCATGCCGGGAAAGGCCCAATAGGGTTCGATCAGCGCCAGCGAGTCAAACAGCTCTTCGATTTTCTTTTTAAGTGCCGCCACCTTCCGGCTGTTGCCCTCCCGGCAGAGTGAAATCACGCTTTCGCGCAAGGCACTCCACCGGTCGGCGCGCAATTGAGTCGCGGAATAGTAATCGCTGACGGAATCCATCGGTCGTACTCCCTATATGAGCCGATACAGATGGTCCGTAGCTTGTGCTACAAATCCTCTGCTCAGCTTCCTGTTGTTTTGCCCATGACAGGCGAAATCCCGATCCCTAGTTTGGGTTCGCGATCGTTTAGTTCGGCCTCTGCCGTTGCCGGCAGGTCCACATGCAAGCCTGCACGTGACCCTTGTTGTGGCACTGCCAGAGGGCCCAAAGTGTTCAGATAGCTGTCGACGCCACTATTTCGATCATAAACTGAAAAATCTGCCGGACGGTCGCGGAAGGACTTCAGAACCTGACCCAGACCTTTCATGCCGGTTTCGCGCTGACGGCGGACCATCGAGAGGTCAATTTCAATCGGGAACATGTCTTCCTGGCCCTGTGACTGGTGCAGCACCAGCGAGGTCGGATCAACAATGCAGGACCGGCCGACACCGCCCGCACCCAGGCCGTTGACATCAATGACGTAGCACTGGAATTGCGCAGCGGTCGCGCGGGCAATCGCCAGCTCTGCGTCGCGGTCTGTGGTGCCGGTCAGCACCGGGTGCAGTAACACTTCCACGCCCTGCGACGTCAGTTGCCGCGTGGTTTCGGGGAACCACATGTCATAACAGATCGACAGGCCAAAGCGCCCCACCTCCGGCACGTCAAACACACAGAAATCAGTGCCTGCCGCAACGCCTGCCTCATAAGGCAGGAAGGGGAACATCTTGGCATAGCGGCGGATCACATCGCCATCCGGGTTGATCACCAGCGAGGTGTTGCGCACCAGCCCGTCATCAGGGTCTGTCAGGAACATCGATCCGGGGATTAGCCAGATCTTGTGACGTCTGGCGGCCTCGCAGAATTTGTCGATGATATCATTTTCCGGCGGCAGCTTGAATTCCTCAAGCGGGCCAAAGGGGGCAAGTTCGCTGAACAACACCATCTGCGTCCAGGGAAAGCGCATCATCAGCACATCAAGGCGCTGCAGCATGCCTTCGACATTGGGGTGAAGGGCGTTGACGTACATCTGGACGCCGGCAATTGCAAAAGGGGTCATATCAAGGAAGCTCCGTAAAAGCAGAGGCGTCCCATGGGGGCCGTCAATATCTCTGCGTTACGCATCCTTTATGCCCTTATGGCCCGGACGGAAACAGGTGAAATAGGTCCCGTGCGCCCATAATGCAAAGCGGGCGGAAACCAGCGCGCGCGGCATGGTGTTCTTGGCACTACTTCTGTCATTCCCCCCCCGTTTCGCTGCCTTTACAATCGGTTGCGCAGAGTCACTTTTTGGCGACACAGACTTTTGCTCGCGACTGTCTGGTGGGCGTGTTGGGTGAACAACGCATCCGCCCTCTTTGTGACGGTCAAGCTGCCAACACCAGAAAGCAGCGGTATTAGGAAGCCTGACGACTCACTGCGATGCTTGCAACTGAAAATGTCAATTTCAAGCAAATATGTTTAATATTATTATCAAGGCGCTTAATTTTTGGGATGAATTCGGCGGCTGCGCTGCTGTTGCGCTGCCTTCGCGCATTGCTGCACCCACCCAATATAGGGGGAGAGAATCGAGAATTGCCAATGTTATCTGGTGATTGACGCTAGGTCATGTGGTGGCAGGGGCTGGAACGAGAAAGGGCGGCCCAATTCGGACCGCCCCAGATATTACGTCAATGACGTGGCTCAGACCTGCTGTTCAGCAATCGCGGCGGCCAATGCCGCCTCAAAGATTGCGATGCCTTCGTCGATGATGGCATCCGATGCGGTCAGCGGCACCATGATCCGCAGGGCGTTGCCATGCATGCCACAGGCCAAGAGGATCAAACCACGCTGCAAAGCATGTGCCACAACCGCTTTGGTCAGGGCCGCATCCGGTGTTGCTGTTTCAAAATCGGTCACAAATTCGACCGCCAGCATCGCACCCAACCCGCGAATGTCCCACATGCGGAAAGGGGCCACACGGGCACCGATTTCGGCAAACCGGTCGCGGAAGGTCTGACCCAAAGCAGTGGAGCGGGCCAGCAGGTCCTCTTCTTCGATTGCCTCAATGGCCGCCAGAGCCGCAGCACATGCGACAGGGTTGCCACCATAGGTGCCGCCCAAACCGCCCGGAATAACCGCATCCATCACCTCGGCACGGCCAATCACGCCCGCAATCGGGTAACCGCCGGCCATAGATTTTGCCACAGTGATCAAATCCGGCACCACGCCGGAATGTTCAATTGCAAACCATGTGCCAGTCCGGCCAAAGCCCGCCTGAATTTCGTCTGCAATCAACATGATACCATGCTGGTCACAGATCTCGCGCAGGGCGGTCAGCATCTCGAAAGGCACTGGTGTATAGCCGCCTTCGCCCAAAACGGGTTCGATGATGATACAGGCGATACGCTCTGGCTGCGCATCTGTCAGGAACAGATTTTGCAGGCCGGTCAGGGCGTCCTGAACGGTGATACCGTCACGCTGGGAAGGGAAGGGCGCACGGAAGATGTCTGACGGGAAGGGCCCCACGTCTTTTTTGTAAGGCGATACTTTGCCGGTCATGCCCAGCGTCAGTAGCGTGCGGCCGTGATAACCACCGGTAAAGGCGATAACACCGGGACGGCCCGTGGCCGCGCGCGCGATCTTTACCGCATTCTCAACCGCTTCCGCACCAGTGGTGACCAACAGGGATTTCTTGGCGTGATCACCCGGTGCCAGCGCGTTCAGCTTTTCCGCCAGCGCGACATAGGGTTCATAGGGCACAACCTGAAAGCTGGTGTGTGTATAATGATCTTCCTGCGCCTTGGCGGCTGCAATCACTTTGGGGTGACGGTGCCCGGTGTTCAGAACCGCGATACCACCGGCGAAATCTACATAACGGTTGCCTTCGACGTCCCAAAGCTCCGCATTCTCTGCGTGATCCGCAAAGACCGGCGCAGCAGATGCAACACCACGCGCAACCGCAGCTTCACGGCGGGCGATCAGCTCTGCGTTGCTTTTGCCGGTTGTTGTGGTAACGGCAACGTCCGGTACAACTGACATCACTGGCTTTGTTTTGGCTTTGGTTGTGGCCTTGCGGGACTTCTTCTTTACAGTGTTCGACATGGCGAGGCTCCTACGGCATCAGAACATGAAAGCCCCCAAGGATGATTCCATTGGTGGGGGTGTTTAAAATTCTCATAGTGCGTTTATTATAGCTGTCAATACACAACAGTGGCCTGCCGCAGCTGTCAATTGTTACAATTTCCCGAAAGCGCCCATTTGGCTTTTGACCAAGTTCAAGATGCGTTAGAGAAGCGGCGAAACCAAAAAAACGAACCAATGAGGGAAAGCCTTGTGAACATTGGGAAAAGACTACAGGAATTGCGCAAGGCGCAGGGGTTGTCGCAACGCGAGCTGGCTGCGCGGGCAGGTTTGACCAATGGCACGATTTCGCTCATTGAACAGAACAAGACCAGCCCCTCGGTTGCCTCCCTCAAAAGCTTGCTGGACGCGATTCCCATGAGCATCGCCGAATTTTTCGCCAATATCGAAGAAGAAACCCAGCCCACCTATTTCTACAAAGCGGAAGAATTTGTCGAAATCGCCCCGCAATCGGGGGTGCAGGGGGTGTCTTTGCGCCAGCTTGGCGACGCCAGCACACATTCGTTGCAGGTTTTGGATGAAACCTATCCGCCGCAGGCAGATACCGGGCCAGAATTACTGACCCATGCGGGTGAAGAAGCTGGGATTGTAACGGCGGGCGAAATCGAAATCACTGTCGCGGATCAGGTCAGGGTGCTGCGGGCTGGTGAGGGGTACCTGTTTGACAGCCGCTTGCCACACAGGTTCCGCAATATCAGTGATGCCCCTTGCAAGATCATCAGCGCCTGCACGCCGCCAAGTTTTTAGGTCGCGTCCCACGCGGCAGCTTGCCATGCCCGCGTCACATTGGTCAATTTCGGGCAAGCTGCTGTCAATCCTGCCACGATCCGCTAAATCTGAGGGTCACGGGAGATGGCCATGCTGTTAGAATTCGACAAGGTCGAGAAATCATTTCCAAGCAATGACGGGCCAGTGCCAGTGCTGCGCGGGGTCAGCTTTGATCTGGCGGCGGGGCAGACATTGGCGCTGACCGGGGAATCCGGCAGTGGCAAAAGCACGCTTTTGCATGTGGCCGCCGGGCTGGAGGCGTTCGACAGCGGCACTGTCAAGGTTGCAGGTCAAAACCTTGGCCCGATGGAAGACGGTGCCCTTGCGCAGCTGCGCCGTACCGATATCGCATTGGTTTTTCAACAATTTAACCTCATCCCCTCGCTGACAGTTACCGCCAATATTGCGTTTCAGGCGCGCCTTGCCGGGCGGGGGGATGCCAGCCACATCGCCCAAGTCAGCGCAGCCTTGGGGTTGGCGGATCATTTGAACGCCTACCCCGAAACCCTGTCCGGGGGGCAACAACAGCGTGTGGCGATTGCCCGCGCGCTTGCCGCCAAACCGAAACTCTTGCTGGCGGATGAACCCACGGGGAATCTGGATGAGGGCACAGCAGAAGAGGTGCTGGAACAGATGCTGGATCTTGTCACGCAGACCGGGGCCGGGCTGATGTTGGTGACCCATTCGCCAGCCATCGCCGCCCGCATGCAGCGCCGCTTGCATCTGAAAAGCGGCCTGCTGGCATGATAGGGGCCTGTTTTTCGGCGCTTTTGTCGCATTGGCGGCGCAACCCGATCCAGCTGTTTGCCTATCTCGCGGGATTGGCGCTGGCCACTGCCTTATGGTCCGGTGTGCAGGCGATCAACGCAGAGGCCCGCGCGAGTTATGACAACGCCGCCGCAACTCTGGGCGAGGGGCAGTTTGACCAGTTGGTGCCACGGCAAGGCAGTCGCATTCCGCAGGAGACGTATATCACGCTCAGGCGGGCTGGCTGGCTGGTCTCGCCGGTGATCGAGGGGCGGCTTCATGGGCTGCGCATCATCGGGGTTGATCCCGTCACCACCCCCGGCGGGCTTGGTGGGCTGCAACCGGAACGGCTTTTGACAGTGGGTGCCGCTGGTGCGGAACAGGTGTTTGTGAATCCACAGACCGCAGAGCGTTTGCAAGCGGATCTGACGGTCACCGTGGATGCCAGCATTGCACCGGGCATTGGCATCGCCGACATTGGCACCGTGCAAACCCTGTTGAACCGCAATGATCTGTCCCGCCTGATCGTTCTGCCAGATCAACCGCTTGGCAGGCCGGATCTGTCCAGTGTCGCCCCGGAGCTGCGTCTGCAAGCCGCAGCGCAAGGGGCGGACATCGGGCAATTGACCGATAGTTTCCATCTGAACCTCACCGCCTTTGGCTTGCTCAGCTTTGCCGTGGGTCTGTTTATTGTGCACAGCACCATCGGCCTTGCGTTTGAACAGCGTCGGGGGATGATCCGCACGCTGCGCTCTTTGGGCGTGCCTTTGCGCCTGTTGCTCACGATGATTGCGGTTGAGATGATGACATTGGCCGCCATTGGTGCGGCGCTGGGGGTGATTGCGGGCTATCTTATCGCGGCGCTTTTGCTGCCCGATGTCGCCGCCACCCTGCGCGGGCTTTATGGGGCAGAAATTTCCGGCAAGCTGCACATCCGCGTCGAATGGTGGCTGTCGGGGCTGTTGATAGCGCTGCTTGGCACCGCCATCGCATTGGCAGGGCGGATCTGGCAGATCAGCCATATGCCCTTGCTGGCCAGTGTGCGCCCACGTGCTTGGGTCATGGCCTCGGCCGCGCGGTTCCGGTTTCAGACACAGGGGGCCATGGTCCTGCTGGGCGCAGCGCTGCTTCTGGCCATATTCGGCAAAGGGTTGATCGCGGGCTTTGCCTTGCTGGGCTGTCTGTTGATCGGGGCCGCCCTTGCGCTGCCCGTTGTCACCGCCCTGATGCTATCTATATGCGAGACCCGCGCCCGCGCCCCGTTGTGGCAATGGTTCTGGGCCGATACGCGGCAGCAATTGCCGGGGCTGAGCCTTGCCCTGATGGCGCTGTTGCTGGCGGTCGCGGCCAATATCGGTGTGTCGACCATGGTATCGAGTTTCAGGCTGACCTTTATTGGCTTTCTTGATCAACGGCTTGCGCCGGAGTTGTTTGTGCAGGTTGAAACCGCGGAGGAAAGTGCCGCGCTGCTGTCCTATCTGGATGCAAAGGCCATTGAGGCGCTGCCACTGATGTCGGTGCAAACACGCATCACCGGTCGCCCGACCGAATTATATAGTGTCCGGGTTGGGCCCACCTATCGTGACAACTGGGTGTTTCTGGCGGCGGTGACACAGCCATGGGATGCGGTTGCGGCAGGGCAGGCGGTGGTGGTGAATGAACAACTGGCCCGCCGTGCGGGGTTGTGGGTGGGTGATGATGTCGAGATTGACGCAAGACTGACCTTGCCCATTGCAGCGGTTGTCGGCGATTACGGCAATCCCAACGGGCAGGTTGTGATTGCGCAATCGCTGTTTGAAAGGCTGCATCCATCGCTGGTGCCGCTGCGCTTTGGCATACGCAGCGCGGACCCGGCGGCCTTGCGCCAGGATCTGACGCAGGCGCTTGGCATTGCACCCAATGCGATCACCGATCAGGCGGCGATCAAGGCGCTGTCGATGCAGGTGTTTGAGCGAACATTCACCGTCACCGCCGCGCTGAACGCGCTGACCCTGATGGTTGCCGGTTTCGCGATTTTGATGAGCCTGCTGACTTTGGCCGATCTGCGTGTGCCGCAGCTTGCCCCGGTCTGGGCCTTGGGGCTGACGCGGCGGATGTTGGGCTGGCTTGAGGTGCTGCGCGCCGTGGCGCTGGCCACGCTGGTGTTTCTCTGTGCGGTGCCCTTGGGGCTGGCCCTCGCTTGGGTTCTGCTCAGCATTATCAATGTAGAGGCTTTTGGCTGGCAACTGCCCATGTATCTGTTCCCGGTCGAATATTTCTGGCTGGGCACCTATGCGCTGATCGCGGCGGTATTGGCCGCCCTGTGGCCGGCAATGCGCCTGATGCGCAAACCGCCCTCCGCTTTGCTAAAGGTTTTTGCCAATGAACGTTAGGCTGTTTGTCTTCCTTTGTCTGTTTCCGGTGACCCTTTGGGCGCAGGGTTTTTCTGGCCTTGGCGCGGATGTAAAAGGTTTTGCGGCACCAGCGCCGGATCCGGTTTTTAGCTTTCCCAGGGAACACGGCCCCCACCCCGAGTATCGCATCGAATGGTGGTATCTGACGGCCAATCTGACAGGGCCGGATGGCACGCCCTATGGGTTGCAATGGACCCTGTTTCGCACCGCACTTGCACCGGGAGAGGCAGTGGGCTGGCGCTCTCCTCAGGTGTGGTTTGCCCATGCAGCGGTCACCACGCCGGATGCGCATTTTGCCAGTGAACGTTTTGCCCGTGGCGGGATTGGGCAAGCGGGGGTAGAGGCGGCACCGTTTCATGCGTGGATTGATGAATGGGCCATGAAGGGGGCGGATTTCGACGCGATGACACTGACGGCCTCCGGCCCGGATTTTGCCTACGACATGATGTTGAGCGCCAAAGGTCCATTGGTGTTTCACGGGGCAGACGGTTACTCCGTCAAGTCACAGCAGGGGCAGGCGAGCTACTATTATTCCCAGCCGTTTTTCGACATCGCTGGCAGCCTGAACTTGCCCGAGGGCAAGGTGGCTGTCACCGGCTCTGCATGGCTGGACCGCGAATGGTCTTCGCAACCTTTGGGCGAGACGCAAACCGGTTGGGATTGGTTTTCCATGTCGTTTGATGATGGGGCCAAGCTGATGGGATTCCAGCTGCGCCAGTCGGATGGCGAGGGATATAGCGCCTCCACCTGGATTGCACCGGACGGCACAACAAGCAATATGCCTGCGGGGGCATTTACAGCGAAACCCTTGGAAAGTCATCAGGTTGCGGGGCGTGAGGTGCCGGTTGAATGGCAGGTGAAACTGCCCGAACGCGGGGTGGATGTGACGGTGTCGGCACTGAACCGGGATGCCTGGATGGGCCTGTCGATCCCCTATTGGGAGGGGCCGGTCACATTTCGTGGCAGTCACAGTGGCACAGGATATTTGGAGATGACGGGTTATGAGTGATCCAAATGATCTGAAGGCATTTTGGAATGATGCCTGGGCGCATCTGGCACAGGGGGTTGCAGATGGCACTTCGCCAGCGCGCTATCCCACCTTTGCCACGGTGGGGCCGGACAGTGTGCCGCAAGCGCGGACAGTGGTCTTGCGCGGTGCGGATCGTACGGCTGCGTTGGTTGAGGTGCATACGGATATTGAGACAGATAAGGTCACGGCCCTGCGTCACACCCCGATGGCGGCATTGCACATCTGGCTGCCTGCCGCAGACCTGCAGATCAGGTTGACCGCGCGGGTCGAGATTTTGACCGGAGCGCAGGTTGACGCAGCTTGGGCACAGGTGCCCGTTACCGCGCGCGTGTCCTATGGCACGCAGCCTGTACCGGGCACGCCGATTGCAGAGGTCCATGCCTATGAAAAACCCGCAGATCGCAGCCGGTTTGCGGTGTTGAAATGTCAATTGACGCAGATGGATTTGGTGCATCTGGATGTACGTCACCGCCGCGCGGTGTTTGCAGCGCAGGATGGCTGGCAAGGTCGGTGGCTGGCCCCATGAACCGAACACGAAACAGGCCCTCCTGATTGCTCAGAAGGGCCTGTGTTATCAATTTGTCAAAGGTTTACACCAGATCGAAACGATCCGCGTTCATCACCTTGTTCCAGGCTTTCACAAAATCAGCGACAAAACGGTCCTTTGCATCGTCACTGCCATAGGCTTCGGCCAAGGCCCGCAGTTGCGAGTTGGAGCCAAAGACCAGATCGGTGCGTGTGCCGGTGCGGACAGGCGCACCCGATTTGCGGTCCCGCGCTTCGAACACCTCTTCGCCTTCAATGGCATGCCATGTGACATCCATATCCAGAATGGTCTTGAAGAAATCGTTGCTCAGGCTGCCGGGGGTGTTGGTGAACACGCCGTGCTTTTGGCCGCCGTAATTCGCACCGATGACCCGCAAACCACCCAGCAGTACCGTCATTTCAGGCGCGGTGAGGGTCAGCAGTTGCGCACGATCCACCAGCAGTTTCTCTGTCGGCACGGTAAAGCCTACCGCCAGATAGTTGCGGAAACCGTCTGCCTTTGGCTCAAGCGGTTCAAAGCCTTCGACATCGGTTTGCTCCGCTGTTGCATCGGTGCGTCCCGGTGCAAAAGGCACGTTCACGGTGTGGCCCGCAGCCTTTGCCGCCTGCTCAACACCCGCATTGCCGCCCAGAACGATCAGATCAGCAAGGGATACTTTCTTGCCCCCGGACGCCCCGGCGTTAAAGGTGGTTTGCACCTCTTCCAGCGCGGCCAGAACCTTTGCCAGCTTGGCTGGTTCGTTGACCTCCCAGTCCTTTTGCGGGGCCAGTCGGATACGGGCACCATTGGCCCCGCCACGGTGATCCGACCCGCGATAGGTGGAGGCAGAGGCCCATGCCACCGAGACCAGCTCTGACACACTCAGTCCGGTTGCAAGGATCTTGGCCTTCAAATCCACGATGTCCTGATCATCGATCAACGGGTGATCAACCGCAGGCAGCGGGTCTTGCCAGATCAGATCTTCGGCCGGCACTTCCTTGCCCAGATAACGGGCTTTTGGCCCCATGTCGCGATGGGTCAGTTTGAACCAGGCGCGGGCATAGGCATCGGCAAATACCTCTGGGTTGGCGTGATAGTGCTTGGAAATGCGCAGGTATTCAGGGTCGGTGCGCATGGCCATATCCGCCGTGGTCATCATCGGCTGGTAGGCCGGTTTGCCGGTGGCGGCATCCGGCACGGTGTTGGCCATGGCATCGCCTTTGGGTTTCCACTGCTTTGCGCCGGCCGGGCTTTTGGTCAGCTCCCATTCGGTGCCCAACAGCGTGTCGAAATAGGACATGTCCCAGGTGGTTGGCGTTGGCGTCCAGGCCCCTTCGATCCCGGATGTCGTGCTATGCGCACCCAGCCCGGTTTCGAATTTATTGGCCCAGCCAAAGCCCATGGCTTCGATCCCGGCAGCTTCAGGCTCGGCGCCCACCAGCGTTGGATCACCAGCACCATGTGCCTTGCCAAAGGTGTGGCCACCTGCGGTCAGGGCAACGGTTTCCTCGTCGTTCATACCCATGCGGGCAAAGGTGTCGCGGATGTCATTGGCCGAAAGTTGTGGATCAGGGTTGCCGTCCGGCCCTTCGGGATTGACATAGATCAGCCCCATCTGCACCGCCGCCAGCGGATTTTCCAGCTCCCGATCACCGGAATAACGGCTGTTCTCACCACCAGAGGGTTCCAGCCACTCTGTTTCCGTTCCCCAATAGATGTCTTCTTCGGGCTCCCAGACATCGGCGCGGCCACCGGCGAAACCGAAACATTTAAAGCCCATGGTCTCCATGGCGACATTGCCGGTCAGCACAAAGAGGTCAGCCCATGACAACTGACGCCCGTATTTCTGCTTAACGGGCCACAGCAGGCGGCGGGCCTTATCAAGGTTACCGTTATCGGGCCATGAATTCAGCGGCGCAAAACGCTGCGATCCTGATCCCGCGCCACCGCGACCATCTGCCGTGCGGTAGGTGCCGGCTGAATGCCATGCCATGCGCACAAACAACGGACCGTAATGACCATAATCCGCAGGCCACCAATCTTGCGAATCTGTCATCAGCGCCGCGAGATCTTTCTTTACCGCATCCAGATCCAGCTTTTTGAACTCTGCGGCATAGTCGAAATCTTCGCCCATCGGGTCACCCAATGGGGTATTCTGGTGCAAAATCTTGAGGTTAAGTTGATTTGGCCACCAGTCTTTGTTGGTGCGCGCATCATGTGTGACGTGCTTGGTGCTGCCGTGCATCACCGGGCATTTGCCGCCCGCTTCATAATCATTGCCATCCATTGATCTGTTCCTTTCAGGTGATTTGCTCAGGTGATTTGGGGAGAGCTTACCAAAGCTGAACGGTAGTTATAAGTTGGATTATCTGATGGTTGTGATAGTTTTAGGTTATGGCAAATTTCACTATCCGGCAGCTACGATACTTTGAAGCGCTTGCGCAACACCGCCATTTTGGCCGGGCGGCAGAGGCGTCTTCGGTTTCTCAACCCGCCTTATCTGTTCAGATCAAGGAGTTGGAGGAAAGTCTTGGCACGCAACTGGTGGAACGTGCGGCGCGCCAAATACAGCTGACCGCATTTGGCGAAGCCTTCCTGGAACGGGTCACTGCGATTCTGCGGTCCGTGGATGAGCTGGATGATTTTGCCCGCGCCGCCAAAGGGCAGTTGACCGGGCGTTTTCGTCTGGGAGTGATTCCGACAATCGCGCCATACCTGCTGCCTACCTTGATCGGTAAGCTGAACCAAAGTCATCCGGCGCTGGATCTGCATGTGCGCGAAACCCTGACGCCGCGTCTGGTGCAGGAGGTACAGAAAGGTCAGTTGGACACGGCGATTGTGGCCTTGCCGGTTTCGGAACCGACCTTGACCGAAACCGCACTGTTCAGCGAAAACTTTCTGTTGGTGCGGCCCCGGAGTGCGGCAAGCGAACCCGCGCCCAAAGGCGAGGATTTGCGCGATATGCGGTTGTTATTGCTGGAAGAGGGTCATTGTTTTCGTGACCAGACCCTGGGCTTTTGCAACGCACCTTCTGCCATGCCCCGTGATGGGCTGGATGGCAGCTCCCTGTCAACATTGGTGCAGATGGTTGGGGCTGGGATTGGGGTGACGGTGATCCCGCAGATGGCAGTTGAGGTGGAAACCCGTTCTGCCAATGTCAGCTGTACCTCCTTTGCAGGGCCGCAGCCCGGGCGCACAGTTGGCATGATTTGGCGAAAATCCAACCCATTATCCGAAGCTTTCGCAGAGGTTGCCGGTGTCGTTCGCGCCTGTGGTCAGTTGGATCATCAGGGATGTTAATCGGCTGGAAATAAATGTCTGCCTAAAACCCGCGCAACCGGTCCCCAGGGGCCATCCGTCGCGTGAAGGAAATGCAGCATGTCTGAAAACACCACCCAAGAGACCCGCGTTCCTTTCTTAAAGAGCCTCTTTTTTCAAAGTACATTTATCGTGACGCTTTGTGTGGCCTTGGTTGTGTCGGTCATCGAATACAAGAACCACACGGTGATGCTGGAAAAGACAGAAACGACCACAACCGTGCGCGCGCAGGAGGTGACGGAACTTTTGGCGATGCAAATGGGCGGGTCCATCAAGTTTACCAACATTGATGCCCTGTCTGAAATTGTCAGTGGCGTTCTTGAGAATTCGGGAGAGGCGGCCCTTGGTGGTGTGGTGCTTGATGCGGGCGGAAAGGTGGTGTTCCAGACCGGCGAAGGCGTGCCAGAGACGGTGGCGGCGCAAATGACCGGCCTTGGCCAGGAGGTATTACAGACGGGTGCCGCCGTATTGTCGGCCGATGGGATGATTGCGGCCATCCCCAGCCGCTTTGGCGGGCAGGATGAAATTGTTGGCGTGGTGGTGACGGCCTGGACGATGGCACCTGCATTGGCAGTTCTTGCGCAGGACGAAATGACCATTCTGGCGTTCGGCTTTGTGGTTTTCCTGATCTCTCTGACGTTTGCGACCATATTCCTGCGCCTGCGCATGTCGCAGCCATTGGCAAAGCTGGGTCATGCGATGGGATCTGTTGCTCAAGGGCAATATGATACCGTGATCCCCTATGCGACCCGACGTGACGAAATTGGTGTCATGGCAGAGCGACTGGATCAGTTTCGCGCCAAACTGGCTGATGCGCGGGAGCAGGAGTTCGAGAACCTGTTTAAAAGCGCGGCATTAGAAGGCTCTGCCGCAGCGATGATGATTGTGGACATGTCGTTCAAGATTACCTTTGTAAATCCGGCCTGTGTTGATCTGATGGAAAACCTGTTGCCGGACATCAGGGAAGCCTGGCCGGATATAAAACCGGACAGCCTAGTGGATGAGGATCTGGGTAAGCTTGCGCAGTTGAAAACCATGCTGGTCAAGGTCACCGATCCGACCATCAAACTGTCCAAGGAAGAGCGTAGCGTGAATATGCGCTCGGGCGGGCGAATCCTGCGTTTGAACATCAACCCGGTGCATAATGCGGAGGGGCAATTGTTTGGCTGTGTGGTCGAATGGGATGACCGTACAAATACCGCACAGGATGCCGCATTGGTTCAGGCAATAAACGCCGCACAGGCCAGGATCGTCTTTAACAGGGCTGGGAAGGTCATTGATGCCAATGATATTTTCCTGTCGATGATCAACGGCACCTTTGCGGATACCGATGTCTGCAGCCTGGACAGCATTTTCAAAGGGAATTTGCCGGGGGATGCAAATGGCGACGAATTTGCACGGCAGGTTCTGAGCGAGGATATTCAGCAAGGCCGGTTCAGCGCCTACAGCAAGTTTGCGGATAAGACCTATACGGTTGACGGAAGTTTTGCTGTGACCAAAAACGAAGAGGGTGCGCCGGATCGCGTGACCTTTATCGGCACTGATGTCACGGATCAGGACAAAGCGATCAAGGCGGCAGAGGCCGAGCGGCTGCGTGCGACAGAGGAACAGACCAAAGTTGTGCAGATACTCGGCATCGGTCTCAATAAATTGTCGGACGGCAACCTTGAATGTGACATTACGGAAGATGTGCCCGATGTTTACCTGCAATTGCGCAATGACTTTAACGCCACGGTCAAATCCCTTCGCGATGCGATTTCGGCAGTAATCCACAACTCCGATTCCATTCGCAATGAAACGGGGGAAATCACATCTGCTGCGGATGATCTGTCACGCCGGACGGAGAAACAGGCGGCGACCCTTGAAGAGACCGCCGCCGCGCTGGACGAATTGACGGTTTCTGTCCGCTCCGCCGCTGAAAGCGCTGATCACGCCAGCAAGATGTCTGCGGATGCACAACGCAATGCCGATCAGGGCGGGGAGGTTGCCCGCAAGGCGGTGACCGCCATGGACGAGATCAAGAATTCCTCGCAGGAGATTTCCAAGATCACCAGCGTGATCGACGATATTGCCTTTCAGACCAACCTCTTGGCGCTGAATGCCGGGGTTGAGGCCGCCCGTGCAGGCGAGGCGGGGCGTGGGTTTGCGGTTGTCGCAACCGAAGTGCGCGCCCTTGCTCAACGTTCCTCTGACGCGGCGCGAGAAATCAACGAGCTGATCAATTCAAGTGGCGAACAGGTGCAGCAGGGCGTTGATCTGGTTGATCGCACCGGCAAGGCGTTGTCGTCAATCGTGACATCCGTCGCCGAGATTTCCAGCCGGGTGTCAAATATTGCAACCTCTGCGCGTGAGCAGTCCAGCGGGCTGGCTGAAATCAACACCGCGGTGAATGATCTGGATCATGTCACCCAACAGAATGCCGCAATGTTTGAAGAGACCACCGCCGCCAGCCACGCCTTGACGTCAGAAGCCGATGCTTTGGTTCAGGCCGTGTCGCGTTTCAAACTGGATATGCACCGCGAAGGTCCCCGGAAAACGCCAGTGGCAAAACCTGCCCCGCCAATGCCGGCCCCCCCGCGCGCAGGTTCGCACGGCAATGCAGCGCTGGCGGCAAGCCCCGACCTTGCCGCAGAGGGATGGGAGGAATTCTAGCCGCCTGATTATGGCAACTGAATCATCGCATCCCGTGCCGGGCTACGCCCTTGTGCCAGCGAAACGTTCGGCCCAATCGGTGACATTGTCATCAGTGATTTTGGCAAACAGCACCTCGGGTACCTCAAAGGCGTGACCGGGGGCAAGACGGGCCAGCGCCGCGGGCACATCATCGGGCCAACCCGCGTCTTCGACTTTCATCGCTGCAAGCATTGAGGCCGCAGCGGTTGGGATAAAGGGGGAGGACAAGCTGGCATAAAGCGGTATAAGGTTCAGGGCCAAACGCACCTGCGCGGCAGCCTTGTCAGGATCGGTCTTGAAGGTGGTCCAGGGGGCCTCTGCCTGCAGGTATTCGTTGCCCGCAGCCCAGATCGCCCGCAGCTCCTGTGCAGATTTGCGCACTTCAATCGCATCCATATGATCCTGATAGCGCGCCACACGGGCGGTGATATCCGCAATCAACGCTTCTTCGGGCGCACCGTAACTGCCTGCCTCTGGTACGGCCTCACCGAATTTGGAACGGCAGAACTTGGTAATGCGGCTGATGAAATTGCCCAGAACATCCGCCAGATCCTTGTTCACAGAGGACTGGAAGTTCTCCCAAGTGAATTCCGCATCCGAAGTTTCCGGTGCGTGGCTCAGCAACCACCAGCGCCAGTAATCTGCCGGCAGGATTTCCAGCGCCTGATCCATAAACACACCCCGCCCGCGCGAGGTGGAGAACTGCCCGCCATCATAGGTCAGGTAGTTGAAAGATTTGATATAATCGACCAGCTTCCAAGGCTCGCCAGAGCCCATGATGGTGGCCGGAAAGCTCAGCGTATGGAAGGGCACATTGTCCTTGCCCATGAACTGTGTATAGCGCACGTCATCGGCACCTTTGTCGGTGCGCCACCAGCGCTCCCAATCAGTGCCTTTGCCGGCCTCGACCCATTCCGCACCACATGCGATATATTCAATCGGCGCGTCGAACCAGACGTAGAACACCTTGCCTTCCATGCCCGGCCAGTCCGCATCCCCGCGTTTCACCGGCACACCCCAGCTGAGGTCACGGGTGATGCCACGGTCGCGCAGCCCGTCGCCGTCATGCAGCCATTTCTTGGCAATCGAGGTGGTCAGCACCGGCCAGTCGGTCTTGCCGTCAATCCATGTATCCAGTTGGTCCTTCATCTGGCTTTGACGCAGGAACAGATGTTTGGTGTCGCGCATTTCCAGATCGGTGGAGCCGGAAATGGTGCTGCGCGGGTTGATCAGATCAACCGGGTCCAACTGTTTGGTGCAATTGTCACATTGATCGCCACGGGCAGAGTCAAAGCCGCAGTTGGGGCAGGTGCCCTCGATATAGCGATCCGGCAGGAAGCGTTCATCCGCGTTGGAATAGACCTGTTTCTCGGTCACTTCCTCGATCATGCCCTGATCTGCCAGCACCCCGGCAAAATGCTGGGTCAGCGCATGGTTTTGCGGCGAAGAAGAGCGCCCGAAATGATCAAAGGACAGGCCGAAATCCCCGGCGATACGTTCCTGAACCGCGTGCATTTCTTTGCAATATTCAGCTACCGGTTTGCCCGCCTTGGTCGCGGCCAGTTCAGCCGGCGTGCCGTGCTCATCAGTGGCGCAGAGGAACAGAACCTCGTTGCCGCGCGTGCGCAGATACCGTGCATAAAGGTCAGCGGGCAGTTGGCTGCCCACAAGGTTACCAAGGTGTTTGATGCCATTGATATAGGGAATGGCAGAAGTGATGAGGTGGCGGGCCATGTCTTTTCCTTTACGCGGGTCTGCCTGACATAGACTGCAAGTGATGCGGGATCAATCAGGGCATTTGGGGGATAATGGCCGCGCGTAGGTCGCGATATCCGGCGTTGGGCAATTGACCTTGCCAGTTTACGACAAATGTGGTCCCCGTTTCGGTCATGACAAACAATGCGCCATGCTGGCGGGCTGGTTTTTTGCTGCGCCACATCCCATTGTGCTGGATCGCTTTTCCTGTTGGTGTTTTTCTGTGAAAAACACCCAGCCCTGCACCACTTTTGCTGTCATAGTCAAAATCTTCAGGTGCCAGCATCCAAGCTTGCTCGGGAGCAAACCAATGCATCAAGAAACGAGCATAGTCTTCGGTTGATGCGGACCAACCGCCAAAACCGCCAGTGGCCCACATACGTCCTGCAACGGCGGCTTGGGATGCGCCCGCAGGCCCCATGATCCGTGCCTTGCAGGTTTCACCGTATGGCCTGCCGGAAAGAACTGAAATGATCTGTCCAAGCACGGCGAAGTTGGTGTTCGAGTAGGTAAAGCTGTGGTCCGCGGATTGATGTGCCGGGTTGGTCAGGGCTTCACGGGCAAAGTGCTGTTGGGTGTAGAGGTTGCGCCCTTCGCCAGCGGTTTCAGTTGCGGCGATGTTCTTGGGCCAACCGGTGGTATGTGTAACCAGATCGCCAAGCGAAAGCGCAGTTGCACCGGGGTGTGGGGGCATGTGGTGCTTGGTCAGGGCTGGGGCCAGATCACCAAGTGTGCTTGACCAACTCAGGTCAAAGGCATCCATGATGTCATTTAGGCACATGGCGGTGATGGCCTTGGTCAGGCTGGCGATGGGATAGGCGGTATCGGCGCGTCTGCCTTCGCCCATGCTGTGAAGAATCTGACCGCCGCGGCCCAGTGTCATCGCGCTGGCCCTGATATTGTATCGGGACATCCAATCACGCCATGCGCCTTCAATGCCGGAAACATCAATAGTCGCCTTTTCAGATGGGGTTCGTGAAGCGGGTTTTTCCTCTACTGCGGGGGCTGTTAAGGCGATCGGGGCCGCATCAGGTGGCAATTGTGAAGATGTGCCGTCAGGGGCCAGCAATATGGTCAACGCAAAAGCGAACAGAATGGCTACAGCAGCGGTAAGAAATTTCATATATCCGATCCTTTTCGTGAGGAGCGGATAGCGGTTCAGGAAGGTAGCGCTGTGGTGAAACTATGGCGTTTTAGTGGGTGGTTTTCGAGGTTTATCACGATCCTTGCCCAACAACCGCCCGATGACAAAGGAGGTGCGCGGCGCGTAGACATAGCGGGTGCGATCGGTCTGTGCTGGGCGTGCGCGCATCCGCACCAGCCCGAAGATCACCAGCAGGGCGTGGCCAATCGAAATCATGATGAAAAGGGCGGCGGGTCCATAGCTTTCGATCAGCACAGAGGCAGCATAGGGCGCGAAAATCGCCCCTGACGCAAACCAGAACATCAGCGCGGCAGAAAGTTCGACACGTTCGTCATCGCTGGCGAAATCATGAGCATGGGCGGCGGCAACCGAATAGATCGGGAATGTCGTCAGACCAAACAGCCCCGCCGACAGCATGATGCCCGTGGTGCCAAGCCCGCTGGACATCATGGTCACCCCGCAGCTGAGGATCGCCGCCGCGGACAGCCAGATCAGCACCCAGCGGCGGTCGTATTTATCTGCCAGCCAGCCAACCGGGAATTGCGCCAAAGCGCCGCCCAGCACAAAGGCCGACAGGAACCATGCGATCTGGCCCGCACTCAGCCCGACTTCCTGACCATAGATTGGCCCAACCATACGAAACGACGCGCTGGACAGGGCCGCGACCACCACCCCCGCTGCGGCCAGTGGGGAACGGTCAAAGGCAAGGCGCGGACGCAACCGGGGCGAGTCCGGTGTTTTGGGCTGTTTGATAGTGGTCAAGGTCAGCGGCAGCAGGGCCGCACAACACCCGATGGCCAGCAGATTGTAGGACACATAGGATGCAGGGGCGAGGATCCCGACAATCATCTGCGCGCCCAGACTGCCGGTCATGTCAACAACGCGGTAGATCCCCATGGTGCGCCCACGTGTCTCATTGGTGACTTTGGCCTGCAACCAGGCCTCGATCACCGTATAACACCCCGCCACGCAAAGCCCTGACGCCACGCGCATCAACGCCCATGCATAGGCGTCAACCACCAGCATATGCGCCATCAGCCCGATGGCCCCCATGGCGGTGAAAGCGGCAAAAGCACGGCTGTGGCCAACCGAGCCCATCAGCCGCGGTGACCACCAGCAGCCAATGAAAAAGCCCAGAAAATGAGCCGAGCCCAAGAGGCCGATTTCCTGCCGGGAAAAGCCCAATACAGTGCCGGAAAGCACATCAATGGGACCAACACCGCCAGAGGAAAGTTGCAGCAGGATGACGGAGAGGAAGAGGGCGGCAAAGGAAATAAGCAAACGCATAGGTGCTTTAACGCATTTTTGATCCAGCTGCCCAAGTCGAAACTCGACAATTGACGTCGTTTCCTGCGCGTCTTGGGATTTGTTTAGAAAATTGTGGCAAAGGGCGGGTGGGTTTTGGTCTTGAAGGCACGTTTCAGTGGCTTAGGGTGGCGGAAAATATGAGGGATGGTGATGAAGAAGAATGATCTTGGCGGCAGTGGCCTGATGGTTTCCGAGCTGTGTTTGGGCTCGATGACATGGGGCACGCAGAACACGGTGGACGAGGCCCATGCGCAGATTGACCGCGCGCTTGAGGCCGGTATCAATTTTATCGACACCGCCGAGATGTATCCGGTCAACCCGATCAGCGCGGAAACTACCGGCCGGACCGAGCGGATCATCGGTCTGTGGAACGAACGCGACGGGCGGCGCGATGACGTCGTGTTGGCGACCAAACACTCAGGCGCAGGTGTCGCACATATCCGCGATGGTGCGCCGATTTCATCCCAAACAATTGCCCAAACGATTGAGGGGTCGCTGCGCCGTCTCAAGACGGATTGGATTGATCTCTATCAGTTTCACTGGCCCAACCGGGGCAGCTATATGTTTCGCAAGAACTGGACCTACGACCCTTCCGATCAGAACCGCGCAGAGACCATGGCGCATATGGAAGACACGCTGGGCGCGTTGCAGGCAGAGGTCAAACGCGGCACGATCCGCCACTTCGGTCTGAGCAATGAAAGCGCCTGGGGCATGGCGCAATGGGCCGAGGCCGCCAAGCGCACAGGCGGGCCGCATCCGATATCCGTGCAGAACGAATATTCGCTGATGTGCCGGATGGCGGACACAGATGTAGCGGAGGCATGTATCAATGAACGCATTGATATGTTTGCGTTTTCACCACTTGCGACAGGGCTGTTGACGGGTAAATATCAGGGTGGGGCGGTGCCCGAGGGATCGCGTCTGTCGCTGAATGAAGACCTTGGTGGACGCAAGGGGCCGCGTGCCTTTGAGGCCGTGGATGCCTATCTGAAAGTGGCGGAAACCCATGGACTGGACCCGGTCCATATGGCACTGGCCTGGTGTTGTCAGCGGCCCTTTATGGGGTCTGTGATCTTTGGCGCAACAAAGATGTCGCAACTGGAAACCGCGCTTGGCGCCGCTGATCTGCGGCTGGGCGATGAGGTGCTGACTGCCCTTGATGAGGTCAACAGGGCCCATCCGCTTCCCTATTGAGCGGGCGGAAGTTAACCAAAATCCGGGGCGTCTTCTTGCAGGAAAACACCCCGCTGCGCAGCCGTCGTTCTAGAGGACGCAATCTGTCGCATTCGGCATGGCGCAGGCCGTCTTCCTAGGCCATGGTTCGTGAAAACCCTAACCTCACCCGCAAGGAGCACCCCATGCCACTTACCATGAATCGCGAGGTCTTTATCACCTGCGCTGTCACAGGCTCTGGCGCGACCCAGGACCGAAGCCCGCATGTGCCACGCTCGCCACAGCAGATTGCCGAAAGCGCCATTGCGGCGGCCAAGGCAGGGGCGGCGGTGGTGCATTGTCATGTGCGTGATCCCGAGACCGGCAAACCTAGCCGGGATCTGGCGCTATATCGTGAAGTCACCGAACGCATCCGTGACAGTAACACGGATGTGGTGTTGAACCTGACCGCCGGCATGGGGGGGGATATTGTTTTTGGCGATGTGGAAAATCCGTTTCCGACCCGCGAAGGTACTGACATGGTGGGGGCCACTGAACGGGTGGCGCATGTCGCGCAGTGTCTGCCAGAGATCTGCACATTGGATTGCGGCACGATGAATTTTGCAGAGGCCGATTATGTGATGACCAACACGCCCGGCATGTTGACGGCGATGGGCAGTATGATGACCAAGCTGGGCGTGAAACCCGAGATTGAAGCCTTTGACACGGGTCATTTATGGTATGCAAAACAACTGGTTGCCGATGGTGTGCTGGAAAGCCCCGCGCTGGTGCAGCTATGTATGGGGGTGCCCTGGGGCGCACCGGATGATCTGAATACCTTTATGGCCATGGTGAATAACGTGCCTGAGGACTGGCATTTTTCCGGCTTTGGATTGGGGCGCAACCAGATGGCCTATGTCGCCGCAAGCGTGCTGGCGGGGGGGAATGTGCGGGTCGGATTGGAAGATAATCTGTGGCTGGATAAGGGGGTTCTGGCGGAGAACTGGCAGCTGGTCGAGCGGGCGGGAAGCATCATTGAGAATATGGGCGCACGGGTCATCGGACCAGCAGAGGTGCGCGAAAAACTGGGGCTGAGCAAGCGGGCCCCGAAGTGAGTGCAGGCGCAGAAACTGTTGTGAAAACGGGGGGGCACCCCCGGTACACCTCTGATGCACCCCCTATACACCGCCGCATCGCAGCAATTGTGATGCTGGCGGTACTGACGGGATGTGTGGCCGAACCTGCACCGGATGTTCTGATCGGGCTGCGCAACCCGACGGTGGCTTTTGGCGGCACCAGCCGCTTTGACCGTGACCGTTTTGCCGGTGCATGGCAGACGGTGGCCTGTCTGGGGAGCTGCACCAGATCGGAGGAATATCGGGCGGCGTCCGGTGGGGTCTACCTGCGTCGGACGCGGGAGGCAGAGACGGCATATGAGATTTCCGCGCCCGGTGTGTTGCGCGAGATGGGCGGCGAAGACACATTGGTTGTCATGTGGGTCGATGAGGGGTTTCGCACAGCGGCGATTGGCGATGCGGAGGGGCGCTGGGCGGCGATCCTGAACCGCAGCCGCAAACCGGCAGGCGACCGGATCCGCGCGGCAACAGAGATTTTGGATTTTAATGGCTGGGATGTCAGCAAATTGCGGGTGGTGAAATGACGAAAACAGCAGCGATCATTGGTGGTGGGGTGATTGGCGGCGGCTGGGCCGCGCGGTTTGTGTTGAACGGCTGGAATGTACGGGTATTTGATCCCGACCCGGAAGCAGAGCGCAAGATTGGTGAGGTCATGGCCAATGCGCGGCGCTCCTTGCCGGGTCTGACCGATGTGGCGCTGCCTGATGAGGGAACGTTGAGTTTTCATGGCTCCATCGCTGAGGCGGTTGAGGGCGCGGAGTGGATTCAGGAAAGCGTGCCAGAGCGGCTGGAAATCAAACACGCAACTTTCGCGCAAGTTCAGGCGGCCTGTGACGCTGAGGCGGTGATTGGATCGTCGACCTCTGGTTTCAAGCCGAGCGAGTTACAGCAGGGGGCGGCACGCCCCGGGCAGATCATGGTCGCCCATCCGTTTAACCCAGTCTACCTGTTGCCGCTGATTGAGCTGGTGCCGGGCGAGGCCGGGGAGGCAGCGCTTATTGAGAAGGCCAAGGCCGTTCTCGCTTCGCTGGGGATGCATGCGCTGCATTTGAAGAAAGAGATCGATGCCCATGTGGCGGATCGGTTTCTGGAGGCGGTCTGGCGCGAGGCCCTGTGGCTCGTCAAGGATGGGATTGCGACCACGGAAGAAATTGATGATGCGATCCGCTATGGTTTCGGCATCCGCTGGGCGCAGATGGGGTTGTTTGAGACCTATCGCGTGGCGGGAGGCGAAGCGGGCATGAAACATTTCATGGCGCAGTTTGGGCCGGCGTTGAAATGGCCCTGGACCAAGCTGATGGATGTGCCTGAGTTTACCGACGAGCTGGTTGATTTGATTGCCGGGCAGTCGGATGCGCAATCGGGACATCATTCGATCCGCGAGCTGGAGCGGATCCGGGACAATAATCTGGTCACCATGATGCGCGGTTTAAAGGCGCAGAATTGGGGAGCGGGGGCGTTGATCAACGCGCAGGAAAAGATGATGCGCGCAGGCACGGCGCTGGGTGCCCATGCGGATGAGGTGGAGGCGGATCAGCCGGTGCTGACGGCGCGGCGCACGGTGCCACTGGATTGGACGGATTACAACGGTCATATGACCGAAAGCCGGTATCTACAGGCCTTCGCCGATGCGACGGACCGGTTTATGGAGATGATCGGCTGTGATGCGGACTATATTGCCAAGGGCGGGAGTTATTTCACCGCCGAGACCCACATCCGGCATCTGGACGAGGTGCATGCAGGTGCGGTGATCGAAATCACCACGCAGGTGATTTTGGGCGCAGGCAAGAAGATGCATCTGTTCCACGAGATGCGCGAGGGCGCGCGGGTGCTGGCCAGCGGGGAGCATTTCCTGCTGCATGTGAGCCTTGACACGCGCAAGCCCAGCCCACCGTCACCGGCGATTGAGGCGGCGCTGGGGCGGATTGCGCAGGGGCATGCGGGATTGCCGCGCCCTGAAGGTCTGGGGCGTGCGATTGGCGGGGCGCGGTGAAACGGGTTCTGATCACGGCGGGTGCGTCAGGCATTGGCCGTGCGATGGGCGAGGGCTTTGCCGCGGCAGGGCTTGAGGTCTGGGTGACGGATGTGGACGGTGCTGCCCTGGCGGCCTGTCCCGACGACTGGCGCGGGTTTCAGGTGGATGCAACGGATGAGCCCGCGATGGCGGCGGTGTTTGCGCAGATGGACCGCTTGGACGTCCTATGCGCCAATGCGGGTATCGCAGGGCCGACCGCGCCGGTTGAGGATGTCGCGCTGGAAGATTGGCGCAGATGTGTAAGCATCAATCTGGAAGGGGCATTTCTGGCGGCGAAATACGCGGCCCCGGTGATGAAGGCCGCCGGGGCGGGCGCGATTGTGCTGACCTCGTCTACGGCTGGTCTTTATGGCTATCCCAACCGTGCGCCCTATGCGGCGGCGAAATGGGCGATGATCGGATTGATGAAGACATTGGCGATGGAGTTGGGGCCATTTGGCGTTCGGGTCAATGCGATCTGTCCGGGATCTGTTGAAGGCGCGCGCATGGAAGGGGTTCTGGCGCGTGAGGCGGCGGTCAAGGGCATGACACGCGATCAGGTTTATGCGGGCTATGCGGCAGGCACTTCGATGCGATCATTTGTGCAGCCGCGCGACATTGCCGATATGGCGGTGTTTCTGGGGTCTGATCAGGCACGGATGGTTTCGGGGCAGGTCATCGCGGTGGATGGGCATACGGAGAACCCTGATCCGAAAGTTTAAAGAGTGCAGGCGCTGAAGAGGGAGGGTGCCGAAAGGGATGCGGCGCTGCAGGGCTTTCCTTTCCGAAAGACCTTTCAGACCAGATCCGTCTTTGCACGAGCCGGTTTGCACCAGCCCCGTCTTGCGCTCAAGTAAAATAGCCGTCTCCCGCAAGCGGGGCCCGCGGCGATTTTTCTTGATCGAAAGCCGCGTCCGGCGCGGCACAGGTTCACGCAAAGGCGGCTCCGTTCCGAAAGGAGATCAGCGGATCATCTGGCGCATTTCGGTGAGCAGGGTGGGGAAATCGCGGGCGGTGTATTGGGCTTCGCGGATCAGCGTGTCAAAATCGCTGGTGAAGGTTTCGATCCGGCGGCGGTCGCGGAAGGCCATGTAATGGCCGCCGGTGTAAAAGACCGCAAGCAGCGGGCCAAAGATGGTGACCGGTGCGGAATAAAGCCGGCGGGCGTCAAACTGGTAGATGCGCAAGCGCGGGTAAAGCTGTTCGGTAAGCGTGATCAGCCGGTCGGCCTGTGTACGGCGGATGGCAGCGGGCAGACCGGTGTAATAGCCGGTGGCCCGGATGAAACAGTCGATTTCATAAAGCGGCAGGGCGATTTCATATTCCGAACCGGTCTGGCGCATCCAGTTCAGCCGGTCCTGTGAGGCATTGATGGCCTGTTTTGCGGTGCGGCCCAGATGCGGGCCATATTCCCATGTCAGCATCTCATCGGTCTTGAGCATATCGGGCAGGGTTGCGGGCACATGGCGGATTTTATAGCCGGCGGCCTCGCGGTGCCAATCGAAGATCTGTTCGTCGACAAGGGCGCGGGGGGCGTGGCTGACCTCAAAGCTGTTGGAGAGCAGATCAGCGGCGGTCTCCGGGCGGTCCGACAGCCCCAGAAGCCAATCCGAGGAGACCCCAAGCACACTGGCACAGGCCCCGATCACATGGGCCCCGGGCAGGCGGGTGCCGGTATCGCCAAGCGCCTGAGACAGGGTGGAACGATCGGTGCCGATGGCGCGGGCGAGGGCGCTTTGGGTGATGCCCGCAGCTTTTATGGCCTGTGTGAGGCGCAGACGAAATTCTTGGGCGCGGGTGAGTTTGTTGGGTATTTCAGACATATGGTGATTTATATCACGCATTCGGGAGGTTGTTAATCATTATTGGAATGGCCGAGGCGACGGCGCTGCCGCATGCAGGGTGAAACAAAAAACCGCAGGACTGATATGAATGCCCCTCTTTTGAGCGATCTTGAAACCGCTGTTCTGAACCGGGAAGATGTCGGATGGCGCTGGCCGACCTTTGGGGTGCTGTCCCTTTGCGCGGTGGTTTGGGGTGGGGCGCTGTTATTGCCAGCAGGTTGGGAAGGGCTGCAATGGGGGTTGTTGGTTTTTGCGCTGACGTTACATTCCTCACTCAGCCATGAGATTTTGCACGATGGGTTTTTCCGCAGCATAGAGGCGAACAGCGCCCTGGGGCTGTTTCAGCCGGGATTATTTGTGCCCTATCTGCGGTTTCGTGCCCTGCATCTGGAACATCACCGGGATGCGGATCTGACCGACCCTTATGATGATCCCGAAAGTGCCTATCTGGATCCGGCGGTCTGGCGCAGCTTGCCGGTCTGGCAGCAGCATGTGCTGCGGTTCAATAATACGCTATTGGGGCGGATGGTAGTGGGGCCGGTGATCGGCATGGCGGGATTTCTGCGCGGGGATCTGCGCCGCATCCGACATGGCGCGCGGGAGGTGATCTGGCATTGGCTGGCCCATCTGCCGGGAGTTGTGCTGACGCTGTGGCTGGTGTCGCTGTCCTCGGTCTCTCTCTGGGCCTATCTGGGGGCCTGTTACGGCGCAATGTCGGTTCTGCGCATCCGCACCTTTCTGGAGCATCGCGCCCATGAGCGCAGTGCAGGCCGGTCGGTGGTGATTGAGGATCGGGGTGTATTGGCGTTTTTGTTTCTGAACAATAACTTCCATGCGGTGCACCATGCCCATCCGCAGGTGGCCTGGTATCATCTGCCCGCGCTTTATCGGGCGGGCAAGGATAAGTTTCTGCTGGGCAATCAGGGCTATGTCTATCGATCTTATGGCCAGATCATCGCGCGGTATTTTCTAAGGGCAAAAGACCCTGTGGCACATCCGCTCTGGCAGCCGAAAGAGGATTAAGCCTATAGGGGAGGCATGACAGCGTTTTTGCCTGACCTTTGGATCCTCATTTCCCTGACTGCGGCGGTTTTCCAGACCGTGCGCTTTATGCTGCAAAAACATCTGGCCACTGCAACGCTGAGCGCGGCGGGGGCGACGTTTTCGCGGTTCTTTTATGCGCTGCCTTTTGTAACCCTGTTGCTGCTGGCTTATCTCGCGGTTGAAAACGCCACCCTGCCGGAGGTCGGTGCGGGTTTTTGGGGGTTTGGGCTGCTGGGGGCCTGTTCGCAGATCACCGCAACGGTCTGTGCGGTGCTGTTGTTCAAGCAACGCAATTTTGCGGTGGGCATGACCTTTACCAAGACAGAGGTGATCCAGACGGTGCTGGTGGGCTGGCTGTTGCTGGGTGAAGGTGTGTCGGCCTTTGGCTTTGTGGCGATTGCGATCGGGATTGTCGGGCTGTTGCTGTTATCCGCTGTACCCAATGCGACCGGATTCAAGCTGCGTGATCTGGGCAACCGGGCCTCGGCGCTGGGGATTGCATCGGGGGTGTTGTTTGCCTTTTCTGCGGTTAGTTATCGCGGCGCGACCCTTGCTGTTGCGGCAGATGATCCGTTTTTGCGGGCGGGGCTGACGCTGACGGTGGTGGTGGCGATGCAGACGGTGATCATGCTGGTCTGGTTGCGGCTGCGCGAACCGGGGCAGATCGGTGCGGTCTGGCGCGCGCGCAAAGTGGCGGTCTGGATCGGGTTGACCTCGATGGCGGGATCGCTGTGTTGGTTCATCGCTTTTGCCTTGCAGAACGCAGCCTATGTCAAAGCGGTGGGTCAGGTGGAGATTATTTTCAGCATTGCGGCTTCGGTTCTGTTCTTTCGTGAAAAGATCTCCGCAAGAGAGTGGCTTGGCATGGCGATCCTGCTGGTGTCGATCCTGCTGCTGATTTTGGTGATCTGACCGGGCCGGTTCATCCGCAGCCCACGGGTGAAGGCCAAAGGCGTAATGTTCGGGTGCAGTTGGACGTTTGCATTAGCCGTTCATCGGTCTGCCACGCAGGCGTAGAAACAGGCTTTCCTCGTCGTTGTTTTTGAAAAACGGCACGGACTCTGGTGGGGTGCGGTCTTTGGCGCGGGCTTCAACCTCTGCCATCACCACCTCTGTGATAAACGGCATGTCAAAGGATCGTGCCTCGCTGAGGGGCACCCATTGCAGGTGGCTCAGCTCGTCAGAGGCGGCCTCAAAATCATCCAGATCAGAGGCAATGTCATCTGCATCCACCAGAAAGAACCTTGCGTCAAACCGGCGGGGGCGGCCCGGTGGGGTCAGGGCACGGAAGCTGAATTGCAGGGCGGAGGCGGCGGGCAGGTGGCCAGTGGCGGCGAAAGTTTCCCAATCGGCGGGCGGGGGCCGGTCCCATTCGCCCTTGGTGCCAAGGATCAGGCCGGTTTCTTCCCAAAGCTCGCGTATGGCGGCGACGGCGATGGCATGGGCCAATGTCGCATCCGCATCTTCACACAGGCGCGTGGCGCAGAGATCGGGCAGCGGGCTGGCCAGCGGAATATCAGCGTCACCTGCATCTACGGCACCGCCGGGGAAAACGAATTTATTGGGCATAAACACAGCCTTGGCCCCGCGCTGCCCCATCAGGATGCGTGGTGCGTCAAATCTGTCGCGCAACACGATCACCGTGGCTGCATTGCGTATCTGGCTTTTGTCGATGCTCATGCCTTTATCCCTTTACAAGGGATGTCAGGTATCGTCCCCGAAACCGCCCATGCCCTTGGCCCACTGAAATCCGATCATTGCGCCTTTCAGTCTGGGCAGAAGGTAGAGGGACAAGCCGACGCAGCCAACCGCAAAAATGCTGAACAGGGTCAGTGGCTCGGGGCGCCAGGTGACAAAGACGATATGCAACAGCGGTGCCAACAGATGGCCGACGATCAGGATGGTCAGATAAGCCGGCCCGTCATCCGCGCGGTGGTGGTGGAATTCCTGACGGCACACGGCGCAGTCGTGATTGACCTTGAGATATCCGTTAAGCAACGGACCGGAGCCGCAGTTGGGGCATTTCCCACGCCAGCCGCGCAGCATCGCCTGCCAACGGGGACGTTCGGTGCTGGGCGCAGAAAAGTCGGCAGGGGTGTCTGCGAGATGTGCGTGCTCGGTCATAGGTATTCCTTTTGATGTCTTTCATTTGCGCCTCATTCGGCGGGAAATAAAGGGCACAGGCGGAAATTGCGGCGCGATGTCGCAAGTTTCTACAAAAAATGTGAAATATCTGCGACGGAATTCAGCGAACCGCCCGTTTGATGATCACTGGACCCGAAACAATGGGCCCCAAGATCACAAATGGAGTAACCCAATGATCAATGCGACATATATCAAGATTGCCTTGCTGGCGGGACTTATTGCCGTTGGCGGTACTGCACAGGCCAAGAGCGGTGACAAGGACACCAAAGCGATGTTCGAGCAGATCGACGCAGATGGCAATGGCGCGGTCACACCTGAAGAGTTGAACGCACATGCGCAGGCCCGTTTTGCGGCGGCGGATACGGATAGTGACGGGTTTCTGACTGCTGAGGAAATGCAGGCGCAGCGTGTCGATCGTGGCAGCAAGCGTGCCGCCAAGATGTTGGAACGCCATGACACCAACAAGGATGGCAAGCTGGATGCGGCAGAGCTGGAAGCCGCCTCGGAAGGGCGTCACGGCAAACGGGCGGCCAAGATGATGAAGCGCGTCGATGCCAATGGCGATGGCAAGCTGTCCTATGAGGAGATGAACGCGCGGCGCGATCCGGCCAAGATGTTCGCCAAGCTGGATGCCAATGATGATGGCAGCCTGAGTGCGGAGGAATTTGACAAGGCCCGCAAGCATCTGGGCCGGGGGCACCACGGTAAAGATCACGCGCGCAAAGCTGACTGAGGTATGGACCGGGGGCGCTTGATTTGCGCCCCCGAGACGCTTAGCGATGATGGATATGTCCAACTCTCCTCAGACTGCGCCGGGTGATGATGCCGAGGCGGCCTTGTTGCAGCGCTATGCAGCAGGGGATGGTGCAGCGGCAAGGATGTTGGCGACGGCGCTGACGCCGCGACTTTACGCGCATGCGCTGCGCGTCCTGGGGGATACGGCCGAGGCAGAGGATGTCACACAAGATGCCTTGTTGCGTCTGTGGAAGATTGCGCCGGATTGGCGCAGTGGTGAGGCCAAGGTCAGCACATGGCTCTACCGTGTGGTGGCCAATCTCTGTACTGACCGCCTGCGCAAGCGGCGCAGCACCGGGTTGGATGATATTGATGAACCTGCTGATACGGCGGCCAGTGTGGAACAACGGATGCAGGATGCGGCCCGCGCGGATGCCTTGCAAAAGGCGTTGGATTGTTTGCCGGACCGGCAGAGACAGGCGGTGGTCTTGCGCCACATTGATGGGTTGGCCAACCCAGAGATTGCAGTGATTCTGGAGACCGGGATCGAAGCGGTGGAAAGCCTGACCGCGCGGGGGAAGCGAGCGCTGACGCAGGCCTTGGCCGGACAACGGGATGCCTTGGGGTATGAGAATGATGGATGAGAATGTGAACGACACGGAGCTTGAGGCCTTGTTTCAACAGGCCCGCGCCACAGCGCCGCAGATGCCTGACGGGTTGCTGGCACGGGTGCTGTCTGACGCTGAAACCATGCAGCCCGCCCCCCCGCGTCGGGGCTGGCAGGCGGTGTTCAGCGCCTTGGGCGGTTTGCCGGGTATGGGCGGTTTGATCACGGCAAGCTGTCTGGGGTTTTGGCTGGGCGTGGCACCGCCCACAGGTTTGCCCGATCTGGCGGGCACGGTTCTGGGGATAGAGAACACGTTGGAGGCGGATATCAATGTGAGTACGTTGACCGCATTCGGTTGGGATATTGAGGAAAGCTAGGATGACACAGACACCACAGCCACGGCGCACAAGGGGGCGTGTTCTAAAATGGGCTTTTGGGATATCCTTGGCGTTGAACCTTGTTTTTGTGGGAATTTTCGCCGGTGCGGCCCTGCGTCATGCCGGGGGTAAACGTGGCTGGCACCCCAAATCGGAGGCGGGGCATTCTTCCGGCGTGTCTTTTGTGCGGTCCTTGTCGCAGGAAGACAGGCGGGCGCTGCGTGATGATCTGAAGGACGGGGAAAGGGATTTGCCAAGCCGTGCGGAGCGGCGTGCCCTGCATCAGGAGTTGATCGCGGTTCTGCGCGCCGAACAGTTTGACGCGGCAAAGCTAGAGCAATTGCTGGCGGCGCAGACAGCGGCGGCGGAACAGTTTTCCGGTGAGGTGCAGGCCGCGTGGTTGCGACGGGTCGGCACCCTCTCGTTGCAGGAGCGTCAAGAGGTGGCGGAAAGGTTGGACGAGATGCTGAAACGCCCCAAGCGCAAAGGGCCTAAACGCCCGTGAGCGCGGGTTCGCTTGCCCATGGCTGCGGCGCGGGGTAGGGAGCCTGTGGTCAACGCGGAGCTGTAAAAGTGGAATTCAAAGACGAAAACGAAGTTCTTGCCGTGGCGCGGGCCTCAACAGGGCGGCGCATTCTGGGGCTAACGTCCCTTGGATTGCTGGGCGTATTGTTGATTTACATCGCTTTTGTCCGGCCCCCGTCGCTGGGTTGGCAGGTGTTCTTGATCGCGCTGGGTGCGGGGGCTCTGTGGCTTACCGACAGGATGCGCAGGTCGACCGCCAGCTGGATCGAGCTGACCCCGACGGAATTGCGCGATGGTGATGGCACGGTGATCGCGCGCGTGGCCGATATTCAAACCATGGACCGCGGCGTTTTTGCCTTCAAACCCTCGAACGGTTTCCTGCTCAAGACCGCAGGTGCATCGCAAGATGCACCACGTGCCTGGCGGCCCGGTCTGTGGTGGCGCACAGGGCGGCGCATCGGGATTGGCGGGATGACACCGGGCAGTCAGACCAAATTCATGTCCGAAGTCTTATCCGCTATGATGGCAACACGCGGCCCGCACCAATAGGGCGGACCGCGTGCGTTTGGGGTAAACAAATACTGGTTACGTGAACGTGCCGTTGTTCACCGGGACTTAGTTACATTCGAGCCAGCAGACCCGTGGGGCAAAGCGCGGGCGGGTGAAGACAAAGTTGGTGATCTCGCGTTGTTCCAGCCCTGTTTTGAAGGGCGGCTCATAGGTGCTCCAGGTTTCGACGAGCATGATGCGTTCATTGTCGGGGATCGTCGGCAGCCTGTTGACCCAGTCTCTGACGTCGCCATTGCTGAGTTCCGGCTTGCCACCGCTGGATTTTGACCAGTCCCGATAGAAGCGGGCATTGTCCGCGTCAAAGTAAAGCGAGGTCACCCGCAGTGCGGAATGGCTTCGGCTGTTGGACATATAGTTAAACAGCTGCAACGACCCATCCAAATAGGCTTGATCCAGCGGTGCCGTCTCACGCGAGATGGAGTCACCGATTGAAAAGGCGGCCTTGTGGTTGATGCTATAGGTTCTGAAGGCGTGGAAGATCGAAAACACCGACAGGAAGGTCCAGAACATCACCGGCAAGATGATCATTGCTTCAACCGCAATGGTGCCGTCATCATTGCGCAGAAAGCCGCGCAGCCGGGTTTTTACACGTGCAATCCACATCTTTACGGCTCCTGTACAAAGGCGGCGATCGAGACCATTTTGGCCCGTCCAGTCCCGTCTTTTTCAAATTCACGGCCCAGACCGGTGGTCGGATAGACCGGATTAAACCTGACGCAGGCGCGCAGCATCATCATCTGGTTGGCCTCGCCAAGGGTGAAACCGCGCACGGGCTTTGCTGGCTGAGAGGTGTCAACACAGTCGACTTCCGGGTCAAAGCGGGTGAAGGCGCGTGGGTCCACAGTTGTCATCTCAAGGCGCAGTGTCTCGTCGCAGTTTTCAAGCCACCCTGAATTGTCACAGATCAACTGTTTGATCTCGTTATGCGTAAACGTCCGGTTGGTGTTCAGGCGGACGTAACGCACCGCAATGTCGAGCCCGCGATCAAGATACATCTGCCGCATGGAGTAGATGCCCATTTCGATCGCCATCAGGAAGACACTGAACAGCAGGGGAACGAAGATTGCGAATTCGATCAGAAGGGCGGCGCCGTCTTCATCACGGCGGAACCGTCGCAGAAACTTATGTACGGGCTGTATCATTGTGTGAGCCTCAACTGGTTGATCTGGCGGGCGATGGAGTCAAACGCTTCTGTGATCTCGATACCTTCCACCCGGAAGAAATGGCTGGGTGAGGAGGCGCAATCACGCATCACGTTGGCACCATGGTCTGTCACTTCGAACCCGATAGACCAGATTACGATATTGTTTTCCTTGGCCGCGTCGCAGATGTCGCTGAGCAGGCTGTCGGCAAAACTTGGCGTGTATTTGGTGTACTTCCAGCGCCAGTGGTCACGAGAGCGGACATGCCGGTTCAGGTAATAGTTCAGCGGGTATTTGCTCCAGTGCAGCCAGTGGCTTTCGCGGGCATAGACATAGTCCTTGACGATGCGCTGGGTCGAAACGTTTTCACCATCGGTCATCAGGATGATGGTTTTCAATGTTTCGTTTGTGCCGGGGGCATCTGGATCGGGATAGGCGGCAGGCCGGTCGCGGAAGGCTTCGTCAACTTCCGGCAGCGCCGAATTAAATGCCTGCCATGCCGGATCAAGCATGCCAACACCCCATTTCATGCCCAGATGGATGGCCGTGTTCGCCCGCGGACGGAACTGGTTGATCTGGGCTTTCAGGGCTTCTTTGTCCTGTGAGAAGGCAGTGATTGCCTCATAGGGCTGTTTCGGGCAGCCTGGGTTGGTGATTGCATTCTCTGACCGGCTGCCATTCCAGCTATAGCCTGCATCAAAATGCTGCATGTGTTCATAGGGTTCACTGCCCTGAACATGGCCGGCGTAGATGGCAGGGTAGCCGAAATCAGCATCGGTGAAATCGATGCAGTGGGAATAATCATGGGTCTGGTCGACATCCATCAGATCAAAGATATCTTTGCCAGCGTTCACCTGTGCGGTGTAGGGCACAACGGAGACAGAAATCAGATCTCTGGTTTCCTCTTTCAGGACGGCATCCAGAAAGGACCCTGCGGCGTCATGCAGGTTTGACATCTTGTTGTTGTGGCGCATGGAACCGGAGATATCGAGTACCATCGAGATCTCGACCTTGTTTACCTTTTCTTCGGCAGTCGAAACACTTGGCACTGACAATGAGTCAACACCAAGGAAGTCCATGAATTGCGTGTCGACATTGGCTGTGGCATCAACTGTTACCGTACGGTAGTTCAGCCCCTGATCCACAGTCACTTCGGAAACGAAGTCGGCCATGCCAGATTTGGCAAAGTAATCCCGCACAACCGCTTCGGGTTGCAGTCGCTGGTCCAGATCGGCGGCAGCAAGAACAGCACGGTCGGCCACCGCTTGAATGCGGGTCCGTTCCATTTCGTGGCGCATCATGTCCACGCCGATGCCACCAACCATGATCATCATGAAAACCATGAAACAGGCAAAGATGGTGACAACCCCGTCCTCGTCCTTTGCAAAATTGCGATAGAATGTCGCCAGATCACTTAGATCAGCGCGTTTTTTACGCAGTAGTTGTGTCATCGTAGTTAACCTTTCCAGCCAAACCCCTTCAGGGCGTCCCAGACAAGCGGGCGGACTTTTCCTTGCGACTGTTGTGACGTGCCAACGTGGCGGAAATGGGGCGAATTATAGGCAAATACGGGCATTTTATGTGGTTTTTAATCAACTGTGAGGCTGGAATCATGGGGGCTGTTTCCGGCTTGTGGACAGTCCTCGCTTTGTCGCCTGATTCTTGCCCTGCACAAGAGATGGCATGTTAACGATGAATAAAGTCGCACCTTGCAAACTCGGGGGTTAGGGTAACGGCGGGGCATCCAACAGGTTGCTGAGTCGCGACAGCGATGAGGCACCCAGACCGCTGCCCTCGAACATGGACAGGAGAGACCGATGCAGTCATCAAACGAACCGAGTTTTCGCGAAAGCGTGGATATCATGTTTAACCGCGCCGTTGCATTGATGGATCTGCCACCGGGGCTGGAAGAGAAAATCCGCGTTTGCAACGCCACCTACACTGTGCGTTTTGGTGTGCGTCTGCGCGGCAAGATCCAGACATTCACCGGTTACCGTTCGGTCCATTCCGAACATATGGAGCCGGTCAAAGGCGGTATCCGTTATTCGCTTGGGGTGAATCAGGATGAGGTTGAAGCGCTGGCCGCTTTGATGACCTATAAATGTTCACTGGTAGAGGCCCCCTTTGGTGGGTCCAAAGGCGGGCTATGTATTGATCCGCGTGAATATGACGAGCATGAGCTTGAATTGATCACCCGCCGCTTTGCCTATGAGTTGATCAAGCGCGATATGATCAACCCGGCCCAGAACGTGCCCGCCCCCGATATGGGCACCGGCGAGCGCGAAATGGCCTGGATTGCGGATCAGTACAAACGCATGAACACCACCGACATCAACGGCGTGGCCTGTGTGACCGGGAAACCGACCAATGCGGGCGGCATTCAGGGCCGCACCGAAGCGACCGGGCGCGGCGTGCAATATGCGCTGCACGCATTTTTCCGCGACAAACAGGGTATGGAAAAGGCCGGGCTGACTGGCAAGCTGAAGGACAAGCGGGTTGTCGTGCAGGGGCTGGGCAACGTGGGCTATCACGCGGCCAAGTTCCTGAGCGAGGAAGACGGTTGCAAGATCACCGCGATCATTGAGCGCGACGGTGCCTTGCATGATGAAAACGGGCTGGATGTGCAGGCGGTTTATGATTGGATCGGCAAACATGGCACGATTACCGGCTATCCAGACAGCAAGATGGAGGAGAATGGCGCGAAGCTGCTGGAGCTGGACTGTGACATCCTGATCCCGGCGGCGCTTGAAGGGGTGATCAACCTGAGCAATGCGGAACGCATCAAGGCACCACTGATTATCGAGGCCGCTAACGGACCGGTGACAGCGGGCGCGGATGAGATCCTGCGCGACAAGGGCTGTGTCATTATCCCGGATATGTATGCCAACGCGGGTGGTGTGACGGTGTCCTACTTTGAGTGGGTCAAGAACCTGAGCCATATCCGCTTTGGCCGGATGCAGCGCCGTCAGGAGGAATCGCGTCACCAGCTGGTGGTGGACGAGCTGGAGCGGTTGTCGGCAGACAGCGGCATCGGCTGGGAGCTGAGCCCGAACTTCAAAGAGAAGTATCTGCGCGGCGCGGGCGAGCTGGAGCTGGTGCGTTCCGGTTTGGATGACACAATGTCGACGGCCTATCAGTCGATGGCGGATGTCTGGCACGGGCGCGACGATGTAAAGGACCTGCGCACGGCGGCCTATCTGGTGTCGATTGACAAAGTGGCGGCAAGCTATCGCGCCAAAGGTTTGTGATACCGGCGAGATAAAAGGAAAGGGCGGGTGCCGCCCTTTCCAGACTGACAGGGCTGTTGGCACGGTGTGCTCGGGCCTGAAACATCTGATGAATTTTCACTTTCTTGAATAGACGCCCGATCATGGGCGGACAGGCTGTGCGCGGCGCGCTATGCCTGTGTCATGATGTTTGATCTTCCAGATGATGCGGCGCTCTATGCGGCCTTGCTGGCGCGGGATGCGCGGTTTGACGGGCGGGCCTATGTCGGCGTGACCTCTACCGGTGTATTTTGTCGCCTGACCTGTCCCGCGCGTAAACCCAAACGCGAGAACTGTGTGTTCTTTGACACGATGGGGGCCTGTATCGAAGCGGGGTTTCGCCCCTGCAAACGCTGCCACCCGATGGCACCGGCAGCAGAGGGCGAACCGGCCATAGCGGCCTTGTTGACGGCATTGCGCGAGGATCCGGCACGGCGCTGGCAGGAAAATGATGTGATTGCCATGGGGTTGGACCCGTCAACGGTGCGGCGCGCCTTCAAACGCCATTTCGGCATGACCTTCCTTGAGATGGCGCGGCTGACGCGGCTGCGCACGGGGGCGGCCGTTTTGCCGGAAGGCGGGCGGGTTATCGATGCACAGATCGAGGCGTCTTATGACAGCCCCGCCGCCTTTCGCCGTGCCTTTGGCAAATGGCTGGGGCTGGCCCCGTCGAAGTTTGTGTCGGATGCCACATTGCGGGCCGATTGGATCGAGACCAAGCTGGGGCCGATGATTGCGGTCAGCGATAAACATGCGCTGCATTTGCTGGAATTTGCCGAACGCAAGGCGCTGCCGGCGGAATTGAAACGGCTGTATGGTTTTGCCAAAGGGTCGCTGGGCTTTGGCCGCTTTGCCCCGACAGACCAGATAGAGGCCGAGATGGCGGCGTTTATGGCGGGGCAATCTGCCGATTTCCAGACTCGGCTGGCGCCTCTGGGCACAGCATTCACCCAAGAGGTCTGGCGGGCCTTGCGCGAGATACCGGCGGGGCAAACCCGCTCTTACGGGGAGGTGGCCAAAGCTATGGGCCGTCCCGAGGCGACACGGGCGGTGGCGCGGGCCAATGGGGCGAACCCGATTGCAATTGTGATTCCCTGTCATCGCGTGATTGGCGCGGATGGGGCGCTGACCGGATATGGTGGTGGTTTGTGGCGCAAACAGGCGTTGATCGAAATGGAGCGCGGATTTGCGCAGGGAACAGGAGGAAGATGATGGAATTTTCAGAAAAAGCGGCGGCGTTCCGGGGCTTGCATGCGAAGGGGGACCCGCTGGTTTTGCACAATATTTGGGATGCGGGATCGGCCAAGGCAGTGGCGGATGCAGGGGCCAGTGCGGTGGCAACGGGCAGCTGGGCCGTGGCCGCCGCACAGGGGTTTGCGGATGGTGAGGCGCTGCCGATGGCGGATGCCTTACGGGTGGCGGGGCAGGTGGCGGGGGCTGTGGAGGTGCCAGTCACGGTGGATTTTGAAGGCGGGTATGCGCTGACCCCGACAGAGGTGGCGGTGAATGCGGTGTTGCTGCGCGAGGCCGGGGCGGTTGGTATGAACTTCGAGGACCGCGTTGTCGGTGGCGAGGGGCTGCACCCTGTGCGCGATCAGGCCGCGCGGATTGCGGCGATCAGGGCGGCGCTGGGGCCCGCATTTTTCATCAATGCGCGCACGGATGTGTTTTTCTGCGGCGATACCGCGCCAGCGGCGGATCTGATGGTGCAGGCGGTTGCGCGCGCCAAGGCCTATGCCGAGGCCGGGGCAGATGGGATATTCGTGCCCGGTCTGGCGGATGCGGATCTGATCGCGCAGTTTTGCGGCGCGCAGGAGCTGCCGGTCAATGTGATGCGGATGGGCGATGCCCTGCCGATTGAAAAGCTGGCCAAAGCGGGTGTTGCACGGATCAGCCATGGGCCGGGGCCCTATATTGCTGCGATGAAGGCAATAGGTGCTGCTGCGGCGGTTTAATGTCGCTGATGGACCAGCTGGTGTAAAAAGCCGTTGTACCCTCGGGCGGGTGCTGCCTTTATGGCGGTAGGGCTAGAGAGGTTTTCATCATGCGGTTTTCAGGGTTGCGCGTGCTGCGCGAGGGGTTGAGCGGCAACAAGAGCTGGACGCCCCATTGGCGTGATCCTGAACCCAAGGCCGAATATGATGCGGTGATCATCGGCGGTGGCGGACATGGGTTAAGCACCGCATATTATCTGGCCAAGAACCACGGCATGACCAATATCGCGGTGCTGGAAAAAGGCTATCTTGGCGGCGGCAACGTCGGGCGCAACACCACGATTGTGCGGGCGAACTACGGGCTTGAGGGCAATTCGCAGTTTTATTCCCATTCGCTGAAGCTGTGGGAAGGGCTGGAGCAGGATCTAAACTACAATGCGATGATGTCGCAGCGCGGAATTATCAACCTTTGTCATTCCGACGGTCAGCGCGACGCCTTTGCGCGGCGCGGCAATATGATGGTGTCACAGGGTGATGATGCGGAATTGCTGAGCACAGAGGCGGTGCGCCATATGCTGCCCTATCTGGATTTCGACAATATCCGTTTTCCGATTTACGGCGGTTTGCTGCACCGGCGAGGTGGCACGGCGCGCCATGATGCGGTGGCCTGGGGGTTTGCGCGCGGGGCCGATCAGCGTGGCGTGGATCTGATCCAGCAGTGTGAGGTGACGGGGATCGACATCGAGAACGGTGTTGTGAAAGGCGTGCAGACCACCCGTGGGCCGATCCGCGCGAAAAAGGTAGGGGTGGTCGTCGCTGGGCGGTCGGGGCAGGTGGCGGCAATGGCCGGGATGCGCTTGCCGATTGAAAGCCATGTGTTGCAGGCCTTTGTCACCGAAGGGATCAAGCCGGTGATCGACCATGTTGTCAGCTTTGGCATGGGGCATTTCTACATCAGCCAGTCGGATAAGGGCGGATTGGTCTTTGGCGGTGATCTAGATTTTTATGCCTCTTATGCGCAGCGTGGCAATATGCCGATGATGGAGCATGTGATGGAGGCAGGGATGACCCTGATGCCGATGATCGGCAAGGCCAAGGTGCTGCGTTCTTGGGGCGGTATCATGGATATGACGCCGGATGGATCGCCCATCATCGACAAGACCGAGACCGAAGGTTTGTTTATCAATTGCGGCTGGTGTTACGGCGGCTTCAAGGCGGTGCCGGGATCGGGGGATGTTTTTGCGCATTTGATGGCTACGGGCAATCGCCATGAAGCGGCGGCAAAATACAGATTGGACCGGTTCCGCACCGGGGTCGGTTTGATGGATGAAGAGGCGACCGGATCGCAGCATAACCTGCACTAGCGCGGGATGAGAGTGCGGACAGTATATAAGGCCAAAAAGAGGGGCAAGTGGGTGCTTTGTTGGGAGGGATCACGTGAGAATTGAATGTCCGTTATGTGGAGATCGGGACCGACGTGAGTTTTATTATCAAGGTGCGGCAGTGATGTTGGCACGCCCTGAGGTAGAGGCCTCGGCAGAGGCATGGGATCACTATTTGCATCTGCGCGAGAACCCGGCGGGGGTGACCGAGGAATTATGGCATCATGAAGCGGGGTGCGGTGCCTGGCTGGTGGTGAAACGCGACACGCGCAGCCATGAGATTTCGGATGTGAAACTGGCGGCGGATGTGAAGCGGACCATGGGAGAAGCATCATGAGGGTTGCGGGCAAGGGCATTGTGGATCGCGGTCAGCCGGTGCGGTTTACCTTTGATGGTGTGGGGTATGACGGTTTTGCGGGGGATAGTCTTGCCTCGGCCCTTTTGGCGAATGGTGTGAGTTTGATGGGGCGGTCGTTCAAATACCACCGTCCGCGCGGGGTGCTGACGGCGGGCAGCGAAGAGCCGAATGCGCTGATCACGCTGGGGCAGGGCGCTGAGGCGGAGCCGAATTTGCGTGCCACACAGGTGGAGGTTTTTGAAGGGATGGTGGCGAAGAGCCAGAATGCCTGGCCGTCGCTGGATTTTGACGTGATGGCGGTGAATGATCTGGCGGCCCCGTTTCTGGGGGCCGGGTTTTATTACAAAACCTTCATGTGGCCCCGGAAGTTCTGGGAAGCGATTTACGAGCCGGTGATCCGCAAGGCGGCGGGTTTGGGTGCCTTGAGCGGGCAGAGCAATACGGACACCTATGAGAAGGCCTTTGCCTTTTGTGATCTGCTGGTGATTGGTGCGGGGCCTGCGGGGTTGATGGCGGCGCTGACCGCGGGGCGCAGCGGTCTGGATGTGATTCTGGCGGATGAAGACAGCGTGATGGGCGGGCGGTTGAACGCGGAAAGTGACGCCGTGGGACATCAGGCCGGCGCGGTTTGGGCTGCGGAGGTCGTGGCGGAACTGGCGGACATGGAGAATGTGCGGTTGATGTCGCGTACCACCGTGACCGGCGTTTATGACGGCGGCATGTATGGGGCGCTTGAGCGGGTGAACCAGCATACCGGGCAGCGGACAGGTGGCGCACCGCTGGAGTGTTTCTGGCGGATTGCGGCGAAACAGTCGGTGCTGGCAGCCGGGGCAATCGAGCGGCCTGTGGCGTTTCAGAACAATGACCGGCCCGGGATCATGATGGCCGGGGCGGTGCGGGCCTATCTGAACCGTTGGGGGGTAAGTCCCGGCAAACGGGTTGCGGTGTTTGGCAACAATGATGATGCGCACCGCACGGCGCGGGATCTGGTCAAGGCCGGTGTACATGTGGTGGCGCTGATCGACAGCCGCGCGGATGCGGTTGTTGAAGGGGCCGGATTTGCCATCTTCAAAGGCGCGCAGGTGTGTAATTCCGGCGGGCGCAAGGCGCTGGAGAGCATCACGCTGCGGCTGGCCTCGGGTGAAAAGGAGACCTTGCAAGTGGATTGTCTGGCCATGTCGGGGGGCTGGAACCCAACGGTGAACCTGACCTGTCATACCGGTGGGCGGCCAAGCTGGCGCGAGGATCTTCAGGCCTTTGTGCCGAGCGAAGGGGCTTTGGAGAATATGACTGTGGCGGGGGCCTGTAACGGGGTGTTCTCCACATTGGCCTGTCTGAAAGACGGTGTTGCGGCGGGCGCAGCGGCGGTGAAGGCGCTGGGTCGGAAGGCGGCGGATGTGGATCTGCCGGTGGCAGAGGATGCGGCGTACCGTATGGCACCGCTGTGGGCTGTGGCGGGCAAAGGGCGGGCCTGGCTGGATTTCCAGAACGATGTGTCCGTGAAGGACGTCAAACAGGCGGCTGTGGAGAATTTCAAATCTGTCGAGCATATGAAACGCTATACCACGCAGGGCATGGCAACGGATCAGGGGAAGAATTCGAACGTGGCCGCCTTGGCCATTCTGGCGGATGCCACAGGGCGCGGGATAGCGGAGACAGGGACGACCACGTTCCGACCACCCTACACGCCGGTCAGCATCGCGGCGATGGGAGCGGGCAGTCAGGGGCATGGGTTTGCGCCGGAACGCTGGACCACCTCGCATCAGGCGTCGGTGGAACGGGGGGCACCGATGATTGAGGCGGGGCTGTGGTACAGGCCAAGCTATTTCCCGAAGGCCGGAGAAGCGACATGGCGTGAAAGCTGTGATCGTGAGGTCGGGTATGTGCGCCGCGCGGTTGGTGTCTGTGATGTCTCGACGCTGGGCAAGATCGACATTCAGGGGCCAGATGCGGCGCAGCTGCTGGATTTTGTCTATACCAATATGTTTTCGACGCTGAAGGTCGGGCGGGTGCGCTATGGGCTGATGCTGCGCGAGGATGGGCATGTCATGGATGACGGCACCTGTGCGCGACTGGGTGAGCAGCATTTTGTCATGACCACCACAACGGCGGCGGCAGGCAATGTCATGCGTCATCTGGAGTTTGTAACCCAATGTCTGCATCCTGAATGGCAGGTCGCTTTTACCTCTGTCACCGAACAATGGGCGCAGTTTGCGATTGCTGGCCCCAAGGCGCGGGAGCTGTTGAACGGGCTGCTGGATGTGCCGATTGATGGCGAGAGCTGGCCGTTTATGGCTTGTGGTGGTGTCAGTGTTGGCGGGGTTCAGGGACGGTTGTTTCGGATCTCTTTCTCGGGTGAGCATGCTTATGAATTGGCGGTGCCTTCGCGCTTCGGAGCCAGCCTGTTTGATGTGCTGACAGCGCGGGCAGAGGCACTGGGCGGTGGGCCTTACGGCATGGAAGCGCTGAACGTGCTGCGGATCGAAAAAGGGTTCATCACCCATGCGGAGATTGAGGGGCGCGCAACGGCTTTTGATATTGGCATGGGGCGGATGATTTCTGCCAAGAAAGACTGTGTTGGCAAGGTGATGGCGGCGCGGGAGGGGCTGGTGGATGAGGACCGGCCACAGTTGGTCGGGGTGAAACCTGTTGAGGCGGAGGGCAAGCTGAGCGGCGGTGCGTTTCTGTTTGATCGCGCCGCGGATGCGATCCGGGTGAACCATCAGGGGCATGTGTCCTCTGTCGGGTATTCGCCGGACTGCGGGCGGATGATTGGTCTGGCGTTCCTGCGGCGCGGGCCAGAGAGGCTGGGCGAGGTGGTGCGCATGGTGGATCATATGCGCGGTATCGAAACCGAGGTGGAGATTTGTAATCCGGTGTTTGTGGATGAAGCAGGGGAGAGGGTGCGTGGTTGAATTAAAGGAACGAAGCGCCTGTGCGGGGCTGGTGCCGTTGAGTTTGGGCGCTGTCACGGTTGAGGAAGCGGGGTTTGCGCCGATGGCCTCTTTGTCTGCCTTTGGCGACACATCGGGATTGTCGGCTGCGCTGGAACGGGCGCATGGGGTAAAATTGCCGGCGGCGGGGCGCAGCACGGGCAAGGGCGGTCTGCGCTGTCTTTGGTTCGGGCGCGACGAGGTGATGTTGATCGGCGCTGCCCCGGATGCGGCGCTGGCTGATCATGCTGCTGTGGTGGATCAATCCGATGCCTGGGCGGTGGTGAACATCAGCGGTGCGGGCGCGGTGGATGTGTTGGCACGGCTGGTGCCGCTGGACCTGCGGGCAGGCACGTTCAAACGGGGCCATACGGCGCGCAGTCAGCTGGGGCATATGAATGCCTCGATCACCCGCACCGGGCCGGAAAGCTTTCAGATTATGGTGTTCCGCTCGATGGCCGGCACCTTATTGCATGATCTGAAACAGGCTATGGCGGCGGTGGCGTCACGCGGTTAACCTTTGGTTAAATCGAATCTGACGGGATGGTTTCAAGAAATGACACGTGTATTGGTACTGGCAGCTGTTGCTGCATCATCGCTGGCGCTGCCCCTTTGGGCACAGGACGCCGCCAAGGTTGAAAGCTGCGGCCATCAGGCAAGTGTCGTGGCTGCGATCCAGCAGGCGCGGCTGGACCGGGTCAAGGAACGCAAGGTGCAGGCACATGTGCTGGAAAACGCCACTTGGCCAGAGAATTTCAACACCGCCATCCCGCTGCTGACACCATGGGTCTATGAGATGAAGATGCGTGACATCCGGCAACAGAACCTTGCAGATGCCTGGACGGAGCTGTGTTTGCAGCAATAAGCGGCACGCCATATGGACTTCGCCCTTAGCCGTCCGATATAAAGACGCATGAGCCTTCCACCCGGATTTTTAGACGAGTTACGTACAAGATCGAGCCTGTCGCAGGTTGTCGGGCGCAAAGTTGTGTGGGATCCTCGCAAGTCCAATCAGGGCAAGGGCGACATGTGGGCACCATGCCCGTTTCATCAGGAAAAATCCGCCAGTTTCCATGTCGATGACCGCAAGGGATTCTATTACTGCTTTGGCTGTCACGCCAAGGGTGATGCGATTTCCTTTGTCCGCGAGACAGAGAATGTCGGGTTTATGGAAGCCGTGGAGATTCTTGCACGTGAGGCCGGGATGCCGGTGCCGAAACAGGACCCAAGGGCGCAGGAAAAGGCGGATAAACGCACAGAGCTGGCCGATGTGATGGAGCTGGCGGTGCGCTGGTTCCGTTTGCAGCTCAAGACCAATGCCGGGGCCGAGGCGCGGGCCTATCTGGACAAGCGCGGGTTGAATGATGCGGCGCTGGAACGCTGGGAAATCGGGTTTGCGCCGGACACATGGCAGGGGCTGTGGGATGCGCTGAAGGGCAAGGATATTGACGACAAGCTGATCCTTGGTGCCGGGCTGGCCAAACCCTCGACCAAGGGCGGCAAACCCTATGACACGTTTCGCGGGCGGATCATGTTTCCGATCCGGGATGCGCGGGGGCGGGCGATTGCCTTTGGTGGGCGTGCGATGGACCCCAATGACAACGCGAAATATCTGAATTCCCCAGAGACGGAATTGTTCGACAAGGGGCGCAGCCTTTACAATGTGAAAGAGGCGCGCACGGCGGCGGGCAAGGGGCAGCCCTTGCTGGTGGCCGAAGGGTATATGGACGTGATTGCGCTGCAACAGGCAGGGTTTGAGGCGGCGGTCGCCCCCTTGGGTACGGCGATCACGGAAAACCAGCTGGCGATGCTGTGGCGGATTGATCCTGAACCGATCATTACGCTGGATGGCGACACGGCAGGGCAACGCGCGGCGTTGCGGCTGATTGATCTGGCGCTGCCCTTGATCGAGGCGGGCAAATCCCTGCGGTTTGCGATGATGCCGGAAGGGCAGGACCCGGATGATCTGTTGAAATCTGCTGGCAAAGGGGCATTTCAAAAGCTGATCGACGGGGCGGTGCCGATGGTGCAATTGCTGTGGCAGCGCGAGACCGAAGGCAAGGTGTTTGACAGTCCCGAACGCAAGGCGGCGCTGGACAAGGCGCTGCGCGAAAAGATCAAATTGATACAAGATCCGTCGATCCGCAGTCATTATGGACAGGAAATCAAAGACCTGCGCTGGAAGCTGTTCCGCCCGCAAACCGGCGGGCGCACGGCGGTGGCGCGGGGTAAAACCGGGAAATGGGGCAAGGAGCCGCCCTATAAGGCCAGCCATACAGCAAAGTCGTCGATGCTGGTTGCGGCCACCGATGCCGGCATGACCGAATACTTGCGCGAGGCGGTGATTTTGGCAGCATGTGCCACCAACCCCCAGATTGTCGAGAGGTTCGAAAGCGGCTTGGAGGGGATGACCTGCGCGGATGACATGCACCGCCGGTTGCGGGATGTGATGCTGCGCCATGCCCATGACACACCTGAGGTGTTGCGCGAAAAGATTTCCGGCGCATTGGGGGAGGAGGCACTTGAAAACCTGCTGTCCCAGCGCCACGTAGCCATCACACCCTGTATCCGTAATCCCGGCGATGCCGAGATGGCGCGGCTGACGGTGGCGGAGGAACTGGCAAAACTGGAAGCGGCGCGGGGACTGAACGCAGAGATTGCCGAAGCGGCTGAGGATCTGAATGGGGTAGCGGACGAAGGCGTCACATGGCGCCTGTCAGAGGCCGCGCGTGCCGCCAATGAGGCGAGCCGGTCGGGGCAGCAGGAATCGGCGGAATATCTGGTGGGCGACAATGGTGCGCATATCGATAAAGACGAGCGTAGTGCGTGGGATACGCTGATCGAGAAGATCATTTTTAGTAAATCCAAAGGCGGCAGCTGAAGGCTGAAAAGGGCAGACAGTGATCTTTTGGCAGGCACTTTAGGAAAAAGCAGGATATCGGGTTTAAGAATCACGCTGAAACCCGCATGATTCGGCATTAACGAATCACCGGACACTGATTCGCGCGTTTGCGCTGGAGGGACTTACATGGCCGCGAAAGACACCAACGAAGACACCAAGCGCGAAGACGGCGATAACGGTCATTCCCTGGACATGAGCCAGGCAGCAGTAAAAAAGATGATCTCGGAGGCCCGCGAGAAGGGCTATATCACCTATGGTCAGCTGAATACGGTGCTGCCGCCTGATCAGGTTGGATCCGAACAAATCGAAGACGTGATGTCGATGCTGTCTGAAATGGGCATCAACATCATCGAAGATGAGGACGCCGAGGAAGAAGAAGCCAAAGGTGGCACCGAGCTTGCCACCACGGACAGCAACAAGGAAGTCACGCTGTCCTCCGGCACCACGGAAAAGCTGGACCGCACTGATGACCCGGTACGCATGTATCTGCGTGAGATGGGTTCGGTTGAGCTATTGAGTCGTGAAGGCGAAATCGCCATTGCCAAACGCATCGAGGCGGGCCGCAATACGATGATCGCGGGCCTGTGTGAAAGCCCGCTGACCTTTCAGGCGATTACGATCTGGCGCGACGAACTTTTGTCCGAAGATATTCTGCTGCGCGATGTGATCGACCTTGAGGCGACTTTTGGCGATCAGATGGGCGAAGACGGTGAAACAACGCCGGTTGTGCCTGCGGTTGGTGGCGTGACAGACACCAAGAGCGAAGAGCAAAAGCAGGAACTTGACGCGGACGGCAACCCGATCTCCACAGATGATGACGACGATGATGATGACGAACAGGCCAATATGTCGCTGGCCGCGATGGAAGCTGCGCTGAAACCGCAGGTTCTGGAAGCGCTGGACATCATTGCCGATGATTACGTCAAGCTGAGCGAGATGCAGGACAGCCGGATTTCCGCGACATTGAATGAAGACAATTCATTCACCAAGAAGCAGGAAGACAAATATCAGAAGCTGCGGGCGGAAATTGTGTTGCTGGTCAACGACCTGCACCTGCACAACAACCGTATCGAAGCCTTGATTGACCAGCTATACGGGATCAACCGCCGGATCATGCAGATCGACTCTGCCATGGTGAAACTGGCGGATCAGGCGCGCATCAACCGCAAGGAATTTGTTGACGCCTATCGCGGGTATGAGCTGGATCCGAACTGGATGGAGCGGATGGCGGAAAAGCCCGGTCGCGGCTGGCAGATGTTCATTGAGAAATCCACTGATAAGGTTGAAGAACTGCGCGCGGATATGGCGCAGGTCGGTCAATATGTCGGTCTGGATATCCCTGAATTCCGCCGCATCGTGCAGCAGGTTCAGAAGGGCGAGAAAGAGGCCCGTCAGGCCAAGAAAGAAATGGTCGAGGCCAACCTGCGTCTGGTGATTTCGATCGCCAAGAAATACACTAACCGCGGTCTGCAATTCCTTGATCTTATTCAGGAAGGTAACATCGGCCTGATGAAGGCGGTGGATAAGTTTGAATACCGTCGCGGTTATAAGTTCAGCACCTATGCCACATGGTGGATCCGTCAGGCGATCACCCGCTCGATTGCCGATCAGGCGCGCACCATCCGTATTCCGGTGCATATGATCGAGACCATCAACAAGCTGGTGCGCACAGGTCGCCAGATGTTGCACGAGATTGGCCGCGAGCCGACGCCGGAAGAATTGGCCGAAAAGCTGCAAATGCCTTTGGAAAAGGTCCGCAAGGTGATGAAAATCGCCAAGGAGCCGATTTCACTGGAGACCCCGATTGGCGACGAAGAAGACAGCCAGCTTGGCGATTTCATCGAGGACAAGAATGCTGTGCTGCCGCTGGACAGTGCCATTCAGGAGAACCTCAAGGAAACCACAACACGGGTGCTGGCAAGCCTGACACCGCGCGAGGAACGTGTTCTGCGGATGCGTTTCGGCATCGGCATGAATACCGATCACACGCTGGAAGAAGTTGGCCAGCAATTCAGCGTGACGCGCGAACGTATTCGCCAGATCGAGGCCAAGGCGCTGCGCAAGCTCAAGCATCCCAGCCGGTCGCGCAAGCTGCGGTCCTTCCTTGATCAGTGATCAGGATGACGGTTAACAAATCGGGGGTCGCCTTTTGGGGCGGCCCTTTTTCGTTTGGCACGCACGGGCTCGTGACTTTGCCCTTTCGTCAGTATGCCCTAAGTTAGGTGTCGAACCTGAAGGAGCCTTCCTATGCGACGTCTATGCCTTTCTTTGATCTGTGCGGCCCTGCCGGTTTCGGCAGTGGCGCAATCCTATCTGGCGGTGAACCGGTTGAATGTTGTTCCGATCAGCGCCACCTCTTTCGAAGTGATCGAGAGCCGCGGCGAAGGCGCGCGCGGCATGTGGTGCGCGGCGGCTGACTATGTGTTGAATGGTCAGCGGCAAGCGGGCGACCAACGGCTCTATGTGCAATCGGCACGCGGGCCATCGGTAACGGCACCGGGCCGCAAGGGGGCAGTGTTTACCACGGACGTGAACGCATTGCCGGGTGGGGCAAAGCAATCCTATTCAGTCAGTGTCAGAACGGCGGGTCTGGGCCTGCCGCTGCGCCATGCCTATCAGTTCTGCAAGGACTATCAGATCGAATTGGAAGACATCCTGCTGCGCCGGTCGGGATCGTGAGCATGATCCGCAAGCTGCTGGTTCTGTCGGTTGTAATCGGATTTTCCACCCCGCTTGCCGCAGAGGTGTTTCGGGCTGAGAACCATGTAAAAGTCACGGGCACCGCCGGAGGTTTTGAGGTCGCAAATGGAGGTGGATATGGTGCGCGGGGCATGTGGTGCGCCGCTGCGGATTATGCGCGTCGTGTTTTGGGCGCGCCTGGAAATACACGGATGTACATCGCTGAAGGGCGCGTGCCGGGGTTGGGGCAGCGGGCGCCGGTGCGCTTTACCCTTGATCCCGCAGGGCTGAACCCGTCACCGGTTGTCATTGTGGGCGCATCGCCGCGCAAGGCGGGGGCCTCCCTGTCGGTGGATCATGCCCATCAGTTCTGCGCGGATGCCCGGTTGAGCAATCGATGAGGATGGCGGGTGTCGGGCTGTTTCTGGCCCTGATCCCATATGCTCTGAGCGCGAATACCGATGGGGAAGAGGACCGGATTGTCATTGCCCCGCTTGGCAACACCGATTTCGAGGTGATTCAGGGGACGAACTTTGGTGCGGCGGAATATTGGTGTGGTGCCGCAACCTATGTCGAACGCCGCCGGGGATGGCCCGAAACCACGCCCATCTATGTCAAGAAACCGGAGGGGCCCAGCGCGACAGCGCCGGGTCGTAAAAGTGTGATCTTTACCACCGCGCCAACAGATGTGGCGCAGGCCCCCAGCGGTTTGACGCTTTCTGTTCGCAAGGCCGGGGCGATGCGTAAATCTGCGGTTGCACGGCGCTATTGTCGTGATGCATTTACCCGATCAACCAAATAGGGATCCGGATGCAAACCACCTTTCAAATCACAACATCGGGGCAGGGGCTTTACGAGTTTACCCGCGAAGTGGCCCATTGGCTGCGCGGGCAGGGCGACGGGTTGCTGACGCTGATGGTCCGCCACACCTCTGCCTCGCTGTTGATACAGGAAAATGCGGACCCGGAGGTGCAGGCCGATCTTCTGGCTTATTTTCAGCGGCTTGTGCCGCCTACCACCGATCCTTCAATGCAGTATCTGACCCATACCTATGAAGGCCCTGACGATATGCCGGGCCATATCAAAGCGGCGATGCTGCCGATCAACCTGTCCATTCCGGTGGCGGCGGGGCAGATGCGTTTGGGGCAATGGCAGGGGATCTATCTGTTTGAACACCGTGATGCCCGCCATACCCGCAGCGTGGCGGCGCATTTCGCATCGGATTAGACAGTGCGGGGGCAAACAGCGTTGCCCACAAGACTCAAGCTGACCCCCAAGATGTTGCGCAGCAATTCTCCCCTACCCAAAACCTCGCGGCTCCCCTATACCTGTAGGGAAGCGGGAGAGACGTCCCACAAGTGCGGTTGTAACAGGAAAAGAAGGGGGACGGCCCATGCGCTGCCCGTTTTGTGGAAACATTGATACTCAGGTAAAAGACAGCCGTCCGGCAGAGGACCATGTGTCGATCCGGCGCAGGCGTTTCTGTCCGGCCTGTGGTGGACGTTTTACCACATATGAACGGGTGCAGCTGCGCGATCTGGTGGTGATCAAGACCTCGGGCAAGCGCGAGGATTTCGACCGCGACAAGCTGGAACGCTCTATCCGTATCTCCATGCAGAAGCGCCCAATTGATCCGGAGCGGATCGACCAGATGATCAGCGGCATCGTGCGCCGACTGGAAAGCATGGGTGAAACCGATATAGGGTCCAAGCAGATCGGCGAGATCGTAATGGAAGCCTTGGCGCGGATCGACACGGTGGCCTATGTGCGCTTTGCCAGTGTTTACAAAAACTTCCAGGCGGCGGATGATTTCGACAAATTTGTTCAGGAATTGCGTCCAGACCAACCGTCGGAAGAGTGAGCAAACCGGCCCAGAACGACACCCGTTTCATGGGATTGGCGCTGAGTTTGGGGCGTCGGGGGATGGGCCGCGTCTGGCCCAATCCTGCGGTCGGCTGTGTGATCGTCAAAAACGGGCGCATAGTCGGTCGCGGCTGGACCAAGGACGGCGGCAGGCCACATGGCGAAACCGAAGCACTGGCGCAGGCCGGTGAGGCGGCACGCGGTGCCACGGTCTATGTCACGTTGGAACCCTGTTCACATCACGGTAAAACCCCGCCCTGTGCCGAGGCGCTGATTGCGGCAGGTGTGGCAAGGGTGGTTGTTGCCATCACTGACAGAGACGCGCGGGTTGACGGCAAAGGCATCGCGATGCTGCGCGACGCAGGCATCAAGGTGGATCTGGGCGAAGGCGCGCAGCAGGCCGCGCGGGATCACGCCGGGTTCTTTGCCCGCACTGAATTGGGCCGTCCTTTCCTGACATTGAAGCTGGCAAACTCCTTTGACGGGCGCATCGCCACCGGCACCGGCGAAAGCCAGTGGATCACCGGTGCGCAAGCCCGCCGGGAGGTGCACGCCATGCGCAGCCGTCATGATGCGGTGATGGTGGGCGGCGGCACCGCCCGCAAGGATGATCCCAGCCTGACAGTGCGCGATCTGGGCATCGCCCATCAACCGGCACGCGTTGTGGTGTCCCGTCGGCTTGATCTGCCCTTGATGGGACAGCTGGCGCGCAGCGCCAATGAAGTGCCGCTGATCCTGTGCCATGGGACAGATGCGGACAGCATGCTGGTGCAGACATGGCGCGATCTGGGGGCCACCTTGCTGGCGTGTAGGGCCAAAGGGTCGCAGCTGGATCCGGCAGATGTTCTGCAGCAATTGGGCAGCCACGGATTGACACGTGTATTTTGTGAAGGCGGTGGGGCGTTGGCGGCCTCTTTGCTGGAGGCGGATCTGGTCGATGATCTGGTCGGTTTTACTGCTGGCGTGGTGATCGGCGCAGAGGGGCTGCCGGGGATTGGCGCAATGGGTGTAGCAAGGCTAAGTGAGGCCCCGCGTTTTGTGCTGCGCTCTACCCGTGCAGTGGGCGCTGATGTGGTGCAGGTCTGGTCGCGGAGCTAAAGCGTTTCGCTGAAAATCTGATACACAGAGCATCAGGTAACATGTTGAAATTTCTGATTTCAGGCCGCGTTGGGTGAGCCAAGTTTTCCGCGAAGTGCGATAGTGTTTGCAGCTCAGGACCGCCGCCAGAGATGCGCTTGTGTGGCGAACAGACCTTGCAGTTTTGACAGCATGCGATTGGCGGGACCGGGGCGCGGCACGGTGCCAGTGGCCAGCCGTTGCACGATCACCTCAACCGGGCAGGGCAGGCCGGTCAGCGGGTCACGGTAGCGCGGATAGTCGATGAGGGCGGCATGCACCAACCCTTCGATTGAGGGCTCTGCACGGCGGCGCGGGGGCACATCCCCCTTATCCACCGTCAGCCCCCAGCCTGCGTAGAAAGGCGCACCCAATGTGATGACGGGGATGCCGCGCAGCAGCGCCTCAAACCCCAGCAGGGAAGTCATGGTCCAGACCTCATCCACCTGCCCCAGAAGTGCAATGGGATCGCACTGAGGCAGGATCACATCAGCCAAACCCGTGGCATCAATGGCTCCGCTACGCAGCCCCGCTTCGACATCAGGGTGTGGCTTATAGAGGATCACAGCGTCAGGATGGGCCGCGCGGACCGTTTCCAGCAGGGCACGGTTGGTTCGCACCAGATCAGTGCCACTGCGGATTGAGGCGTCATCCTCGACCTGACCGGGTACAAGGATGCGGCGGCCCTTGGCCAGGCCGGAAAGACCCGGTGCACTGGTATTGAGGTTGTATTTGCTCAGGCCGTCCTCGGTCAGCCGTTCGATCAAGCGGCGTGCACGGGTCTGTTGGTCGGCGCGCAGGGTGGCGCGTTTCTCGATCCATTTCTCAAGGCGGCTGGGGCGAGAAGGATCATAATAGATGCCCAGATCGTCACAGACGAGGGATAGGGGCGGGATCAGCGCTGCGCCCAAGCCCTTGGATCGCAGAAAGCCATCCTCGACCGAAATAGCATCGGCGTGGCCGACCTGTGCCTTGCCGGCCCAGACCATCCATGGGGTGCCGGTCTGGCGGGCCTTGGCCGGATCGTCCTCAAAGGTCACGGGTTTGTACTGGCCAAAGAACCCCTGCAAGGGTTTGCGTTTCCACATGCGCATGGCAGAGGCGGTCCAGCCTTGGTGATCCTCACGCCAGCTGCGAGTCTGGGCGGCCAGCGCCTCAATCGCGTCTTCCAGTGTGCCAAGGCGGTCATGGAATGGGTCGTACCATTTTGGGTAGAGGATCATCGCGGCAGCAAAAAGCTGTGGGCGGGTCAGGCTGCGCTGGCGGCGGGGGACGGGAAATTCATCCGACGTCAGCCCCCAGCCAGCATAAATTGGCTGTCCAAAAACACGCGGCCTATGACCGGCAAAGATCGCCTCGAACCCCATTTGTGATGAGACGGTATAGACACCCACCGCTCCCTCAAACAGTTTCCACGGGCTGATCGGGTCACTCATCAGGGTGATGCGGTCATTGGCATCTTCAGCGCTGAAATACCCCTTGCGATAGCCAGCCCGCGTTTCAGGATGGGTTTTGATGATGACCCGCGCGCCGGGATGTTCCTCCTGCGCGAAAACCAGCATCTCCATAAACCGCGCGCGATCTGCGCCACAGGCGGTGACAGAGGCGTCGCCAAAGGTCTGGTCAATCACCAGCACATAGCCGGGATCGGGGGCGGGGGTATCCGCATCGAAACCGGTGTATTTCGTCAGATGTGTTTCGGTCAGCCGCGCAATGGCACCGCGGGCGCGGTTCAGCAGGGCGGTGTCATCCAGCGGATGGCTGGCCAGCAGCTCTTCCAGCTCGGATGGGGTTGAGGGGTCAAAATGCACGCCCTTGCTGTCGATCAGCAGACCCAGGGGCGGTTCACCTGCGCGGCCCGGATGCAGGGAACGCAGCAAGGCATCTTCGACGCGAACAACGGGGGCGTCGTATTTTTCGGCGACTCGCAATCCGCGATGGGCGGTGGGGGATTTGCCCCAGATTGCCACGCTGTCACCGGCACGGGGCAGGCCAAGGTGCAGTGAATAGCCCGAGAGTTGCAGGATGCGCCGCACCCGTCGTTGGGTCAGAAAGCCACCGTTATAGACGAAAAGTCGCCGGTCCTGTGCAGGGCCGGCGACGGGTGTGTCATATATCTCGGGCCCGAGAGCCACGCGGATCAGCCGCCTGACAGGGTTGTCAGACCAGCAGCGGAGGTTGCTGTGCCGGTGATCGCCGAAATGACCTTGTTCCACTGGGTGAAGGGGGCCTCGGTGACATAAAGCGTGTCGCCGTCGCGGATCACAAAGTCACGGGCCATGAACATGCCGTTGGGTTTGGTCAGGTCCAGCACGTAAACCATGCGCTGTGCCCCGACCAGATCATTGCGGCCCAACACCTGTGAGGCCACTTCGACGGGTTCGTTGCGGAAGACAAACACGCCAGTGGGGTCGGCGGTGGCGGCGTTCAACCCGCCGACCTGTGCAATGCCTTCAAGGGCAGAGAGGGTTTGAGATTCAAACGGCACCTGCGCCTGACCGCCGGTGGCGCCAAGGGCGGTGAAGGAACGGCTGTCTTCTTCAACCAGAATACGGTCCCCGGAACGCAGGGCGATGTCCAGCTCGGGGTGGTCATAAAGATCTTCAAACCAGATCTTGCCGCGCTGCTTGCCCCGGATCACGGTAACCTGTGCGATGGCCGGTTCAATGGTCACACCGCCAGCCCGCGCCAGCATCGTACCCAAAGTGCGGGTGGGACGTTCAATCGGATAGACGCCCTGTGCCCCGATGGAGCCGATCAGGGAAACGGTTGATCCATCCCCTGCCGCCCGGCGCACTTCGACCTGCGGATCGGGTGTCTGTTCGCCCAGCTTGTTGGTGATGATGCGGCGGATCGCGTCCGGCGTATTGCCTGCCGCCTTGATCCGGCCAGCGTATGGGATGAAGATGAAACCGGCCCCGTCGACCTGAACCTCTTCCAAAAGTGCGGCGGGGGTTCCCTCGACACCCAGCAGGGGATCGTCGACGTTTTCATAGACGGTAATGCCCAGAACATCGCCGGCGCGGATTGTGTCAGAGCCAAGCCGTGCGGCGTTCTTGAAGGAATCTGAAAAGCCCAATGCAGGAACCACTGCGGTGGCGCGGGTTACCCGGTCGTTGACCGAAACCACAAATGCATCGCCCTCCTTCTGGACCGAACCGGCATAGATCTGGCGCTTGTTCGGACCAACCTGCGGCAAGCCACATGACGAAACAACGGCCAAGGCCGCGACGGTTGCGATGGGACGCGCCCACCGGAAAAATATGGATTTCACTGCCCGGTCTCCTCGACCTGTTCAACTCTGCCTCAAAATTCGCCGATTGTTTCGACGTAATTACGCCCACGCTACCCTAGGGAGATTTGAAAATCCAGTGGGACGAGGTGGTTAGATCAGGTGACAAGGCGCAACTGTTGCCGTGGGGCCGCGGTGCCCGATTGCAGCGCATCATAGGGATCTTCGCCGGAAAGCATCATATCAACCACCTGTCGCAGCAATTGGCGGCGGCCACGGGAGGAATAGAAACCACCGGGAACCTGTGATGTTTCAAGGAGATAGCGGCGAAAGTCCTTATAGGCCTTGTTGTCAGGGCGCGAGGCTTGCGCAAAGAACTCTGCCAATGGTTGATCTGATACAAATTCCGGCTGGGCATAGACCGCGCGGCCAAAAACCTTCAGCGGGATGCCGCGCCAAAGCACCTGTTGACCGGCCGTGGAATTGACGGTCACGGCTGTGCGGGCATCATTGAGCAGCTGCGCCAGCTTGCCGCCGCGCACAAAATGCACGCGGTTTGCGATCCCCAGTTTGGCGGCCAGACGCTTGACATCACGGCGCACAGGCACGCGGCCATCTTCAAGTGGATGGGCCTTGATCACAAGGTGATGGTGTTTGGGTGCGCCTTCGGCAAATCCTTTGATCACCAGCTCAAGGAAATCAGCCATTGTATTGAAAGGCGAGTGTTTTTGGAAAGAGCTGTCATGTTCCAGTTGCAGCAGCGCCAGATGATAGGGAAATCCGCCCAGCCGGATGCGCATTGTGGCCAGCAAGCGATCTGCCGCCAGCAGCGGCATCAGCAACAGGCGTTTGATGTATAGTGTGAATTCCTTGGTCACAGGCAGGCTGCGGTGGGGGCGGAAATTGCGGTACTCCGCGTTACGGAACATCACAAACGAATGATATAGTGCGCCGTAAAAGATATGTTGGCGCATGTCGCCCCAATGGCCGGGGGGCAGGGGGGCCTCCATGTCGGATTGGGCCAGCGCGGCCTGCATCTGCGGGATTGTCATCTCCATCAGGCGTGAATTGCCGTTGGAGCCACCCCGTTCATAGGTCACCCAATAGGGGCGCATATAGCCTTCTTCAAAGACATGTACGGTAATGCCGCGCCGTTTGGCCTCTGCGACCGCGCCGGCGTGGATCGGGCGGGTATCGCCATATAGCACAACATCGGTGACGCTTTTTTCGCTTAGGAGTGTGGCAAAGGTATCATTCCATTCGCCTGCTGCGCCGTGAAAGGGGATGTAGCTGGCCGGATGGAACCAGAAAGCGCGGTCCCCGGCATTGAACCCGACACGCCATACCTCTGCCCCCGCCAGCCGCAGCATTTTGCCGAGCCGGTGAAAGAAGGGACCATGCGGCCCTTGCAGAAAGAGGAAGACCCGCTTGTCGGGTTCTGTCGTGCTCATCAGGGCCTCTTTATTATGCGTTTTCTTAATTTTATATTAAATCTGGGCGAAAATAAGGCAACAGATTTGCTCTGTTGGGCGGCTCTCTTGTCAGGGTAGGCTACGAGGGATACGTCAAGGGAAGATGTATAGGAGAGGGCCGCCATGTTTACCGGAATAATCACCGACGTTGGAAGTATCGCTGCGTTACAGCAGGACGGCGATCTGCGGGCGCGGATCACTACGGGGTATGACACCAGCCGCATTGACATGGGGGCGTCGATTGCCAGCGACGGGGTGTGCCTGACCGTCGTGGATCTGGGACCGGATTGGTACGAGGTGCAGATCAGCGCCGAAACTGTCAGCAAGACCAACCTCGATGGGTGGATCGAGGGACAGCGGATCAATCTGGAGCGCGCGCTGAAAGTAGGGGATGAACTGGGCGGGCATATCGTGTCGGGCCATGTGGATGGTGTGGCCGAGGTTGTCGCCATCGTCGATGAGGGGGACAGCACGCGGGTGACCCTGCGTGCGCCCAAAGAGTTGGCGCGCTTCATTGCGCCCAAGGGCTCGGTTGCCTTGAACGGCACCTCTTTGACGGTGAACGAGGTGGCGGATTGTGATTTCGGCATCAATTTCATCCCCCATACCAAAGAGGTGACCACCTGGGGTGATGTGACGCTTGGTGATCGGATCAATCTGGAGATCGACACCTTGGCCCGTTATGTGGCGCGTCTGGCGGAAATGTCATGATTGCGGGGATCGGTCATAATCAGGGGCCAACCATGGAGCGGGGCGGTAAATACCGCGCGTTCCAGTGGCAAAAGGCCCGGGATGCGGCGATGCCCAAGGCGGTGCCCTTGATGGTGGTCAAGATGCATGTGGCACGGGCGCGCGCACTTGGGCTGGATTACCCGACCTATGCGGCAGTGCGCAAAGCCACGGGGCGTGATGTGATGGGGTTGTTGTTTTCGTCAAACGCCTTGCGGATTGTGCGGGCAGATGCGCCGGCCATGCCGGTGGCACGTGGCGAGGCTGTAAGCGCAGTGCAGGGCGCACGCAAGCTGGCGCTGGTGCATGCGCCGTTGCGGGCCGATGTGGTGGCCACGGCCAATCCGATGCTGGATCATGTGGCGATGGCACCGAGGTTCACTGATAACTGGGCCGATATGCGTGATCATCTGGGTGAGGTGATCACCGGTCAGCGTCTTAGTCGGGATCAGGTGCTGATCATTGGCGACACGGGATTTGAGCGTGACTGGAGCACGGCGGCGCAGGCGGCGGGCTATCTGGAAACCGCACGGTATTTTGCTTAAGGTCCGGCGGGGCAGGCTGGTTTTGGCCACGGGTTGAACACGGCTGTTTGTCGATTTGGCGGGCTGCGGGATCGAGTTTAAGGGCAAGATGAAGGGGCTGTGGCCGGGCACCTTTTGGTGACGCAGCGGCGGGTTGCGAGCGGTGGCGCGGCTCTGGTCAAGACAGGTGTGCTGAGGTATCAGCGGGGCATAGACGCGAGGAAATGTCATGAACTTTGAAACACCCGGACCCGTGGAAGAGCAGCTGTCAGCAGCCATTGCTCCGATCCAGGAGATTATCGAAGAAGCGCGGGCTGGCCGGATGTTTATTCTGGTGGATCATGAGGACCGCGAGAATGAAGGCGATCTGGTGATCCCGGCACAGTTTGCTGATGCGGATGCGATCAACTTTATGGCGACCCATGGGCGCGGGTTGATCTGTTTACCGATGACCGCAGAGCGGATTGCCACGCTGGAATTGCCGATGATGGCGATGAACAACTCTTCGCGTCACGAGACCGCCTTTACCGTCAGCATCGAGGCCCGCGAGGGGGTCACCACGGGGATTTCAGCCGCTGACCGGGCGTTGACCGTGGCCGTGGCGATTGACGAGGAAAACGGCGCGGCGGATATTGCCACGCCGGGGCATGTGTTTCCCTTGCGTGCACGTGATGGCGGGGTGCTGGTGCGCGCCGGTCATACCGAGGCGGCGGTTGATATCAGCCGCTTGGCAGGGCTACATCCCTCGGGCGTGATTTGCGAGATCATGAAAGAAGATGGCACCATGGCGCGTCTGCCGGATCTGGTGGAGTTTGGCGCGGCACATGGTCTGAAAATCGGCACGATCAGCGATCTGATTGCCTATCGTCATGCGCATGACAATCTGTTGGTAGAACGCGACAGCCGTAAGGTGACTTCGGCCTATGGCGGGGAATGGCAGATGCGGGTGTTTGCCGATCAGATCACCGGCACGGACCATGTGGTGCTGAGCAAAGGCGATATTTCCACGGATGATCCTGTGCTGGTGCGCACCCATGCGATCAACGCGCTGGAGGATATTCTGGGTCTTGGGCCCAGCCCGGCAGATGAATTGCCCCGCGCGATGCAGATCATTGCAGAGGAAGGGCGCGGCGCGGTTTTGCTGTTCCGTGATCCCTATCCAAAATTGCGCCTGGACGATGAGGACGAAGGGCCGCGCACGGTCAAGAACACCGGTTTGGGCGCTCAGATCCTCTCTACGCTGGGGCTGCGCAAGTTGGTGTTGCTGACGGATAATCCTGAAACGCGATATTTAGGATTGGACGCTTATCACATTGAAATCGTGGGCACCCGCCCGATTGCGGAAGGTTAAGACATGGCATCCTCGGAAGAACACACCGTCCTTGCACGGCCCGAATTTGACAAGCCTGTAAAGGTGTTGATCGTGGTGTCGCCCTATTACAGCGATATTGCCCATGGGTTGTTGACCGGTGCCAAGGCTGAATTGAGCGCCGCAGGTGCGGATTTTGAGGTGGTGGAAATGCCCGGTGCGCTGGAAATTCCGACGGCCATCGGCATCAGTGACCGGCGCAGCAACTTTGACGGATACGTTGCATTGGGCTGTGTTATCCGAGGGGAAACCACCCATTATGAAACCGTCTGCAATGACAGCAGCCGTGCGCTGCAATTGCTGGGCTTGCAGGGGCTGTGTATTGGCAATGGCATCCTGACAGTAGAGAATAAAAAGCAGGCGGAAGTGCGCGCAGATCCTGAGGGGCAGAACAAAGGCGGCGGCGCAGCAGCGGCGGCCTTGCATCTGATCGCACTGGCCCGTAAGTGGGCGCACACCAGCAAGGGTATCGGCTTCAAACCACGGGGCGAGGATACGCTGATGGCTGGCGACACAGATGGAAGTAAAATCGCATGACGACTGGCCTGTCGGGGAATCAGAAACGCAAGATGAAATCCGCCGCGCGGCTCTATGCTGTGCAGGCGCTGTTTCAGATGGAGCATTCGTCGCTGACCGTTGAAAAAGTGCGTGCCGAGTTTCTGGACCACCGATTTGGCGCGACCTTGGACGGTGTTGAAATGCAGGACGGTGATATTGCGCATTTCTCGCAGGTCCTTGACGATGCTGTAAATTATCAGGCCCCGATTGACCAGATGACCGATCGTGGGTTGGTGGCCAAATGGGCAATTGCGCGGATCGACCCGACCTTGCGTGCGCTGTTTCGTGCCGCCGGTGCGGAACTGCGCGACACGGGCACACCGCCGAAAGTGGTGATTTCAGAATACGTCGACATTGCCCGCGCGTTCTTTCCCGAGGGTAAGGAACCGAGTTTTGTAAACGCGGTGCTGGATCACATGGCCCGCGAGGCACGCCCCGAGGCGTTTTGACCAATTTTGAAAGCGGCGGTTTTAGGCTATATTGGTCTAAAGGAGTCGCCTCATGCCGGTTATCTTTCGATTCTACATCAAACATTGTGTGATTGGTTTTGCCCTTTCCGCCATTTTTATCGCGGGGTTGTTGTGGCTGAACATCGCGAACCTGTGGCATCTGATCAGCACCTCTGACATCGGATTGATGGCGCTGGTGGTGTTCTGGGTGCTGAACGGGATTGTCTTTGCCGGGGTGCAAACCGGCGTGGCCGTGATGCTGATGAGTGAGGAAAACCGCGAGGACAAAGGGCCCAAAGGCGGCACTCCTGCCGGGCTGACACCACTGCGGGTAAGGGCCGGAGAGCCGCGCAACTGAGTGCATTCATGGGTTTTTGGTAAGGTGGGTGTGACGGGACCACCATTGCCGGTCGGTTTTTTATTCCCGGGGACCTGTATGTACAGGTGGGCGCCAGATAAACGAACCAGGGCTCGAACAGAGCCAGCTCCCTAGGATTTGCTTAAGGCCACTGGAATGTAACGTCTCACGAACAGGGTAGAACCCGCCACCCCTCATAGGTAGGGCGCGGGCAGGGGGCGCGCAAGGGCGCAGACGGGGTTATTTGTCCCGCCTGCGTTTTTCGATCTAGGTATCCTCGTTGATATACCCGCGCATGCGGCCCATGTGTTCGTCCCAGCCTTTGTCCAGCGATAGCAGCAGACCAAATGCCGCGTCACCTGTGGGCAGGCCCTCATGGCGCAGATGCAGACGGGTGCCGCCCGTAACCTCATCCAAGGTCCATTTGACAGTACTGGTGGCATCCCCCATCGGGCCGACGGTGAAAGTATATTCCAGATATTCCGGTGCACGGGCTGTGATGACATCTCCCCTGATCAATTTATCTCCGGACTCGGCACCGAACATGGCAAGCGGTTGGCCTTCGGTGAGTGGTGTTTTTGGGGGGTGGAACCACAAGGCCAGTTTGTCCGGCTGGGTCAGATACTCCCAGACATCGGCGCGGGGGGCCTTCAGGAAGATGGTTTTTTCGATTACGGGGTGGGTCATGTATTATCCTTTTCGATGGCATTTTTCAGGGCGTCGAGGCGGTCGTCCCAGAAGTTGTCAAAGACTTCGAGCCAGCTGAGGACCGGTGCAAAGCCGTTTGGATTGATGCTGTTGATGCGTTCACGGCCGCGCGGGGTGATGGTGATCAACCCGCCGTCGCTGAGCACGGTGAGGTGTTTCTTGACCGCTGCGCGGGTCATGTCGAATTGATCCGAGACATCCGCGATGGTCATGTCCTTGGTACGCAGAAGGGCAAGGATGTCGCGCCGAGTCGGATCAGCGAGAGCGCGAAAGGTCATCTGTGTGCTGTCGGGCATGGAGGCTCCTCTTTGTGATACCTTATGGTTTCATACATGCGAAACCATAAGGTATCATGTCAAGCCATTTATGTGGTGGATCTGGTGATCAAGCAGGCAATGGGACAAGCTCTCTTGCAAATGTTCATGAAATGTTCATGATTGTCATATGTCTATTGTCGAACACGCAGTGCCCCCTTTGTCGCTTCAACCCGGCCAGCTTTTGGCGCGGGGGGCGGCGCGGCATTTGGTCAGCCACGGCTTTGCCTGCGTTGAGGAGCTGGTGCCCACGCGCGGTTTGCGGGTGGATGTGATGGCGCTGGGTCCCAAAGGGGAGATTTGGGTGGTGGAATGTAAATCCTCGCGCGCGGATTACATGTCAGACAGCAAATGGCGCGGCTATCTTGAATGGGCAGACCGGTTTTTCTGGGCGGTGGACAGTGATTTTCCAACCGAGCTGCTGCCCGATGACAGCGGTTTGATCATTGCCGACGCCTATGGCGGGGAGATCATTCGCATGGGGCCGGAAAGCCGATTGGCCGCTGCACGGCGCAAGGTCATGGTGCAGAAGTTCGCTTTCCATGCGGCGCGGCGGCTGCACTTGCTGCGCGATCCCGACATGCACCCGCAGTGGGATTAAACCAATGGGTGTTAACGGTTGGCTTTGCTGCCGCTGACCCGATTGGCGGCCGCGGTGATTTCTTCAGCAATTTCATAGGCCTCTTCCGGGGTGAAATCCATCGGGATCTCAATGCCATCGCCTTCAACGAAGAGGCGCACCATGCCCGCATCGGTGGGGCCGATCTGAAGGTTGGCTTCGATGTCGCGTTCGGTGTTGATGCCCATGGCTGCCTCCAAAATCTCGGGTGCATCGCTAACCTGTACAGGCTTGAAAGGCAAGCACCTGTGCGGGCAGGGTGACAGGATGGAGAATGTCGAGATTCGCAAATTTGTGGCGCAGGACCGGGATTGGCTGGCGGCAGAGCACCGAGAGTCCTATGCGCGCGCAGAAGGGTTTGACTCCAGTTTTGGTGTCTTGGTGGCCAGTATTCTGGATGATTTCCTAGATCAGCATGATCCCACATGTGAACGGGGCTGGATCGCATGTCAGGAGGGGCAGCGGCTGGGCAGTATCTTTTGTGTGAAACTGGATGATCAGACTGCAAAGCTGCGGTTGTTTTTGTTGACGGAGAAGGCGCGTGGCAAGGGGCTGGGACAGCGGATGCTGGCGCAATGTATGGGATTCGCCCAGGCGCAGGGATATAGCGAGATGAAGCTCTGGACCCATGAATCCCACCGCGCGGCAGGCGCGCTTTATGCCAAAAACGGCTGGCAGCTGATGTCATCAGAGCCAGTTGTCTCCTTTGGCCAGCCTTTGATCGAACAGCATTGGGAAATCACGCTTTAAGCGGTGCCTTTGGTCTTGCAATCTTTGTGAGGGGCCGCTAAATCGGCCTCGTGTGCCGCCTTAGCTCAGTTGGTTAGAGCACTGGTTTGTGGAACCAGGGGTCCCCCGTTCAAGCCGGGGAGGCGGTACCACCTTCAACAAAATCAACGATTTTTTGAAAGCGGTGGGTGTGAGTCTTTGCGTAGCAAAGGCGCGGCTCAGCTGAGAAGGTATGCTGGGCACTATTTTGCCTTGAGGTCACTTGTTGAGAATGTTTTTGGGGCTCTGCCCCATCGATCAAAGATCGATTCCCCGCAGGATATACGGCCAAAAAGAGGGGCGATCAGTCGATCTGGAGGGTCTGTCGTAAACCACCGGTGAGGCGGTCATAGATCAGGATCTCATCCTCTGAGGTGACGATGGCATACCAATCCGGGCCTTGGGTGAAAGCACGGGCGGTTTTTCCTTCGGGCAGGGTGATCTGGTCGGGCAAAACCGGCGTATCCCGGTTCAATCGCGTGACAAGCAGGCCAATCACCACTAGAACGCCCGCAATCATCACCACGGTCAGCACCGTCACCAACCGCCGTAAGAACCGCAGGTTTGCAGGCTCAATGGGATCATCCATGTCAATTCACCGCCGTATTTCATTTGTCCTGCGGGAAAGCCCGCACCCCCGTCTTGATAAGGCGCTGGCGCGGGATGTGCCAGAGGAGGCGAACCTGTCGCGCACGAGGCTGGGCAAGTTGATCGAGCAGGGTGCGGTGAGGGTGGCCGGCGAGGTGGTCCGCGATCCGCGCGCAAGGGTTGCCGAAGGCCAGATGGTCGAGATTGGTGTGGAGGAGGCGGAGGAGAGCCATATTCAGGCCGAGGTGATCCCACTGGATGTGGTGTTTGAAGATGATGATCTGGTGGTCGTCAACAAACCTGCAGGTATGGTGGTGCATCCGGCACCGGGATCACCTTCGGGGACTTTGGTGAATGCCCTGATGGCGCATTGCGGCGACAACCTGTCCGGAGTTGGTGGCATGAAACGTCCCGGCATTGTGCATCGGATTGATAAGGAAACCAGTGGCTTGCTGGTGGTGGCAAAATCGGATGCGGCGCATCATGGCCTGGCCAGGCAGTTTGAGAAACACACGGTTGAACGGTATTATAAGGCGCTGGTCTACGGTGTGCCCGATGGCAATGACCCGCGCTTGCGGGGCATCAAGGGGGCATCGTTTGAACCCGGCAATATCTTGAAGCTGACCACGCAGCTGGCGCGGCACAAGACCGACCGGCAGCGGCAGGCGGTGTTGTTTAATGGCGGGCGTCACGCGGTGACGCGGGCCCGCACGGTGGAAAGTTTCGGCACGCCACCGGTCTTGGCCTTGATGGAATGCTGGTTGGAAACCGGGCGCACCCATCAGATCAGGGTGCATATGGCCCATGCGGGACATGCGCTGGTGGGGGATCCGACCTATGGCGGGCGACGCAAACTGCCCAAGGCAGCCCTGCCACAGATTGCCGCCGAGACGGTCAAGGGGTTTCCCCGGCAGGCGCTGCATGCGGCGGTCCTTGGGTTTGAGCATCCGGTGTCAGGGCAGATGATGCGGTTTGAGGCGCAGTTGCCACAGGATATGGCCGATCTCTTGGATGTGGTCCGCCTGGCGGTTTGAAGGGAACTGCACAAGCACGTGAGCGCCCTGTAAGGTAACTTCCCATTCATCAATCTTATGCCAATATGAACAAAACCGATGCAGATGGTCTTGTAAAAGAAACGGGGCCGCCCATATTGATGTTAAGCCCGTAAACATCAGTTCTTGAAAAGCGGGATCTTCAGGGAAAGGGACCAGTTATGGCCAATTATGCAAATCTGCCGGCACCCACACCGGAAGGCGGTTTGAACCGCTACATGCAGGAGATCCGTAAGTTTCCACTGCTGGAGCCGGAAGAGGAATATATGCTGGCCAAGGCCTGGGTGGAAAAAGAGGATACCGAAGCCGCGCATAAGATGGTGACATCGCATTTGCGTTTGGCGGCCAAGATCGCCATGGGCTATCGTGGCTATGGTTTGCCGCAGGCCGAAGTGATTTCAGAGGCGAATGTCGGCCTGATGCAGGCGGTGAAACGGTTCGACCCCGAAAAAGGGTTCCGGCTGGCCACCTATGCGATGTGGTGGATCAGGGCGTCGATTCAGGAATATATCCTGCGTTCGTGGTCCTTGGTGAAACTGGGCACGACATCCGGCCAGAAAAAACTGTTCTTTAACCTGCGTAAGGCCAAGAACAAGATTGGCGCGCTGGAAGAGGGTGATCTGCGCCCGGAAAACGTGAAAACCATCGCCAACCAGCTGGGCGTGACAGAGGCCGAGGTCATCTCGATGAACCGGCGCATGTCGGGGGGCGATGCCTCGCTGAATGCACAGGTCGGCTCTGAAGGCGAGGGCACCATGCAATGGCAGGACTGGCTGGAGGATGACAACGCCGATCAAGCCGGTGATTATGCCGAACGTGACGAGCTTGAGACGCGGCGCGAGATGCTGGCGGATGCGATGGAAGTGTTGAACGAACGTGAACGCGATATCCTGACCCAGCGCCGGTTGAGCGACCAAACCATCACGCTGGAGGATCTGAGCAGCAAATATGACGTCAGCCGCGAGCGGATCCGCCAGATTGAGGTGCGGGCGTTTGAAAAACTGCAAAAGCGGATGCGCGAATTGGCCAAGGAAAAGGGCATGCTCGCCACGGCGTAAATGCGGGCCTGAGGATTGGCTGACTTGACGAGATTGAAACCCTGCCCACATCATAGGGCAGGGTTTTTTCATGAAAAGGGCAGGGTATGGCAGGCGGATGGGCAAAGGATGGCGCGGTATCCGAACAGATCGAGGCATCCATCAACGATGAACTGGCGCGATTGAAGGCGCGTAAAACACCGGTGGGCGAGAGCCGGACCCACTGCGCAGAATGCGAAGAACCGATCCCAGAGGCGCGGCGCGCGGCTTTGCCGGGGGTGAAACTTTGTATTGAGTGCGTGCGTGAACGGGACCAGCAGTTTCAGGCGCGGGGCGGCATCAATCGGCGTGGCTCGAAAGACAGTCAGTTGAAGTAGCGTGACCCGGGGATTTCTGGTAAGCTGCTGTATGCTAAAGCGCGACTGCATCCCCTTTCACAGCGGCGAAATGACCCTTCACGCTGCTATTCTTTCATTTCTTGTCATCGGCTTACCACAAGCGGCTGATGCGGGGCCATCTTGCGAGGCGCATCCCGGGTTCACAGTGATTGACGCCTCACATCCGTTGACTGACATTCTACCGCGCGCTGGCAGGCCTGCGATGGCAGCGATCCGTGATTTGGGGGTGGATACGATCATTCGCTATTATGACAATGTCGCGGAAACCCTGCCGTGCAAGACATTGGTGCCGGAGGAAACCCAAGCAATTTTGCAGGCGGGTTTCAGCCTGCTGGCGGTGTTCCAGCATAACAATGACAATCCGATGACCTTTGTCACGCCGGGACGCGGTACGCTGGATGCGCAGCGCGCGATTGAGCTGGCGCTCGCCAACGGGCAACCCAGCGGCTCGGCGATCTACTTCGGGGTGGATGGTGTGGACGGGGCGATACAATCGGCCAATTACGAATACGCCAAAAGCGCTGGTGGAGAGATTTCGCCATCGCGCCAAGCGACGTTGAAAGCGAGTATGGGAGCGGGATCGTTCCGCAAACATCAGGAATTCTACGACATTTACCGCGAAGAGGCGGTGGACCTGTTCGGCGGCACGGCGGGCAAACACGGGCCGCACGATATCCTGCCCTATATTGACACATATTTCCGCGATATTCAGACGATATTCACAAATTTCGGCAATCAAACCGGCATCCGCTACAAAATCGGCGGCTATGGCGGCGGGCTGGTGTGCGAGCACCTGCTTTCATCGGGAATGGTGGAATATTGCTGGCTGTCGCAGTCGAAAGGGCTGGCTGGTTACCAGAGTTTTGAAGCTTCGCAAAAATGGGTGATGCGGCAGGAGCTGACCACCATCTGCAATGGCTGGAAATTTGGCACCGGAGGGGATTTTCAGTTTGATTTCAATACGGTGAACCCGCGCACCCCTGATTTTGGTCAGTGGAATACGCAGGTGGATTATGCCGTGCCCTTCAGCCGCCCCCTGAAAAGGGACGGCGTGGGGTGTTACGCGTGGCGTGATTAATCCTCCATCGCTTCCAATTCGTCGATGAAGCCGGAAATCATCGACAACCCTTTATCCCAGAACGCCGGATCGCTGGCATCTAGGCCGAAAGGGGCCAGCAACTCCTTGTGGTGCTTTGATCCACCAGCCTTGAGCATGTCGAAGTATTTCTCTTCAAAGCCCTCTTCACCCTCTGCATAGACCGCATAAAGCGCGTTCACGAGGCCATCGCCAAAGGCATAGGCGTAGACGTAGAAGGGTGAATGCACGAAATGCGGGATATAGGCCCAGAAGTGTTTATACCCTTCCATAAACTCAAAGGCCGGTCCAAGGGATTCACCCTGCACGGACATCCACAGGGCGTCGATGTCATCGGGGGTCAGCTCCCCGTTACGCCGGGCCGCATGCAGTTTGCATTCGAAATCGTAAAACGCGATTTGGCGCACAACTGTGTTGATCATATCCTCGACCTTGCCGGCCAGCAGGACCTTGCGTTCTGCCTGGGTCTTGGCCCCATCCAGCATTTTGCGGAAGGTCAGCATCTCGCCAAAGACGCTGGCGGTTTCTGCCAGCGTCAACGGGGTGGAGGACAACATTTCGCCCTGATCTGCCGCCAAAACCTGATGCACACCATGGCCCAACTCATGCGCCAGGGTCATGACATCACGGGGTTTTCCCAGATAGTTCAGCATCACATAGGGATGCACATCGGTGACAGTGGGATGGGCGAATGCCCCCGGTGCCTTGCCCGGTTTTACCGCGGCATCAATCCAGCCTTTGGTAAAGAAGGGCGCGGCCAGTTCACCCATGCGCGGATCAAAGGCGTTATAGGCCTCCATCACGGTTTTTTCGGCCGAAGCCCAATCCACCACGCGGGGATCTTCCATCGGCAGGGGGGCGTTGCGGTCCCAGACCTGCATCTTGTCCAGCCCCAGCCATTTGCGTTTCAGCTCGTAGTAACGGTGGCTTAGCTTGGGGTAAGCGGCGACAACCGCATCGCGCAGCGCCTCGACGACCTCAGGTTCAACCTGATTGCTCAGGTGACGGCCGGTCTGCGCGGTTTCCATCCCGCGCCACCGGTCGATGATCTCTTTTTCCTTGGCTTGTGTGTTATGCACACGGGCGAAGGTTTTGATATTGCTGCCCAAAACATCCGCTAATTCGCGTGCGCCTGCCTCGCGTTTTTCGCGCACAGGATCGGTCAGCAGGTTCAATGTGCCCTCAATGCCCAGCTGTTCACCGTCAACTTCGAACTCAAGACCGGCGATGGTTTCATCGAACATTCGTTCCCATGCGTCACCAACCACACCCAGATCATGCATGAACTTCTCAAGCTCGTCAGACAGCTGATAGGGCTTCATCGCGCGGATGCGGTCAAAGATTGGCTTGTATCGTGCCAGATCAACGTTCTGCGCCAGCAGTTTGCCCATGTGATCATTGGGCAGTTTGTTCAGTTCCAGCGTGAAGAACACCAGCGGCGTGGTGAAATTGGTGATTTTCTCCTGCATGTCGGACATGAATTTCGCCCGACCCACGTCCGTGGTCAGTTGATAATAGCGCAGACCAGCAAAGGACATGATGCGGCCAGCAATCTGGTTGATCTTTTCGTTGCGCAGCACGCATTCCAGCAATCCGGCAGCATCCAGCCCCTCCAGTTTGCCTTCGTAGTCGCTGGCGAAACTGGCGCAAGCCTGCTCCAGCCAGTCCAGATCGCGTTTCAATTCCGGCGCATCTTCGCCCGTATATAGATCACTTAGATCCCATTCGGGCAGATCGCCCAGGTTTTTATCGCCATGGCTGGCGTTTACGTCACGAAGGGGGAAGGGGAGTTGGAACATCGGATACCTCATCTGTTTTAACCTACCTAAGCGTGGCAGGGCAGAGGGACAAGCGCCCGGTCAGCCATAAATGCGCAGCATTTCGTTCAGATCGTCCAACGTGTTCGCCTCGGCCAGTGGCTTGTCCTTGCGCCAGCGTTTCATTCGCGGAAAGCGCAGGGCCACGCCGGATTTGTGGCGTGTGCTGGGCTGGATACCCTCAAAGGCAATTTCGAACACATGGTGCGGGGTGACCTGACGCACGGGGCCGAATTTTTGCAGGGTGTTTTTGCGCACCCAAGCGGTGATCTGGCGAAACTCCGCGTCGGTCAGTCCCGAATACGCCTTGGTGAATGGGACAAGATCATCACCATTGCGCACGGCAAAAGTGAAATCGGTGAACAGGTTGGCCCGCCGCCCGGATCCCGACTGTGCATAGATCATCACCGCGTCAATGGTGAGCGGGTCCAGTTTCCATTTCCACCAATCCCCCTTTTTACGACCTGCAAGATAGGGGCTGTCGGTGCGTTTCAGCATCAGACCCTCGGCATGGGCCGCCCGTGCATTGCGGCGATAGTCGGCCAGCCTGTCCCAGCTGGTAAATTCAAGCTGTGGCGAAAGTCTGATGGGGGCGTCAACAGGCAGATCGGCACAGGCGGTTTCCAGCAAGGCGCGGCGTTCGGCAAAGGGTAGATTGCGGATGTCTTGGCCCTGCCATTCCAGCAGATCATAGGCGTGCAGCACCACCGGTGCTTCGGCCAGAAGTTTTTTTGGCACCGTCTTGCGCCCGATACGGGGTTGCAGGGCGTTGAAGGAGGCGGGGCTGTCCATGCCTGCCTGCCAGACCAGCAGTTCACCATCCAGTACCGTGCCGCCCGGTAGATGATCGATTGCGCGGGCCAATTCCGGAAAGCGGTCGGTCATCAGTTCCTCACCTCGTGACCAGACAAAGTAACCGCCATCGCGCAGGATCAGCTGACCACGGATGCCATCCCATTTCCATTCCGCACGCCAATCTTCGAGGGTGCCCAAGGCCTGTGGTTCCTGTTCCAGACCATAGGCCAGATAGAACGGATAGGGCCGCGAGGCGTCGGCACTGGCGTCTTCGGCTTCAATCAGGCTGTGCCAGCTGTGGGTGTCCGGATGCCAGTTTCCCATCAGGCGATGTGCAAGCTCCGCCTCCGGTTTGCCAGTGGCCTGTGCCAATGCGCGGGTCATCAGTTTCTGGCTGACTCCCATCCGAAACCCGCCGGTGATCAGCTTGTTAAAGACGAACCGCTCGGTGCCGCCCAAGCGTTGCCAGGCATTCAGAACAAAGGCCTTTCGTTCAGGCTCTTCCACATTAGAAAGATCGCGTAAGGCGTCGATCCAATGTGAAAGCGGGCGATTGTCACTCGATCTGGTCACGGGTAAAATCAAGGAGATGGTTTCGGCCAGATCCCCGACAATTGCATAGCTGTCCTCAAACAGCCAAAGCGGCACATCCGCGACCTCTGCCGCCCATTCGCGCAGCCGTGTGGTCGTCACAGCACGTTTCGGACGTCGGCCCGAGAACAGCGCAACCGTCCACAACCGGTCAAGATCATCCGCCTGTGCAAAGTAATCGGCTAAGGCGGCGACTTTCACCGTGGTTTTGGTGCTTTGGTCAATGGCGTTGAACAGGGTGGCAAAACGTTTCATGTGTCTTCTTGCGCCTCCAGTGTTTCGCCTTCAAACTGGGTTGGGACGACCTGTGATTGCCAACCGTTTTCATTAAGGTATCTGTTGAAGATATCCGTGTAACCGTGTGTTACATATATATTTTCTGCACCAGTTTCTTTGATTGCAGCCAGCAACCCAGCCCAATCCGCGTGATCGGAAATGACAAAGCCGCGGTCCCCTGCGCGACGTCGGCGAATGCCGCGAACCGCCATCCAGCCGGAGGCAAAGCCGGTTTCCTGTGGCCCGTACTTGCGCGCCCATGCACTGCCCATGGCAGAGGGCGGGCAAATCACAATCGCACCGGGGTGTTCCTTTGGGTTCAGATCCGCATTGGCAAGGATCGTATCAGGCAAGGCATAGCCCTGTTCCCGCAGCACCCGGTTGGTGTTTTCAACGGCGGTATGGGTCAGGATCGGACCGATCTGCGGATCCAGCATAGACATCAACCGCTGCGCCTTGCCCAAGGCGTAAGCCCCTAGAAACGCAGTCTTTCCCACAGCGGCACATCTGGCCCACCATGCGTTGATTTCCGCTGCCACGGCGTTTTGGTCTGCCCAGCGGAACACGGGCAGACCAAAGGTGCTTTCGGTGATGAAATGATGGCATTTTACTGTCTCAAACGGTTCGGACAGCCCGTCATTGGTGGTCTTGTAGTCGCCGGAGGCCACCCAGATTTCGCCGCCGACCTCCACCCGGATCTGCGCAGAGCCCGGAACATGCCCCGCCGGATGGAAGGAAACCTGCGCATCCCCGATCCGCAGCGCTTGTCCATATGCGATGCTGCTGGCAGAGATATCCCCAAGCCGGTGGCGCATTATTGGCAATGTGCCATCTGTGGCCAGATATGTCCCCATGCCGGGGCGTGCATGGTCCGCATGGGCATGGGTGATCAAGGCGCGCTCTACCGGTCGCCAGGGATCGATATAGAAATCACCAGCGGCGCAATAGATGCCCTTGTCTGTGAAGCTCAGGATGGGTTCGCGTGTCATAGGCCTAACCTAGTCCAAACGCGCGTATTTCAAAGTGACGAGGGGTGTTTTAACTTGTCACCGTCCCGAGGAACAGCTTTTCGATCCCGTCAAACGCCTGTGTGCGGATTTGAGGATGTTCCATAAGGATCTCATGCTCGCCGCCTTCGACCAGTTCAAGCCGCCCGCCGACCCAATGTTCCATGCGCGTGTGAATAGGCAGGACATTGACGATACGCTCATTGGTGCCCAGCCATGTCACCGCCGGCAGGTTTGGAGCCGCGCGTTCGGCAAGGTGGCGGGTTTCTGCCAGCGCCTCGCGTAGCCAGATGTAGCTTGGGCCGCCCAGCGACAATTCAGGATGGGCGGCCAGTTGATCGCGCATCATGTCGTACATTTCCAAATCTGTGGTCAGCAGGTTGTCCTCAAACGGGGCGCTGATCACATAGGGTTCTTTTATGGTGCCGGGGGGCAGCTGGTGGCCCTTGCCAAATCGCGGCATCACATTGGCAAGGAATTGTGCCACGCCGCGCAGATGCGGCTTGAGGTAGATTCCCCACATCGGACCGGTAAAGGCGGCGGCTTGAACGCCCATCCCCTCCATCACCGCGCGCAATCCGATACAGCCGCCCATCGAATGGGCCAACAGAAAGTAGGGCCGTGGCAGTGCCAGTGCCCGCGCGGCCCGCATCAGGGCAGCGACATCTTTTTGATAGTCGGAAAAACTGTCGACATGCCCGACAAGCGGATCGTCAAGCAGCCGGTCCGACAGCCCCTGTCCGCGCCAGTCAATACAGAGTGTGGCCAAGCCGCGCCCGGCAAGTTCGCGCGCAGTTTGTCCATATTTTTCAATATATTCAGTGCGGCCGGGGAACATAAGCACAGTGCCTTTGGCACCGGTCAGCGGCCAGTGGGCGACCCTGATCCGCTTGCCGTCAGAGGTGACAGCCCAATGCGCAACCCCGCCCTCGGGACCGGGGAACACATCAGTAAACAGAGGTGCCGCAGTCAGGTCCATCAGGCCAGAACAGAGGCCAGTTTCATTGCCATGCCCATGTCGCCATCAACCTTTAGCTTGCCAGTCATAAAGGCAGAGGTCGGGTTGGTTTCACCGTCAAGGATTTCCTTAAACGTATCGGCATCCGCGCTCAGCGTGACATCGGCGTCTTCGTCAGCGGCACGTGCGCCAGAACCATCGATCATTACGGCACCTTCGCCCTCAATGTCGAATTTGGCAGATCCGTCAAAATCAGCCCCCGCCAGCTTTGCATTCAGTACAGTGACAGCTTCGTTCACAATATCGCTCATCTTCAGCCCTTTTTGGCAAAATGGTGCCGGTCACGTCTGGATTTGTGGCGGCAGCCTGTTACATTCACTGTTGTTATGCGCAACTTACCCGTCAACCTCAAACGTCACCTTGCGGCACTCGGTGCCTTTGTGTTGCTGTGCAGCACAGGTTTTGCGGGGACTGTGGCACCGGAAGTCTTCGATAGGTTGAAAAACGCCAATGAAATTGATGCGCCCCGCGTGGCCAAGGAAATCGAGCTGGAGTGGTCAAAATCCGGCTCTGCGGCGATGGATTTGCTGTTGCGGCGCGGGCGAGAGGCCTTGTCAGATGGGCAATACCCTCTGGCGATCGAACATCTGACAGCCTTGACCGACCATGCGCCAGATTTCGCCGAAGGGTTCCATGCTCGCGCTGAAGCCTATTTTAGGGCCAATCTTTATGGCCCGGCGCTGGATGATCTTGAAACCACTCTGGCCCTGAATCCACTGCATTATGAGGCGATGTTCGGTTTGGGGGTGATATTGCAGGAATTTGGGGATCTGCGCAGAGCGGCGCAGCTTTATCGCAAAGTCTTGGCGATCTACCCTAGCCATGAGAATTCACGCGAGGCATTAAGCCGATTGAAACGCGACGGCATTGGCCGCGAACTCTGATCGGATAAAAAGTGTCAGGCAATGGAAAGGTTGTGGCCGTATTGGGCCCGACCAACACAGGCAAAACCAGCTATGCAATCGAACGGATGCTGGGGCATCGTACCGGCATCATCGGACTGCCGCTGCGCCTTTTGGCGCGCGAGGTCTATGACCGGATCGTTGCGATCCGTGGTCCCTCCGTGGTGGCGCTCGTCACCGGAGAGGAGCGTATCGTGCCGCCGCGCACGCAATACTGGGTCTGCACCGTAGAGGCGATGCCCGAAGGAATGGGCGCGGATTGCGTTGCAATTGACGAGGTCCAGCTTTGTGCCGATCCAGAGCGTGGGCACGTGTTTACCGACCGCCTGCTGCGCTATCGGGGTTTGCATGAAACCCTGTTTCTGGGGGCAAGCACCATGCGTGGCAGCATTGCAGCACTGGTGCCCGAGGTGCATTTTGTCACTCGCGAGCGGATGTCCGAACTCACCCATATAGGTCAGAAAAAGATAAGCCGGATGAAGCCACGCAGTGCAATTGTGGGATTTTCGGTTGAGAATGTATATGCCATCGCAGAGTTGATCCGCCGCCAGAAGGGCGGAGCCGCGGTGGTGATGGGCGCACTCAGCCCGCGCACGCGCAATGCGCAGGTCGACATGTATCAAAACGGTGAGGTTGATTATCTGGTGGCGACAGATGCCATCGGGATGGGGCTGAATCTGGACGTAGATCACGTGGCCTTTTCCGCGCTCAGCAAATTTGACGGGCGCCGGATGCGACCGTTGGCACCAAATGAGCTGGCGCAGATCGCCGGGCGGGCGGGACGCGGTTTCAAAAGCGGGACCTTTGGCACAACCGGTGACGCACCGGCGCTGGATGACGGCGTGGCGCAGGCGATCATGGACCATAACTTCACGCCACAAAACAAGTTGAATTGGCGCAACCATGCCTTGCAATTCGGCTCAATTGACCGTTTAATTTCAACTCTAGAGGTAAGTCCCAAGGAGGAAAGACTGGTCCGTGCCCGCGAGGCGGACGACCTGAAAGCGCTGAAAACCCTCGGACAGCTTGATGAGGTTTATGCCCGTTGTACCAATGGTCCTTCGGTGAAATTGCTGTGGGATGTATGCCGTATTCCCGATTTTCGCGGCATCAGCAGTGCGGAACACGCGGCCCTTCTGGAGAGTATTTTCATCGACCTGCATCAGAGAGGTGAAATTTCCGAGGATTGGCTGGCGCGTCAGGTCAAACGCATCGACCGTACCGATGGGGATATCGATGCCCTGTCCAAGCGATTGGCGTTTATCCGCACATGGACCTATGTCGCGCAGCGCAAAGACTGGACCAGGGACGAAAGCCATTGGCGCGGGGCAACTCGTGTCGTAGAAGACCGCCTATCGGACGCCCTGCACGAGCGTTTGACACAAAGATTTGTAGACCGGCGCACATCCGTGCTTTTGCGCCGGCTAGGACAGAAGGAAGCCATGGTGGCCGAAGTAAGCGATACCGGTGAAGTGACCGTCGAAGGCGAATTTGTAGGCAAGCTGGACGGTTTCCGTTTCCGCGCCGACAAAGGGGCAGGCGGCGCCGAAGAGAAGACAATCAAGACCGCAGCGCTTCAGGCGTTGGCTCCGCAGTTTCATCTGCGTGCGGACCGGTTTTACAATGCGCCCGACACGGAAATTGATTTCACCGAACAGGGCGGCCTGATGTGGGGCGCTTCTGCGGTGGGCAAGCTGGTCGCGGGGCAGGATCCGCTGAAACCGCAGGTCGAAGTATTTGTCGATGATGTTGCTGGCCCCGAGGTTGTGCAGAAGGTGCAGCGCCGTTTGCAGCACTTCATTGATCGCAAGGTTGCCGCGCTGTTCGAACCGCTTCTGGCGCTGTCCAAGGATGAGACACTGAACGGGCTGGCCCGTGGCTTTGCCTTTCAGATGGTTGAAAACTTTGGCATTATTCCCCGCGCGCGGGTGGCAGAGGATGTCAAATCGCTGGATCAGGATGCCCGTGGTGCGCTGCGCAAACATGGCATTCGTTTTGGTCAGTTCACCATCTTTATGCCTTTGCTGCTCAAACCTGCGCCAACCCGGTTGCGTCTGGTGTTGTGGTCGCTTTCCAAAGGCTTGTCAGAATTCCCTGAAGCGCCGCCGCCCGGATTGGTGACCATTCCGGTGGATGCCGGTGCGCCCGAAGGGGCCGACACAATGTCAGGATATCGCAACGCAGGCACCCGTGCGATCCGCATTGATATGTTGGAGCGTCTGGCCGACATGCTGCGCAGTGAAAACTCGCGCAGCGGGTTTGAGGCCAAGGCGGATATGTTGTCGATCACCGGCATGACGCTTGAGCAATTTGCCGATCTGATGGGCGGGTTGGGCTATCACGCGGAAAAGGCAGAGCGCAGCAAGGTAAAGCCGGTCACAGAGGTGATGCCAAAAGCTGGTGAGGCCAAGGCGGACACGCCGGTGATGGATGTAAATGCCGCACCGGAAGGGGCAATTACCGAATCCCCTGCACCGGACGCGACGGCAGAAATCGCCGATGCGGGCGTGGCACCGATTGCAGAAACGCCAGTTGAAGCCCCTGAAGTGGCGGCAGCCTTGCCGGAAACCCCTGCCGAGGAAATCCTGCCCGGCACGGCGCCTGATGCAGATGTGGCCGAAGTAGAGATGGAAGTGTTTTACACTTTCACCTGGGGTCGCCCCGCGCGCAACACTGGCAACCCGCGCCGCAGCAATGACAAGCCACGTGGCAAAGGCAAGCCGTCGCAGGGCAAGGGCCGCAAAGGCGGACCAAAGGGTGATAAGGGCAACAAGGCCCAGAACTTCTCTGCCCGTCCACCCAAGAAGGAAAAGGCGATTGACCCTGACAATCCTTTCGCCGCGGCCTTGATGGGGTTGAAGGACAGTAAATAAGTGTCTGAAATGACCGAAAAACTGCGCGTGGACAAATGGCTATGGCACGCGCGGTTTTTCAAGACACGCACATTGGCCGCCGCACAGGTTAAGGCCGGTGTGCTGCGCATCAATGGCATCGTTTCAAAGAAACCAGCCAGCACGGTATCGCCCGCTGATGTGCTGACCTTTGCGCAGGGCGATCATATTCGCGTGATCCAGATCGACGCCTTGGGGATCCGGCGTGGTCCGGCCCCGGAAGCACAGGCGCTTTATACCGATCTGTCCCCGCCAGAGCCCAAAACCCAGAACAAACCACCCAAAAACCCCGGCTTTGACGGGAAAGGGCGCCCAAGTAAGAAGGATCGCCGCACGCTTGATCTTTCTAAGGCCCGCTATCTTGAATGATCGCGCGCCCTGATTTACTTCACGCCAAAGCATTCCTGACAGAGATCCTCCCATGACCTACATCGTGAACGACGCCTGCATCGCCTGCAAATACACCGACTGCGTCGAGGTATGTCCGGTGGATTGCTTCTACGAAGGCGAAAACATGCTGGTGATTCACCCTGATGAATGCATCGATTGTGGCGTCTGTGAACCTGAATGCCCCGCTGACGCGATCCGCCCCGATACAGAACCGGATGCGGAGAAATGGGTCGAGTTCAACCGCAAGTATTCGGAGCTGTGGCCGGTGATCATCACCAAGAAAGACCAGTTGCCCGAAGCGGAAGAGCGTGACGGCGAAACCGGAAAGCTGGAAAAATACTTTTCCGAAGCCCCCGGCGAGGGCGGCTGATTCGCGCGAGATTCGTGATGATCTGCCCCTAGCGCCTTGTTTTACAGGGGAATTGCGTCAAATCTGGTGAACTTTCGGAACGGCCGTTTTTGTGGTATAGTAAGTGAAAGCTGAAACAGACGATCGGTCACCAATGCATCACTTCTCTTTGCGAAACTGCTGCCACAACTGACCATTCTATTCCGACTTAGACGCACCCCATCGCGGGCCATATGGCTGCGATTGGATGCGTTATTTCGTGTCTGCCACAGCCCAACTATTTACTGCGGGTTCGCCCGCGCCACAGGAGCCACTACATGTCTAAATCGAAAAAGCTTGATTTCCGCCCCAATGAGTTTGTCGTCTACCCCGCGCATGGCGTTGGGCAGGTCGTATCCGTTGAGGAGCAGGAAGTCGCCGGCATCACGCTGGAGCTGTTTGTGATTGCCTTTGAAAAAGACAAGATGACCCTGCGCGTCCCGACGCATAAGGCGACTGAAATCGGCATGCGCGCGCTGTCATCACCTGATGTCATTGCCCATGCGATGAAGACGCTGAAGGGCAAGGCCAAGGTCAAACGGGCCATGTGGTCGCGCCGTGCGCAGGAATACGAGCAGAAGATCAACTCGGGCGATCTGATTGCGATTGCTGAGGTGGTACGCGACCTGCACCGCACAGACGATCAGCGCGAGCAAAGCTATTCCGAACGTCAGCTTTATGAAGCGGCACTTGAGCGGCTGACCCGCGAAGTCGGCGCTGTGGGGGGCGGTGATGAGGTTGCCGCGGCCAAGCAGATCGGTGACGTGCTGGAAAGCCGCATCGCAGCCTAAGCGATTGTGAATAATCCGAAAACGCCGTTCCTGAAACGGGGCGGCGTTTTTCTATGCCAGCGTGGCAAGGAAACTTAGCAGCACGGCAATTTCCGTCACCTGTTGCGTCGCCCCCAGCACATCCCCGGTTTGCCCACCAACCTTGGCACGGGCGACAAGTGCCACAGCCATCGTTGTAACCAGCACGGGCAATAAGGTGACGGGCAGTATCAGCGTTGCGGCAATAACTCCCGATAGCACCGCAGTGACCATCGCGGATTTCGGCGGACGTCCGGTATTGCCTGAAAGGCCGGAAGGGCGGGCCGCAGGCAGACCATACATCACCGCAACCATGGCCGCCCGCGACATCACCGCCACGCAGAGCAAGGCCACCACATAGCCACCAGCCTCAAGCAGCGCGGTAAGGGCGAGCCAGCGCAAGGCCAGTGACAGCACCAGTGCAATCACGCCATAGGTGCCAATCTGGCTGTCTTTCATGATCTCCAACCGCCGTTCCCGCGTCCAGCCGCCCCAGAAGCCATCGGCGCAATCGGCCAGACCGTCCTCATGCATGGCACCGGTGCTGATGATGCTGGCCAGCAGCATGAACAAAGCGGCAGCAGCTGGCGGTAGGCCAAGCGATAGGGTCAACCATCCGGCAAAAGCCGACAGGCTGGCGATGACCACCCCGACCAGCGGATAGGCCCATGCAGCATGGGCCGCGGGCCGGGTCTGATCCGTTGTGAAGACCGAGGAGGGCAAAGGCAGCCGCGTCAACAACCCCAGGGCGGTTGTCAGATCGGCAAAACGGGGGCGAAATTTGATGATGTCGTTTCCAGTCACTTTTCTGCCTTTTGGCCTCTTCCTGTGGTGCGATGTGGTGGATAGACAGGAGGCAACGCAATCCAAAGCCAGAGCATGCCCATGACCCATGATTTTGCAACCCTGTCTGATTTTCGCACCTGTCTGGCCGGGTGCACCCCTGCGGATGACGATATGCGTGCTGCTGCCGATGCGCACAACATGCAATTGACCAAACCGCCCGGTGCCTTGGGCCAGCTGGAGGATCTTGCCCTGTGGTACCGCAGCTGGCGCGGTGGTGAAAATACCGAAATTTCCACGCCACAAGTCATTGTTTTCGCGGGTAACCATGGGGTTGCAGCACGGGGTGTTTCGGCATTCCCTGCCGAGGTAACCGCACAGATGGTGATGAATTTCCAACATGGCGGGGCAGCGATTAACCAGATTGCGCGGGTGAACGGGGCAACATTGGACGTGGTTGCGCTGGATCTTGATCAGCCGACGGCAGATTTCACCCAAGCCCCCGCAATGTCCGAAGAAGAACTTGTCGCGGCTTTGCAGGCGGGATGGGACGCGGTGAACGCGGATGCTGATCTGCTGGTTGTGGGGGAGATGGGGATCGCCAATACAACCTCAGCCGCTGCGCTGGCCTGTGCCCTGCTGGGGGGAGAGGCGGCGGAATGGACCGGACGCGGCACGGGTGTTAATGATGCGGGGCTTAGTGTGAAAACACAGGTCGTTGCAGAGGGTGTGACCCTGCACAAGGGGCAGGGGGATGGGTTAGAAACCCTGCGCCGTCTGGGCGGGCGTGAATTGGCCGCAATGGCAGGGGCGATGGCGCGGGCACGTGATTTGCGCATCCCGGTCATTCTGGATGGGTTCATCTGCTGCGCTGCTGCCCTCTGTCTGGAGCATACGCAAAAAGGTGCGTTAGATCATACGGTTGCCGGCCATCAAAGCGCCGAGGCCGGGCATGCCCGCCTGCTGGAGGCTTTGGGCAAACCTCCCTTGTTGCAGCTGGGTTTGCGGCTGGGTGAAGCATCTGGTGCGGCTTTGGCGATTGGCCTTCTGAAAGGCGCGATGGCCTGTCACGCCAGCATGGCCACCTTTGCACAGGCGGGTGTCAGCGACAGCTAAATGCGACGGATCGAAGTAAGGAAAGGGAAGGGCCGCAGAGTGCTGCTCCTCCCTATTTTTCACGCGCGTTTCTTTTCCGTGTCATCGCCACGATTGAGGAAGGCGGTTTCAAGGTCCTTTTGCAATTCCTTGGCGCGGGCCACGTATTCCTTATTGGCAGAAGGTTCGACATCTGCCCGCCACAGGGCGGCCAATTCGCGCACCGACATGCGGTCATGCGCGTAGAACATCCGTTCTGCCTCATGTGCCTCGAACTCTGACAGGCCCATGTTTTCCAACACGTAACGACCCGCCCGAAGGGAGCTGTCAAACATCTCGCGCACGATGTCATTGGCACCGGCCTGATATTGGCGGTACACCTCTGTGCGGTCGCGTGCGCGGGTGATGATGTGCAGATCCGGGCGTTCCTTGCGGGCATAGGTGATCAGCCCCAGCGCAGCTTTGGGGTCGTCCAGCGCCACAACCAGCACACGTGCATCCTTGATGCCCGCTTTGCGCAGGATATCTGGGCGGGTCGGGTCGCCCAAATAGGCCTTGAACCCAAACCGGCGCATCACCGCAATTGCCTCCGGGTTGTGATCCAGAACAACGGTCTGAAAGCCGCTGGTCTGTACCAAACGGTTCACGACCTGACCAAAGCGCCCGATCCCCGCGATGATTACAGGACCGTCATCTTCGATATCATCCGGTTCCGCCGTGCCGCCGGTATCCTCCATCCGTTTGTGAATCACATCATAAAGGATGAACAACAGCGGCGTGATCAGCATCGACAGGGCAATCACCAAGAGCAGGGTTTCGGCAACCACGCTGGGCATCACGCCGGTGGTCACCGAGAAGCTGACCAGTACAAATCCAAATTCACCGGCCTGCGCTAACCCCAAGGCAAACAACCATTGGTCCCGCCCGCGCAGTTTGAAGATACGGGCCAACCCATAGAGGATCATCCCTTTGATGATGATCACCAGCAGCGCCATGCCAATGATGATCACCGCGTCGGAGAACAGCAGCTCAAAATTGATACCCGCGCCTACGGTGATGAAAAACAGCCCCAGCAGCAGCCCTTTGAAGGGTTCAAGGTCGGTTTCCAGCTCGTGGCGGAATTCAGAGCTGGCCAGGACCACGCCCGCAAGAAAGGCACCCAATGCGGGTGACAGCCCCACCAGCATCATCAGAAACGAGATACCGGTGACGATCAGTAGGGCAATGGCGGTATACATCTCACGCAGATTGGCCGAGTGGATATAGCGAAACACGGGCCGTGTGAAAAACACGCCAACAACAATAATGGCAGCGATGGCGGCGATGGTCACAAGGGTGACCCCCCAGCCGGGCAGGTTTTGCACAAAGGAGAACGCAGCTTCGGCAGCGGCGGGGCCATGGGAGCCTTCGGTGGATTTATGGGCGGCGTCGACTTTCTCTGGGTTAACCGAGATTGATCCGTCCGGCATGACCCCCGCAACCGTCGAGATCGCCAGCAGCGGCAAAAAAGCAAGGATCGGGATCACGGCGATATCCTGCGTTAACAACACCGAAAACACAGAGCGCCCGCCGCTGGTGCGCATCAGGTTCTTTTCTGACAGGGTTTGCAGCACAATCGCGGTAGAGGATAAGGCCAGCGTCAAACCAATCGCCAGTGCCACATTCCACGGTTGATCATAGGCCATGGCAATGCCCATCAGCGCTGCGGTAGAAATCACCACCTGCAATCCGCCAAGGCCCAACAGCCGGTGTCGCATGTCCCAAAGGGCGCGTGGTTCCAATTCAAGCCCGATCAGGAACAGCATCATCACCACGCCGAATTCGGCGAAATGTTGCAGATCCTTGGTTTCGGAACCCACAAGCCCCAGCACGGGACCAATCAGGATACCTGCCGCCAGATATCCCAGCACAGACCCCAACCCCAACCGTGCGGCAATCGGCACCGCGATGACAGCAGCTGCAAGGTAGATGGTGGCTTGGAACAGGAAACCTTCCATGTCGGTCCTTTCAAAGGAATAGAGGCTTGGGGCGATCAGGTGTCATATAGGTCGAAAGAGTGGGCATGCTATCAGGTGGGCAGCGGCCCGTCAGGTTTAAGCTGGTCCATCACAATTTGGCTGTTCACGCGCGAGACTGCCGGATGGGGCAGCAAGACCTCGTGAATAAGCCGGTTGAGGCTGGGCAGATCTGCACAATAGACCCGTAACAGGTAATCTGCATCCCCTGTCATCGTCCAGACACTCACGATTTCGGCACGTGCGGCCATCAATTGCCCGAAACTGCGGGAGTTTTCCGGCCCATGGGTCGTCAGATGGACCTGCACAAACCCCTGAACGTTCAACCCCAGCCGCAAGGGATCAAGTCGCGCGGTGTATCCTTTGATAAATCCCTCTGACTCCAGCCGTTGACGCCGTCGCCCGGCCTGTGAGGCCGACAGATTCAAGCGTTCGCTTAACTCCTGCGCAGTCAAATGTGCGTCTTTTTGCAGGGCGGCCAAAAGGCGGGTGTCAATTTCATCCAGCATGGTGCGGGTTTCTCGCGTGGTTTTCGACATTCCTGCGGGAATTGAACGGAAATTGCCAGACGAAAGCGACAGAATGCGGAAACTTGGCGGGTCGTTGCTTATATAACGGTCGCCAACGCCATTTCCACATTCAAGGAGTTGCCCCATGGGCCCTTTCCCGCATGACGCCCCCAAATCTATCATCTCGGCAGAGAATCCGGCTGGTACGGATGGTTTTGAATTTGTTGAATTCGCCAGTTCCGAACCGCAAGAGCTGCGCGATCTCTTCACCCGGATGGGTTATGCCCATGTGGCCAACCACAAGACCCAGAAAATCGAACTCTGGCAGCAGGGGGACATCACCTATGTGCTGAACGCGGAGCCATCGAGCTTTGCTGCGAAATTCGTGGAAGAACACGGCCCCTGTGCCCCCTCAATGGGCTGGCGTGTTGTGGATGCGCAAAAGGCATTGGCCCATGCCATCGCCAATGGGGCAGAGGAATACACTGGGGACGGCAAGGTGCTGGATGTGCCCGCGATTATGGGGATCGGCGGGTCACTGATCTACTTTGTGGATCAGTATTACGATACATCGCCCTACAACTGGGAATATGACTGGATCACCCAGTCCAAGCCTGAAGGGGTCGGCTTTTACTATCTCGATCACCTGACCCACAATGTGTTCAAGGGCAATATGGACGTCTGGTTCAAGTTCTATGGCGACCTGTTCAACTTCCGTGAAATCCGTTTCTTTGACATTTCGGGCAAGTTTACCGGCCTGACATCACGCGCTTTGACCTCTCCCTGTGGTCGCATCCGCATTCCAATCAACGAGGACCGGGATGAAAAGGGCCAGATCGTTGCCTATCTGAAGAAATACAAGGGGGAGGGCATTCAACACATCGCAGTGGGCGCACGTGATATCTATGAGGCCACGGATGCGATTGCCGACAAAGGTGTGAAATTCATGCCCGGCCCGCCTGCGACCTATTACGATATGAGCAAGGCACGTGTGAAAGACCACGACGAACCTCTGGACCGGATGCGCAAACACGGCATCCTGATCGACGGTGAAGGCGTCGTGGATGGCGGTGAGACGCGGATCTTGTTGCAGATCTTTTCAAAAACCGTGATTGGTCCGATCTTTTTCGAATTCATCGAACGCAAGGGGGATGACGGGTTCGGTGAAGGGAACTTCAAAGCGCTGTTCGAAAGCATCGAACAGGAGCAGATCGACAACGGTGAGTTAAAAGACGCCTCCTGACGGCGGGGGCACGGGATAGGGCGGTATAAAGCTGCCCTATCTTGGCATCTTGAGGACCAGATCGCGGCCTCTTTTCTTGTAGCGCAATTCACTTTCGCCAATTGCGGATACCCGTCCACCATCTATCCTGTCGCCAACAACAACTTTTTGATAGCGCCCGTTGCCCAGACGGACCAAGGCGCGGCGGCTGGAGGGTTTGCCGTAAACCCCAATCAGGTTCACCTTGCGCAGGTTGAGCGCGTTTTTGACCGTGGCCCGTTTCGCGACAGAGGCGCTTGACGGGATCTTGGGTGTGACGCTGCGCGGGGCGATGGTTGCTGCGCTGGCGACGCGAACGGCCGGATCGGGTTTGGCCTTTTGCGCGCGCTTTACGATCCGTGAAAAGTTGCGGGGGCGCACATCAGGCCGCACAGAGGCGCGAACGGCAAATTTAGTCGCATTTTCAATTGGATTGGGGGTGGCAAGCGCAAGGGCGATAGCACCGTCAACGTTAATCGGTTTAACCGTCGGTGCCTCTTGAACAGCCGCCTGCGCGGCGGCTTTTTGTTGAAGTGATGTTGGGCGCAGGGCAGGGCGGTAGCCGGCCAGCTCACTGCGTGTCAGCCCGTCAAGCTGCGCACGTTCGGTTTTTTCCACCAGATCAGCAGGACGTGGTTTGGGGCGCGCCGCAGCCAGAGCATCCTGAACGGCGGTCTCTTCCGGTGTGGTTTGAAAACGCGCCGGAATGGCGGGCGGGACCAATGGGGGTTTACCCAGAAAAACGGTGTAACCATCAGGGCTTAGCGCGCCAGTGGCTGTGGCAACAACCAGACCGTTCGCATCCAGTTTAAAGGCGGTGCCCGCCGCAGCCGGTGAGGACAATGCCGCCAACACAATATCGGTGCCAAAGCTGGCCCCATTTGGCAGGGCAACCGCATCGGTTGTGGTGCTGACCGGGTCAATGCTTGTCAGATAGAGGTCTTCGATATTGATCAAACCGGCGGGTTCAGGCGGCACTTGCGGTGCCAGCGGCCAGATGCCGGTGGTGGCATAGCGGGCTTCAACCTCGGCCTTTGTCGGGGCAGCAGGGACCGCGGGTTGCACCGGCTCACGCAGCGCATCCAGCACAGCGGCGTCTTCCTCGCTCAGGCTGGTTTCCAGCGCGGCAAGCTGCACTTCGGGGGCGGTTTCCGGTTCCGCCACAACAGCCGGGGGGGCGGATGCGACTTGAGGTTCGGCGCGCTGCCCAAACAGCCGCGAAAGGCGCATGCCGTCATCCAGAAATACCGATGCCCATGCCGCCACACCTGCCAGAAACATCAAAAGGGCCGCTGTCAGGATCAACCCCAGAAACCGTGGCTTGCCGCCGACCTGTGACTTGCGGGCCCCGAAAATTGTCATCCGCTCTGATTCAGACGCTTCTTCCGTGCCGGCGACGGGGGGATGTGCCGCCGCCTTTTTCGCTTTGGCACCCTGAGTTTTGGAGGAGCGCCGGCTGAGGAAGCCGCTTGTACGGTCCGCTGATGGGGCGGCCATAACGTCCGCAGGCAATTCCGCAGCGGGAGTGGGAGCAATGGTCTCGGGCTCAATGGCGATATGCCCTGAACTGACCGAAACGTCGGCGGCGGCAATACGATCGCGCTGTACCCCGTCCAGTTTAGGCGGTGTCGCGGCCTCCGGCCCGCGGCGGCTGGCAAAGCCGACCAATGGCGGTGCGGCCTTTTCAGGCGGTAGGTCTATTTTGGAGAGCGGTGTTTTTTCCTGTGCGGCGGGCTGTTCCACTGGGGTGGCGGCCTTACTTGCCGCGGTAGGATCAGACGCAGCCGCCTTGTCGGGTGTCGCAGGTTTGTCCAGCGGCGGATTAATTTCTCGCGATGCAATGTTCTCGGAAGGCGCGGTTTCTTCAGATGGCCCCGATTTTTCAGAAAGGGTCGCAGTGGCTTTTGCTGTTTTGCTTTCGACCTTGGCAGCAGGTGCTGAACCGGCGGGTGCTTCCTCGGTCTGATCAAATTTTGGTTCGGCGGCTTCCGGGGTCGCTTCCACAGCCATTGGCGCAACATCCTGCGCTGGCGTTGGGTCCTTTGATGCGGCTGCTTCGGTGGCACCTTCAGGCGGCGTCACACGAGGGGTCGTCACGATCTTTACGGCAACGTCATCCGGCGTAACCGTCTCACCGGGTTGCAGGAAGGTTTCGCAATCCTCTGTTTGCCCGAAAAACGGTTCGCCCACATAGGGCTGATCCCCCGGCGTTGCGGCAAAGCTGACCGGGTTAAACCGGTGGTCGCGGGCGAAGCTTTCTGCTTCTTCCAGCGTTTCCTTGGCCACGGCAGCAATATGTGTGTGATCGCCATCAACACTGCAATCAATGACCAGATCATCCACCGCATAGGGGGTCGCGCCGTCCAATGCGAAAACAGCAGCAGCGCGGCGTGCGGCAGTGTCAAAACCGGGGGTGTCGATGGTCAGATATTTGATTTGTTCGTTGGGCAGCAAAAGCTTGCTGTGCAATGCACCCGGTTCCAGATCACTGGCGGTTTTGCGCAGCACGGCCAGTTCCGCGGCCATATCCCCTGCATCGAGCGCTACATCTCCGACAATGCGCCACCCCCCCACTGCACGGTGCAACAGGCGAATACCGTCAACTGAAAGGGAAAGGGCAAAACTGGGCTTCATCACGAGAGACTTTTACACAAGGACTAACGGCAATTTCCTAACCGCGGATTGACGTTAGAATAGCCTGTAGGAACGCGTATGAAAAGGCCTGCGGCAGGTCGATGCCCGCCACAGGCCCTTGTTGGTGGTATCATGCCGCCCGACGGGCGGTGTTTCCTAGCTTGAGGCCTTGCTGAGCGCCTGATCAAGGTCTGCGATCAGGTCATCTGCGTCCTCTGTGCCGATGGAAATGCGCACCACGTTCTGACCGGCACCGGCGGCTTCTTGCTGCTCTGGCGAAAGCTGGCGGTGGGTGGTCGAGGCGGAGTGGATCACCAGGCTGCGCGTGTCGCCCAGGTTTGCCACATGGCTGAAGATTTCCAGCGCATTCACCAGTTTGATACAGGCGTCATAGCCGCCTTTCACGCTGATCGTGAACAAGGCACCGGCACCCTTGGGGCAGACGGTTTTGGAACGTTCGAAATAAGGTGAGGATTCCAAACCGGCATAGGTGACCTTTTCGATGCGGTCGTCTTTTTCCAGCCATGCCGCCACTTTCTTGGCGTTCTCCACATGGCGCTCCATGCGCAGCGACAGGGTTTCTGTGCCCATCAGTGTGTAATGTGCCGCTTGCGGGTTCATCGTCATGCCCAGATCACGCAGACCAATGGCAATGCCGTGGAAGGTAAAGGCCAGATTGCCGAAGGTCTCGTGGAACTTCAGACCGTGATAGGCGGGCTCGGGCGCGCTGAGCGAGGGGAATTTGTCGTTTGCGGACCAGTCAAATTTACCCGAATCGACAACACAGCCCCCCGTGACCGTGCCGTTACCGGTCAGGTATTTGGTGGTCGAATGCACAACCAGTGTCGCGCCATGTTCGATGGGGCGGCACAGGAAGGGTGTGGCCGAGGTGTTGTCGATGATCAACGGCACCTCTGCCGCATCAGCGATATCGGCAATGGCGCGCACATCCATGATATAACCACCGGGGTTGGCAATCGCCTCGCCAAAGATCGCACGGGTGTTGTCATCAACCGCCGCTTTCACCGCGTCCAGATCATCAAAGTCAACGAATTTGCACTCCCAGCCGAAACGCTTGATCGTGTGGCTGAATTGCGTGACCGTACCGCCGTAGAGACGTGTCGAGGCGATGATATTCTTGCCCGGGCCCATCAGCGGGAACAGCGCCATGATCTGTGCGGCATGACCGGAGGAGCAGCAAACCGCGCCCACACCGCCCTCAAGCGTGGCAATGCGTTCCTGCAAAACCGCAACCGTCGGATTGGTCAGGCGGGAATAGATATATCCGACCTCTTGCAGGTTAAACAGCGCCGCTGCGTGATCGGCATCGCGGAACACATAGGCCGTTGTTTGGTAGATCGGCGTCTGGCGCGCACCGGTTGCTGGATCGGGGCGGGCACCTGCATGAATTTGCAGCGTGTCGAAGCCGTAGGTTTGGTCAGACATGGGGATCTCCTCCTTGGGGTTTGGCAAATGGTTAGCGGATGGGCATTGCCCACACAAGAGAGCCGCCCGTTCTAGGAACAAGGGTTCTGCAAAGCGGATCGGTGGCAAAACGGGTGTTTGGTCGTTGCCGCGGCGGTCAGCGGATCCAGAATCCGTTTTTCTTGATCTGGTTGCGGATCATCTGTTCGCGCCTTGGCAGGTTGCCCTGATCAAACAGGGCGCGCACCTTATGCCCGCGGCCCTGATAGATCATGCGTTTGGCGGCATTTGATCCTTTCAGCACTTTTTTCAGTTTATTGGGGGCGGTGACGGTTTCCAGCAGCTCGATCACCCGGTCACTTTCGCGCGCATAAAGCAGCGGCAGGAAACGGTAATGACAGCTGACCTCGCCATCCAGGTAGCCTTCGGGCAGGGTGTCGCGCCCGCCGCCAAGTGCATGAATAACCAAAGGCAGGGCGACCTGATCAAGCCATGGATCAAAGGACTGTGCGCAAAGTTCGACAGGCGGTGTGTCACGGATCGCCAAGGCGTAATGCAGGAACTTCGCGCCAAATTCCCGCGGACAGCGATAATAAAAGAACCCCGCGTTGAAATAGAGGTAGCGGCGCCAGTATTCATCCGGCTGGCTTAAATCGAGACTGCTGTCGAAATCGAGGTCGAATTTATCATAAAGTGATTTCCACAATCCGGTGTAACCGGGGCCGTAAATCTGCGGAATCGGCCATGTGCCCTCGCGCCGTAGGGAGGCGCTGGGGCGGTCAAAATCGAACGGGACAGACATTAGATCGCCGGTAATCAACGTATCGGTGTCAAAGAAAACAAAGGGCTCGCCCTTGGGCAGCACCTTCAACATTTCGATCTTGTTCCCGTAGGGGTATTCCTGACCGAAGTGTTTGCTTTCAAATGGAATAATCTCCGCCCCTAGGTTTTCAAGCGCGCTGCGCACCTCAGCGTTCTTGATGCTCGGGTCGTTTTTCCAAAGTACCCCGGGCTGGGGTTCGGCGACAAACAGCCGCCCCTTGAAACCGGGACTGCAATGGCGCAGCGACGCGGCAAAGATCAGCGCCTCATAGGCCAACCGTCCGTGTTGACCAACGATCACCACATTAAAAGCGGGATTGGAGGTTTGCGGGCTTGCCTGTTCACGTGCCATAGTTCTGCTGCGCCTTGTTTTTTGGGGACTATAGGCGCGAATGGGTTTGCACAAAAGACGGCAATTTCGCCACGGACAGGGAGACAGACCATGTTGGAGATTTTCTTTGCGATGGTGGCCGCCACGTTGAACGGCACCCCATCGGCACAAACGTCAGCACAGGCGGCGGGGGTTCAGGTCGATACCAACAGTGTGGTGATCGGGCAGGGGATGGTGATCGAAGGCACACCCGTGCCCGCGACACCAAATGCGGCAGCAGATACATCACAGCAACAATTCAACATGACCGTGGTGCCTGCCGGGCTGACCCCAGAGGCGCAGACCCCCAGCGGAAAGTTCACCACTGCGGCAGAGGTCAAGCCGATCCTGAACGCCACCAAGGGCAATTGGGTTGCGGTGCGCGAATACGACGGGCAGGACCTGCTTTATGTGACGCATCTTTGGGCTTGGCGTTGCGGGCTGAAGGCGATGGCGATTTCCGTCAATGGCGAGACGATGCAGAACTGGCCACTGCCCCCTTGTCACACGGAATTTTCCACACCCAACGCGGTGTTGGCAGAGGATGGGGCGCCCTATCTGACCTTGCGGCTGGGCTCTGTGCAGGACATCACCATCCAGATCGTCTATGATGATCTGAGCATGGATGTGGCGCGTTTTGCACGGGGCGACGTTCTGACTCCTTAACTGCTGCAAGCAGCAGGCGGGACCACGGGGGACCCCTGTGGCGGACCAACGGGGCTTACCCGATGCCGTCCTTTGGCGCTAGACAAAGGCGCCTGCAAAAAAGACCCCAAGCCCCAGCAGGATCAACCCCAGTCGCAGCGCCAGATGGTAGTTTGAGATCAGACCAAACGATAGGCAGGCCAGCCCAAATGCCATTTTGGCAAAGGCGATAAGTGCTTCAAGCGGGGCATCCCCTAGCCGGATGATCTGGGGGTTGGCAATCATGCCCAGCGGAATGAAATACAGACCAATCCCAAGCGCCATCGCGCTGAGTGCCACCTTTAGCCAGTTTTCCCCAATCATCCCCGCCGCGATAAACACTGCCCCACAGACCGGCGGGGTGATGGTTGAAAGCAGGGCAAACCAGAAGACAAACAAATGCGCCTGCAAGGGGTCCAGACCAAGATCGGTCAGGGCAGGCCCGGCGACAGAAACGCAGATCACATAGGCGGCAGTGGTTGGAACCTCCATCCCCAGCAACAGGCAGGCCAGGGCGGTCAGCAACAGCGAAGGCCAAAGCGCGCCGCCAGAACCGGAAACGATGAAAGAGGTCAGCTTGACCCCCAGTCCGGTGATGCCAAGCACACCAATCACAATCGAGGCGCAGATGATGATCGACCCAATCATCGCAATCTGACGTCCCGCGCTGATACAGGTCTGTGACAAACGCTGTGCCCCCTGACGCAGGTCAAGACCGGTTTGCCCGTTAAAGGCCAGCAGGGCGATGCCGACAAAAATCGCCAATGCGGCGGCATATTGCGGGGTAAGGCGCAGGGCAAACATCCCCAGCAGCAGCACGGAAAACGGTAGGGCAAAAAAGCAGGAGGTAATCAGGATGTCGCGCAGGGCAGGTTGTTCGTCTTTTGGAATGCCTTTCAGCGCATGGCGCGTGGCAAAGGCATCAATGCCAATCCAGACGGCAAAGAAGAACAATACCGCAGGCAGGGTCGCGGCAAGCATGATTTCCAGATAGGGCACCCCGGTCAGTTCGACCATCACAAAGGCACCGGCCCCCATTAGCGGCGGCATGATCTGCCCGCCAGAAGAGGCAACAGCCTCTACCGCGGCGGCAAGGCGTTTGGGGTAGCCAAGTTTGACCATCGCGGGCAAGGTTACCGCGCCGGTCGAGGCGACATTGGCAGAGGCTGAGCCGGAAATGGACCCGAACAGGGCGGAGGACAACACCGATACCTTTGCCGCCCCGCCGCGCAACCGGCCCGCCGCCCCGGCGGCGACATTCATGAACCCTTGACCCGCTTCACCTGCGTTCAGCACCGCCCCAAAAATCACAAAGATCGAAACCACACCTACGGAAACCCCAGTGAGACTACCCCAGAGCCCGCCCTCGGCAATGGTCAGCGTCCCCAGAAAACTGGCAAGCGGTGTGCCGGAATGGCCAAATTGCCCCGGAATATGTTGGCCAAATAGCCCGTAGGCCAGTGAAAGCGCAGCAACCAGCGGCAGCGGCCAGCCAATCATCCGCCGCGCGGCTTCCAGCACAAGCGCCAGCAGGAACAGTGCCATGAGGATCTGGCCTTGCCCTTCCAGAAACCCGTATTGGTTGCGCAATTCCTGATGGTGCAGCGCAATCCAGAGACAGCAGGCCACCCCGCCACCCGCAAGCAGCAGCCCCCAGATGCGCTGCCCCGACGACACGGCTGGAAAGACAAACACCCAAGGCAGGATCAGGGCCAGATGCAGAGGGCGGGCCACAAGATTAGGCACCAGCCCATAAAAGATCAGCCCGATATGGGCGATGATCATCAGCATGCCGAGCCCGGCCCAAAGGGCCGTAGTGCGGGTGTTGATCATAGTGGGAACTCGAAGAAATGAAATGTGCCCGGCGGTATCGCCGGGCAGGTCAGGGGCTGAGATGGTTACTTATGCGCGTCAGAAATCGGCGCGCCAACCTCTTCGTAGTAGCGCAGCGCACCGGGGTGAACCGCTGTGGTGATGTTTGCAATCATGTCAGGGCTGATGGCGTTCCACCATGCGGCGGCGCTGCCCAGTTCGGACTTCTGATCCCAGAACGTCTTGGTCAGCAGATAGGCGGTGTCGTCGCTCATTGCGGTGGTGGTATAGGCGACAACCGGCAAAGAGGTTGTGGCAACATCCGCCTCCTGACCGGCGTAGGTTCCGGCCGGGATGGTTAGCGGTGTACGTTTGGTTTGCGCGACCTGTTCCTCGGAAAGGGACAGAACCCGCACCCCGGTGGATGCCGCCGCTTCAATCACGTTGGGTGCCGGATAAGACCCAGCCGTCACAAACCCGTCAATCTGCCCGTTTTTCAAAGCTGAAACAGCGTTCGACAGTTCTGAATCCGCCAGTTCCACTTTGCCTTCCAGACCAAAGAGCGACAGATATTTCTCCCCCTCACGGGCCCCGAAACTGCCGCTGCCGAGCAGGATGTTCTTGCCTGCCATATCTTCGAATTTTTCGATGCCGCTGTCGGTAGAAACCACAAAATGCATGGTCAGGGAGGGGATCGGAAACAGCGCGCGGATGTTGTCAAAGGAGGGATCACCCTTGCCCTCGAACATCGCTTTTCCTCCCTGCGCCAAACCGACAAGGGCGGGCGGGGTTGTAAAGACGTAATCCGCCCCGCGTGCGCGCACTTCCATGACGTTTTGAACCGACCCCTGGCTTTCTTCCACAGTCACAACAACCGCACCATCGGTGCCGGTCCGCATGGCTTCGGCAATTTGCACACCCATCTGGTAATAGGAAGAGGCTGTTTTGGCCGACTTATAGGTGATCCGCTCTTGGGCGAAAGAGGGTGCGGCGGTCAGGGCCATGGCAGATGCGATGGCAAATGTCTTGAGCAGCAGTTTCAATTTATTCTCCTGATAAAAGGGTGCCAAAAGGTGGCGCATGTCGGCAGGCCCGGCAAGGCCAGTGCGTGGCATATCAAAGAACTATGCATCTAAAGCGCGAAACATCAATCGGAAGATATTTTTACTACCCAAGGCAGAAATCACCGCCGGTTGGTGGCGACAGCAATCAGCGTATTGCAGTGCCGACGACGGGGATTACTCTGGCATATTCTGTGCAGATATTTCGTAAGGTGCTGTAAATGATATTTAAAATAATCCTGACTAAAATAGTTTGACTCTCTGCTTTCTTCCCGCCATCACAGGGGAAAATCAAATACGGGACAGAACATGAGAACCTCATATATCGCGATTATCGCGGCCCTTTCGGTTGCGCCGGGGGTGCATGCGCAAGAAGTTGATGCCGTCGAACTGGGCACCCTTACGCTGGAAGCAGAGAGCGACCAGACGCTGGTTCAGGACGGCTACGTTGGATCATCCGGGCGTCAGGCGACCCGTGTTGATACCGCAATTCAGGATGTGCCGCAGGCGATCAGCATTGTCACCCAAGATCAGATCGAAGATCAGCGACCGCGCACATTGCTGGAATCACTGTCATATTCATCGGGGGTAGGGGTGACAAACTTTGGGTTCGATACCCGGTATGACGCCATCTATTTGCGGGGGTTCTCCGCCTATTACAACGGGTTGTTCCGCGACGGGCTGCGGCAGGTCAACGGCCCCTCGGCATGGTATCGCAATGAACCATTCACATTCGAGGGGGCGGCGGTGCTGAAAGGGCCGTCCTCCGCGCTTTACGGGGTCAGCGGTGCCGGGGGAATTGTGAATGTCGTATCCAAACGGCCAAAAGACGAACGCTACCGCGAGTTGCAGCTGACCACGGGGTCTGAGAACCGCAAAGAGCTGGCCTTTGATTTCTCAGGGCCCTTGGATGAAGAGGGCAGGCTGAGCTATCGTTTGACCGGCATCAGCCGGAATGCGGATACACCGCTTGAGGGGTATAGCGATGATCTGAACCTGATTGCGCCTGCGCTGACCTACAAGCTGACTGACCAGACCACGGTGACGATTCTGGGTGAATATGCCGATGCGGTGGTCGGCAGTACGGCGGTTTATCACAATTCCAGCTATGGAGTGGCGTCGGATTTCTATGTTGGTGACCCGGAATACAATGATTTTGAGAACACCCAGTGGCGTTTGGGCTACGAGATCGAACATGAGGTTAACAACAACCTGATTTTGCGGCAAAAACTGCGCTATTCGCATGTCGACGCCGATATGCGCTTTAGCGGTGTTTACCCATCTGGCAGCGGGCTGAGCCGCTATTGGGGGCATTACGTCGAGCAGTCCGAGAACCTTGTCGTCGACACTATGGTGGAGGCACGGTTTGACACCGGGTCCTGGCAACACACCATGGTTGCCGGGGTTGATGTAAGTCGCACCTCTTATGATGCGGATTATGCGCTGGGCTATGTTTCGGCACTGGAGACTGACGCGCTGACCTTGCCGTATTACGGCGGTCAGGAGATGGATCAAGTGGGCATCTACCTGCATGATCAAATGGTCAACGGCCCGTTCAGCGTGTTCCTCAGCGGGCGCTATGATCAGGTTGACCTCACCACATTTGACGCCGCGCAGGTTGGCTCGGATACATCTCATGACGGTTTCTCCGGGCGTGTTGGGGTCAGCTATATGATGAACCCGAACCTGTCACTGTTCGGGAATGTTTCCAGCTCCTTTGTCCCAACAACCGGGCTAATCTACACCGATCCCACTGATCCGCTCAGCAGCCGTGCGGCGGATCCGACGCGCGGGCTGCAAAAAGAGGTGGGGGTTAAATATCAGCTGCCCGGCACGGACAGCCTGATCAGCCTCTCGGTCTTTGACATCCAGCAAGAGGACGGTGTGGTGTTCCAGAACGTCGATCCGACTGTCTTTGGCGGGTTGAACCAAATTCAGGTGCCTTATGATCTGCGTTCGCGCGGGTTGGAGCTGGAAGGGCAGTTCAACTATGACAATGGGTTGCGCCTGATCGGTTCCTATACCTATCTGGATATGGAAATCGAGGCAGGGACCGCCGGAACCGTAGGCAAGAAACTGTCCGCCACACCAGAGCATGCCGCCTCTCTCTGGGCCTTCTACGAGCCACAACAAGGTGCCTTGAAAGGCTTCGGGTTCGGGGCTGGTCTGCGCTATGTCGGTGAAAGCTGGGGTGATGACCAGAACAGTTTCAAGAACGGCGATGCCTTCTTTGCTGATCTTGCTCTGACCTATGACTTTGGCCAGATCGGTTACGATGGCCTGGGTTTGCAGGTGAACGTCAAAAACATCTTTGATGAGACCGGCCAGAATTGCAGTGGTGGCTTCTGCTACCGTCAGGAAGGCCGTACTGCCACTGCAACCTTGAACTATCGTTTCTGATGGCAGTCATGCAGGGCAAATGGGCCACAATCGGTGCTTTGGGCGGTGTTTACATCGCCCAAAGTGTCATCGCGGGTGTGACATGGTCCGGCTTGCCGGGGGTGTTGCGGGCGCAGGGTTTGGCGCTGGACAAGATCGGGTTGGTCTCGCTGCTGGTGCTGCCCTGGGCGCTGAAATTTCTATGGGCACCGATGATAGAGCGGTTCCGCCTGCCCTTGCAGGGGCGTGACCGCTCGGCATTGATCGTGTTAATCGGTGCGGCGGTTGCCGTGATGTCGCTTGGTCTGGTTGGTTTGATCGGGCCGACCTCTTTGATGCCGGTTCTGGCAATATTGCTGATAGCGGCCTTTGCCACGGCGACGGTGGATATCGCCTGTGATGGCCACGCGGTCGCCGCCCTGAAATACGGTGATTATGGCTGGGGCAACGCGGCACAAGTGGGCGGGGCCTATCTTGGCGGGGCCATTGGCGGCGGTTTGTTTATGATCCTTGTTGATCATGCCGGCTGGTTTGTTGGCACGTGGACAATGGCGGTTGTGATTGCCATTTTATGCCTGCCGTTTGTCTGGCACGTCAAAGGGGCAGAAGCCCGCGTGCGTGCTCATACCCCCAGTCTGCGTGCGTCTTTAGCCCGCCCCGAGATCCGTCAGGGTTTGTTGGTCGCCGCGCTTTATGTGATTGCGCAAAAGACCGGTATGGGCATGTTCGGTGCCTTCTTTATCGATGCAGGATATGACCTTGCGCAACTGGGATTGCTCAGCGGGCTGGGTGGGCTGACGCTTGGGCTTGCCGGTGCGCTGTTTGGCGGGGCCTTTGTGCGCCGTTTCGGCACCCGGCGGGTGCTGGTTGCAGCGGTGGCGGTTCAGGCCGCGATCCTTGCGCTTGTCGGGATATCGGCAGGGGATGTCCTGTTGCCGGCAGCCGTGGTTGCCCCGGTTGCGATGGTGGCCAGCGGGGCCGTCATGGCATTTGGTTTCGTCGCGCTATACGGGCAGTTTATGGTCTGGTCCGACCCGCGCCAGGGGGGCGTGGATTTCACCCTTTTTCAATGTATGGACGCCGCCGTCAGCATGGTGGCCGGGGTCACTGCGGGCTATGTCGCGGAATACCTCGGGTACGGTGTCTTTTTCAGCGCGGCCTGCATCGCCTCATTGATTTCCCTACCCATCATCTGGCGCGTTGCCGGTCATCGTTCACCAAAGGAGGTCAGTCATGCCTGAACATATCGCACATACAGATTTGCCCGGCATTGCCTTTGCCCCGCTGCGCCAGTTTACCCTGGCCGAGGCGCAGGCGCATGATCTGACCGTGGCGCAAGATGATGCCAGGGGATTGGCAGTACAGACCTATTATGGGCGCATCACCTTTGTGCCACTTGGCGAGGGCTGCCGGGCTGAGATCATATCGGAGCGTGCGGATTTCCTGCAAACCCTCAAGGACAGCATTGTCGGGCAGATCGGGGAGGTGTTTCCTGAAGTTGCCCAAGGGTTGCGTTGGTCAGATGCCGAGGTTGAAGAGGGCAGCTTGCCGGTGAATGCAAAGGTGATGACGCTTCAATCTGTCGAACATATGCCCTGCGGCTTCTACCGTGTTACGCTGGCGGGGGATGTCTCGCGGTTTTCCAATGGGGCAATACATTTCCGTCTTGCGCTCCCCCCGGCTGATCTGGCGGTGCCGGTCTGGCCGCGGCTAGGGCCAAATGGCGCAACAGTCTGGCCCAAAGGGGACGAAGCGCTGCATCTGCCGGTCTACACCGCGCGTTATGTTGACCCTGAGGCCGGGAAACTTGTTTTCGACCTGTTGCAGCATGACGGGGGCCGCGCCTCTGAATGGGCCACGACAACCCAGATGGGCAGCGATGTATTGGTCGTGGGCCCCGGCGGCGGCGGATGCGAGCTGGCAGGGCCGATCCTTGGCTTCTCGGACGACACCGCCTTTCCGGCCATCGCGCGGGTGCTTGAGGCCAATCCGGCGCTGACCGGGCATATCCGCATGTACCCCAGAAACGAGGCTGCCGGCCGCTATCCGATGCCCGAACATGCTGGCGTCAAGATCGAGATCTGCCCGCCTCAAAGCGGGGCGCAGATGGCGCAAGATGCCTGCGCTGCACTGGCAAAAACTCCGGAGGCCTATCTTTGGTTTGCAGGCGAGCGGGCACAGGCGGATCATGTGCGCAGCGCGAATAAGGCGGCAGGCCGGACCGGCAAAGACGCTTATGTTTCGGCCTATTGGCGGCGTGAAATGGCACAGGCATGATTTTGCCCGGTGCGCGACGGCTTGCTATCTTGGCTGCTGTTCCGCACCGGATGAATGTCCCTGCACCCGTGAATGCGTGACGCAGGCAGGGTCGCCGGATGACCCGTGGCGGTCGAAGGTAAAGGCCATGGGTTTTCTGTCTTGATGGGTGTATTATAATATGATACCGAGTATTTATATTCGACCAGTTCATACGATCAGACTTGCTGGCATCAAGCCGCCGGATGACGTTTCACCGAGGTTTTGAGGCAAGCATTTGGAAAAGAAGCAAAATACCCTTTATGTGAGTTCGCTTGCAAAGGGGCTGCGCCTGTTGCGCGCCTTTGATGAAACCCACACAGAGCTGTCATTGGTCGAGTTGTCCCAACGTACCGAACTGGACAAAAGCGCCGTTCAACGGTTGGCCAATACCCTGCATATCGAAGGCATGCTTGACAAAAACCCGGTCACACGGCGGTTTCGGCCGTCACATGCATGGCTGCAACTGGCCTATTCCTATTATTGGTCTGATCAGCTTGTCGGGCAGGCCATTCCCAAGTTGATCGACCTCAGTCAGGAGCTGGGTGAGACGGTCAATCTGGCGGAGTTGTCTGATGACCATATCATCTATGTCAGCCGGTTGCCCTGCAAACGCACCTATTTTGCCGCAACGGTTGTGGGGCGGCGTTTGCCAGCGCTGTCCACCTCGGCAGGGCGGGCGATGATTTCGACGTTTTCTGCTGAAGACCGCGAAGAGGCGGTCCGTACATGGTCGCTGAAATCTTTCACCAACCGCACCACCATGGACCGCGATGAGATCCGTCGCAGTATTGATGAAGCCGTTGCAAACGGTTTTGCAATCTCGACCGGACAGATGATCCTGTCAGAACTGGGCGTGGCCTGTCCGATCGCCGGGCCGGATGGTCATGCTTTTGCGGCAGTGCAATGTTCGGTCTCCGCTCATACATGGACCCGCGAACGCATCGAGGCAGAGATTTTGCCACGGCTTCAGGATACGGCGAACGCGATTTCGCCCTCTTCACAGGCGCGCCGCTGATAAATCGGCGCATTTGGTCGGCGCTTGATTGATCACGACTTTGCGGGGTGGGGTGATCCGGGAGCCGTTTTGCAAACGGGCCAGTTTGCGACCTGTCACTGAAACGTCCCGAATACCTCCGCAAGGAAACCGCAGGTGGGCCCTGCCACGGAAGCGGCGCGCAGGCTTGATCCGGGGCATCAATCGCAATCGGTGTATACGGTGGCTCGTCTCAGGTGGAAAATTCTGCTGCGGAGGAGAAAAAGTGGTGGGCGACCCTGGAATCGAACCAGGCGTGCGTCTCCGCGAGGGAGTTACAGTCCCCTGCCACACCTTGCGGCCTGTCGCCCACTACGTCCTTCGCATTGCGCTGAACGTGAGGGCGTGATTACAAGCGGCCCTAAGGGGCGTCAAGGCAAAAACCATAGCCTTTTGCACAGACTGCACATGAGGACAAAAAAAGATGAAGAAACCCAAATGGGTCGTTCAGAAAGAACAAGACAAGAAAGCCGAGGCAAACTTGACCGTTTGGCTGTTTGGTCTGCATGCGGTGCGTGATGCGCTGATGAATCCCGAGCGTGAGAAATTGCGCCTGATGGTGACGCCCAATGCCCAGGCAAAGCTGGAAGAGGCGATAGCGCAGGCGGGAATCACCCCCGAGGTTGTGGATCCGCGTAAATTCAAACCCCCGTTGGATTCGGGGTCGGTGCATCAGGGGGCTGTCCTTGAGGTGAAGCCGCTGAATTGGGGCCGGCTTGAGGATGTCTGTATCGGTGACGCGGCCCCGCGGGTGATGTTGCTGGATCGGGTGACTGATCCGCATAACGTGGGGGCGATTCTACGCTCTGCCGAGGTGCTGGGTGCCTCTGCGGTGATTGGCACGCGCCACCATTCGGCACCGGAAACCGGGGCGCTGGCCAAGACGGCATCAGGTGCCCTGGAACGCCAGCCCTATTTGCGGGTGCGCAATCTTGCGGATGCGATTCGGGCGCTACAGAACATGGGCTATCTTGTTCTGGGGCTGGATGGCGAGGCGGAGCTGTCGATTGAAGCTGCGGTCGAGGGCAAACGTGATCGCCCCGTGGCGCTGGTGCTGGGGGCCGAGGGGCCGGGGCTGCGCGAAAAGACCCGCGAGACGGTGGATGCCTTGGTGCGGATTGACGCAGTTGGTGCATTTGGCTCACTGAATGTCTCGAATGCTGCCGCAATCGCCTTATATGCGGCAAGACGCGACGCATAAGGGCCACGAACCATGGGATATCCCGTAAAAATCGCGACCTGCTGTCACTGCGGCAGCAAGGCTGCGCTGAAGCTCGACAAGGGGCAGCATGCGCTGGCCTGCGCCAGCTGCGGGGCACCGCTGCGCAATCTGAAGACCCTGCCTGTAGCCTCGCCTGTGCGGCCTGCGATCAGCCATCAGCCCCCGCTGCGCCAGTTTGCGAAAAAGCCAAAGGCACCGCCGGTGAAAAAGGCCAAATCCCGCAAAATGAAAAAGCGGATCGGCTGGTTGAAAGAGGCGGCAGAAGATCTGTTTGACCTTGTGGAAGACATCTTTGACTGAAGCAGTTGGCAAAACGGCAGTTTCGGCAAGGATTCGCCCATCTTGTTAACATCGTGTTCACAAATTCGCGCTACCTCTTTTATCGGGCAAGAGCGCTTCATACCTCTGTCACAAGACACGCCGGTCTGGAGCGCCGGCATGTCCTTTACTGTCCCTCGTTCCACACTTTTGCGCCCTCAGGCATGTCTTGAGGGTGCTTTTTTTTGTCGGGAATCCGGTATAGGGAAGAGGGATGATGTATTCAGATGCCCTGCTGCGGGATGTATTGCGCCGAACCAAACGGATCGCCATGGTCGGTGTGTCGATAAACCCGGTGCGCGCCAGTTATTTTGTCGCCCGCTATCTGGATCTGCGCGGTTTCGATGTGGTGCCGGTAAATCCGGCCTATGCCGGTAAGATGCTGTTTGGAAGTGTGATTCTGGGTGGGCTGTCGGAAGTTGAGGGGCCGGTGGATATGGTCGATATCTTTCGCCGCTCCGAGGCTGTCCCGGAGATTGTCGAGGAGGCGCTGGAGGTGTTTCCCCAGTTGCAGACCATCTGGATGCAGATCGGTGTTGAACATGCCGAGGCGGCGGCGATGGCCGAAGCACGCGGGGTGACGGTGATACAGGACCGCTGTCCCAAGATCGAATATCAACGGTTGTTTGGTGAGCTGCGCAGGGGCGGGTTTGCCACCGGGGTGATCTCCAGCAAGCTGTGACATCTGAGTGATCTGATGGCGCGGAGCGGGCAAGCCCGCATTTGATTTTATAAATTTTCCTCAAGGGGAAAATTTGATGAGGGCGCTGCCCTCAAACTCCCGCAGGATATAGGGCCAAAAAGAGCAGGGGAGCGGGGTCAGCGGGCCGCTTTTTCGGCGATGCCGGACGTGGATTGACGCCTGGCGAGTTCGTCCAGCACATCCCTGAAAGGGACATCGCGGGCGGCGAGCATGACCAAGAGGTGATAGAGCACGTCAGCCGCTTCGCAGGTGAGGGCGGTTTTGTCGTCTTTGACGGCTTCTATGATCGCCTCGACTGCCTCCTCACCAAATTTTTCGGCACATTTTTCAGGGCCTTTGGCAAGGAGCTGTGCGGTCCAGCTGCTGCTTGGATCAGCGTTCTTGCGTGACAGAATGGTGTCGTAGAGATCATCAAGGGTCATGTCAGCCTCACAGGGATGCCTGCGGCGGCCATATGGGATTTGGCCTGTGCAATGGTGAATTCGCCAAAGTGAAAGATCGAGGCGGCAAGCACGGCGGATGCGCCACCTTTTGTCACACCGTCCACGAGGTGATCGAGGGTGCCAACACCGCCCGAGGCAATGACAGGAACGCAAACCGCGTCAGAAATGGCGCGGGTGAGGGGCAGGTTAAACCCCTGTTTGGTGCCATCCCGGTCCATTGAGGTCAGCAGGATTTCACCGGCACCTTTGGCGGCCACGGTCTTGGCAAAGGCGACAGCGTCGATGCCGGTGGGCTTGCGCCCGCCATGGGTGAAGATTTCCCATTTGCCGGGGGCGACTGTTTTGGCGTCGATGGCGCAGACGATGCATTGGCTGCCGAATTGATCAGCAGCTGTTGCAATGACATCGGGGTCGGCCACAGCGGCAGAATTGAAGCTGACCTTGTCGGCACCGGCCAGGAGCAGGGCGCGCACGTCCTGAGCGCTGCGCACGCCGCCGCCCACGGTCAGCGGGATGTAGCAATGTTCAGCGGTACGGCGTACCAGATCGAACATGGTGCCGCGGTTTTCATGGGTGGCGTGGATGTCGAGAAAGCAGAGTTCATCCGCACCGGCGGCATCATAGGCGATGGCGGCATCAACCGGATCACCGGCATCGCGCAGGCCAACGAAGTTCACACCTTTGACGACGCGGCCGTCCGCGACGTCAAGGCAGGGGATGATGCGGGTTTTGAGCATTTGGGCGTTCTATCTGAAGATATGTTTGGGGCTGCCGTTGTGCAGGTGAGTTTAACGGCACGATGACGTCAGGTCTGTAGGGATGTGAGGGCGGTTTTCAGATCGATGGCACCATCGTAGAGGGCGCGGCCGGAGATGGCACCGCTGATCACACCGGTGGATTTCAGGGCGGTGAGATCAGCGAGCGAGGAGACGCCGCCGGAGGCGATTACGGGAATGTCGACCGCGCGGGCAAGGGCGGCGGTGGCGTCGATATTGGGGCCACCCATGGCCCCATCGCGCAGGATGTCGGTGTAGATGATGGCAGCGACACCGGCGTCTTCAAATGATTTGGCAAGGTCGGTGACCATCACATCGGTTTCAGTGGCCCAACCTTTGGTGGCGACCCTGCCGTTTCGCGCGTCAATGCCGACGGCGACCTTGCCGGGGAAGGCGCGGGCGGCCTCGCGGACCAGATCGGGGTTTTCCACGGCCACAGTGCCAAGGATGACGCGGGCAAGGCCCTTGTCCAGCCAGCTTTCGATGGTGGCCATGTCGCGGATACCGCCGCCCAGCTGGGCGGGGACCTTGCAGGCCTTGAGGATCGCCTCGACAGGGGCGGCATTGACCGGGGTACCTGCAAAGGCACCGTTCAGATCAACCAGATGCAGCCAAGTGCAACCGGCATTTACGAATTCCAGCGCCTGGGCGGCGGGATCGTCGTTGAAAACGGTGGAGCGGTCCATATCGCCATGAACGAGGCGCACGGCATTGCCGTCTTTGAGGTCAATTGCGGGGTAGAGGATCATCTTGCAGGCCCTTGGTTTGCTTGTGTCAGGGTTTTGCATGCTGCGAAGTGATTTGCAACGCGACCCAAGGTTACGCTTGCCACAATAAAAGCGGATGAGCACAGTGTTCTGAAATTTGGGAGGATTTTACGATGAAAAATATCATGGCAGCGGTTGTGGTGGGGCTGATGGGTACCGGGGCGGCCTGGGCGGCGGATCCGGTTTTCGGTATGTGGCAGACCCAGCCGGATAAAGGTGTTTACTATCACGTTGAAATGAAGGCTTGTGGGGCGAAGATCTGTGGTGTTTTCCGGCAAAAGTTTGACAATGGCGCGAAGGTGGCGAGCGACGTCATTGGAAAAAACGCCATGTTTGACTTGGTGGCCACGGGCAACGGTGAATATGAGGGCAAGGCATGGAAACCCTCGAACGGCAAAACATATAACGGCTCCGGAAAATTGAGCGGCAATTCCTTGAAGATTGGCGGTTGTGTGCTGGGTGGGCTTATCTGTTCCAAACAGACGTGGAAACGGTTGAACTAGGCCGATCCGCCCTGCTGTCTTGATCCGGCTCCGTGAGATTTTTAGACTGACGCCTGAAGAGAGCTGTCTGGTGGGATCAGATGAAGTTTATGCATTATTTTGCGGCGCTGCTGTTGGTGGCGCTGGCCACGGGCGGGGTGGCGCAGGAGGAAGGTCAGGCCGAGGTGCCGCTTGGCGTGTGGCAAACAGAGCCGGATACCCTGGGTGTTGTATTGCTGGTGCGGACACGTAGCTGCGGGGGTGCTTTATGCGCCAGGGTGCAGCGGGCCAAAAACCGCGCCGGATATGATGCGCCGTCAAATGCCGTGGGCCAAAAGGCATTCTGGGCGATGAAACCGCAGCCCGATGGAAGCTTCTTTGGTGAATACCGTGATCCCCGCGGCCGGCGATATCTGCAAAGCCGGGTCGAGGTGGTGGGGCGCAAGCTGCGGCTGCGGGCCTGCGACAAGGAATCCTGCACAGAAACCATCTGGAAACGGGTGCGCTAGACCGCATTTCAGGGCGACAAAATAACATTTGCCAGAGTGCCAAAGCAGGCGTAAAGAGCATATCGCGCTCTAACAATCTCCGGGGATCGGCAGATCAGGGGCGGGCCCGTATCGCTTTGGGGAGTGATGCAGATGAACTTTCGCAGATTATTGTTTTCAATGACATTTTTGACCGCGCTACCGATGCCGGTGCTCGCGGATGTACCAGTGGGCCTGTGGCAGGCAAAACCGGACCGGCGCGGGGTGGTGATGCATGTGCGCACCAAACCCTGCGGGTCTGCAATTTGCGGCCAGATTGAACGGGCCAAGGACCGGCGCGGTTATGACACACCCTCCAGGGATTTAGGGCGGCGGATGCTGCTGAACATGCAGGCGCAATCCGACGGCAGCTACACAGGAGAGATCTGGGAGCCGGTGGAGAACCGGATTCTATCTGCGAAGATGCGTGTAGAGGGCAATAAAATGCGGCTCAGCACCTGTGATGGGGCAGGATGTGCGAATGTGGTCTGGACCAGATTGCGCTGATGGTTCACGGCCTGATCCGAGGTTGAGTCCAGGCGCGCAGAGCTACAGCGCGGCTGGCACTGTTGAGGTTACGGTTTCCACCTCAGGAAATTGGCGATCAGGCGCAGGCCAGTGGTTTGGCTTTTCTCTGGGTGGAACTGCATGCCCAGCATGGTATCGCGCCCAATAACTGCGGTCACATCCCCGGCGTAATCCACATGGGCCAGACGCTGCGCATCCTGTGCTACAGCCATATGATAGGAATGTACAAAATAGGTATGATCACCGGTTTTCAGACCGTCAAATACCGCATGGGGATGGTCAATCACCAGATCATTCCACCCCATATGCGGTACTTTGAACGCAGGATCAGCGGGGGTGATCTTGGTCACTTCACCGTCGATCCAGCCCAGTCCCGCCGTGTCTTCATATTCGCGGCCCATGCTGGCCATCAGCTGCATCCCGACACAGATGCCAAGAAAGGGGCGTGCCTTGACCTCGACGGCCTCTACCATCGCGTCATATAGCCCACCCGCACCTTTCAGCGCGGCCATACAGGCAGGAAAGGCCCCATCGCCGGGCAGGACAATGCGATCGGCCCTGGCCACAGTATCGGCGTCAGCGGTGACGACAACATCACCCGCGTCGACCTCACGCGCCATCCGTTCAAAGGCTTTGTGGGCCGAGTGCAGATTGCCGGACTCATAGTCAATAATTGCGGTCAGCATGGGCAGGTTTTCCAGAACTTTGGCGGTTTACAACGCGCCTTTGGTGGAAGGGATCGCATCGGCTTTGCGCGGATCAACCTCGACCGCTTCGCGCAGGGCGCGGGCGACGGATTTAAACGCTGCTTCGGCAATGTGGTGGCTGTTCACCCCATGCAATTGGTCCACATGCAACGTAATGCCGCCATGGGTGCTGAGCGCCTGAAAGAATTCGCGCACCAGTTCCGTGTCGAAATTCCCGATTTTTGCGGTGGGCAGATCGACGTTCCAGATCAGGAAGGGACGGGCGGAGAGATCAAGCGCCGTGCGCAGCTGTGCATCATCCATCGCCAGCAGGCAGGACCCATAGCGGCGGATGCCGCGTTTGTCTCCAAGTGCGGTGGCAAGGGCTTGACCCAATGTGATGCCCACGTCTTCAACCGTATGGTGATCATCGATGTGCAAATCACCCTTGGCGCGGATGGTCATGTCGATCAGTGAATGCCGTGCCAGCTGGTCCAGCATATGGTCAAAGAAGCCCACACCGGTCTGATTGTCGTAAACCCCTGTGCCATCAAGGTTAATCTCGACACTCACATCGGTTTCGGCGGTGGTGCGGGTCAGGGTGGTGGTGCGCATGGGCGGTCTCCGGTGCGGTGGGTTGGCGTCCTTATAACAGGCGGGGCGGGCAGGCCAAGGTGGATCGCGACAGATCCCGCAGATCACCCATTGCGGGGGGCGCCCCTTCGTGCGAGATTTTAGCTGACCCAACACCGAGGCCCCTCATGAGCACCTGCGTTTTCATCCAGATCCGTTGCAAACCCGGCACCACCTATCGTGTCGCTGAAGAAATCGCCTTGCGCGAGATCCATTCGGAACTTTATTCGACCTCCGGGGATTTTGATCTGTTGATGAAACTATACGTGCCCAAGGGCGCAGATGTCGGGGTTTATATCAACGACAACTTGCTGGATATTGTCGGGATTGAACGTTCGCTGACCACGATGACATTCAAGGTCTTTTGATGCGGGTTTTGCTGGTCGGGGTGGTGATCAGCCTCGCGGCCAGTTTTCCCGTCCACGCACAAACCAAACGCATCTATGAAGGTGAAGAGGCGGCAGCCCTGCGTTGTGCAAATACGCTGGCGTTGACCGCGGTCGCCTTGTCGCGGGCGGGATTGATCGAGGATGTGGAAAAGAACGTGATGCTGGGCATTACGGTGCGCATTCTTGATCTGCATGTTGACGGCTCTTGGCAGCAAAAGAAACGCGCATTGGAAGTGATGCGGGACCGGCGCGATATCGCGGATACATTGGACGACTATCGCAAGAACGCCGCCCGCTGCCTGCGCCAGTTCCCAATCAACTGAAGTCAGCAGCGCAGCATTCAAAACAACAGCGTGAGAGGCAGCATTTCAAAACGCGGTGCCAGAACGAAAAAAACCATCCCGAAGGATGGTCTTTGTTCTGTTCTGCCGGGGCTGGCAGGACCCAAATGGAGCGGGCGAGGCGATTCGAACGCCCGACCCTAACCTTGGCAAGGTTATGCTCTACCCCTGAGCTACGCCCGCATCCTTTGGTGTGGACCGAATACCCATCCTGAGGGGGGGCTGCAAGAGAGAAATTCACCCCTTTGCGATTTTTTTTGCAACTTGCCTGCAAGACAGAATTTTCGGCGATGGCTGGGCCTGTGGCCGTTGAAAAGCTTCCGTAAGGGCAGGTTGTTTGACTGCGGATCATCCGGCGGGATCTGGGGTTCTTGCTGGCAGCAGCGGAGCTGGAACCCCGCAGTCCTTCAGAAAATACTATGTACCAAAAGCGCAAGCGCGCCGAGCGCGATGACCAGAAGTGTCAACAGCATGCCGATTTGACGCAGGATGATTTTCTGTGGGGTGGAGGCAAACCCGTAGCCATGCAGCGCACGCCCAGCAACAAGTGCAATTCCCATCAGATGCACAGCGATCGCCGGCGCGGCTGATAGTTCCACCAGCAGGATGATGATCAAGGCGATGGGGGCGTATTCGGCACAATTGGCCTGTGCCCGCATCCGTTTGAGGAGGTTCTTGTCACCCTTGTCGCCCAGTGAGATCACATGGGCATGTCGGTAACGGATCACGCGCCAGCTGAGCGTCAGAAAGATAAAGGCGGTCAGCGCGGCATAGATCGGTGTGATGGTGACGGGCATATGTGTTCCTTTGCCTGTTACGGGCTGTTGCCGGATTGGACAAGGCGCATGGGAAATTGTCAAAGCAATTGGCTGCCCCCAAGGGCGGCAACGCTGCGTCCTTTGGTCCAAGCTCAGGCCATGCCGCCCGGCGGAGGCATCATCGTTATGTTGCGCCAGTTTGAGTAGGCGCGGCGCACTCCAGCGTGGTTGTTTCAAAATTAACAAAGTTTTGATGTGCTGGCGGTGCCGGATGGTGTGGTCTGATGTCTGGAGGAGGAGGGGAGACGTAGCGCAAAGAAAAAGGGCCCCGGTCGAAACCGGAGCCCTTTGGTATTCATCCAACAACCTGCCTTAGTGGCCGGGTTGCTTGTCCCAATCTTCCTGCTTTGGCAGGATTTCAAACGTATGCTCCGGTGGCGGGGATGGCAGTGTCCATTCCAGCGTGTCGGCATATTCGTTCCATGGGTTGTTCTGTGTCACCTTTGCGCCGCGCAGCAGCGAGTAGGCGATCACCCCAAAGAAGAAGACGAAGGAAGCAAAGCTCAGGAAAGCACCCCAGCTTGACCACTGGTTCCAGTAAGCGAATGCCTCTGGGTAGTCGATGTAGCGGCGTGGCATGCCCTGACGGCCCAGAAAGTGCTGGGGGAAGAAGGTCAGGTTTGCACCGACGAACATCGCCCAGAAGTGCAGCTTGCCCGCCCATTCAGGATACATGCGGCCAGTCATTTTGGGGAAGTAGAAGTAGATCCCTGCAAAAATCGCGAACACAGCACCAAGGCTCATCACATAGTGGAAGTGCGCCACAACGTAATAGGTGTCATGGTAGTAGCGGTCCACGGCGGCCTGCGACAGAACGATGCCTGTCACACCACCCACGGTGAAGAGGAACAGGAAGCCAAAGGCCCAGAGCATCGGTGTCTTCATTTCGACAGAACCGCCCCACATGGTGGCAATCCATGAAAAGACCTTTACCCCGGTCGGCACCGCGATGACCATGGTTGCCAGCATAAAGTAGGCCTGCTGGTTCAGGGTCATACCCACGGTGTACATGTGGTGCGCCCAGACGACGAAACCCAGAACACCGATTGCAATGATCGCCCAGACCATTGGCAGGTAGCCAAAGATCGGTTTGCGCGAAAAGGTTGCAATCACGTGGCTGATGATGCCGAAACCGGGTAGAATGATGATGTAGACCTCAGGGTGACCGAAGAACCACAGGATGTGCTGGTACAGAACCGGATCGCCGCCGCCCGAGGGGTCAAAGAAGGCAAATCCAAAGTTACGATCCATCAACAACATGGTGATCGCACCGGCCAGAACGGGCAGGGACAAAAGGATCAACCAGGAGGTCACAAATATCGACCAGCTAAACAGCGGCACTTTGAAAAGGGTCATGCCCGGTGTGCGCATGTTCAGGAAAGTGGTGATCATGTTGATCGCACCAAGGATCGAAGAGGCACCCGAAACGTGTACCGCAAAGATCGCGAGGTCCATGGACATGCCGCCTTCTTTCACCGACAGTGGCGGGTACAGAACCCAGCCCACACCGGAGCCTGCCTGACCGTTACCACCCGGCGCAAGAACGGAACATACCGCCAGCGTTGTACCAGCCACGTAGAGCCAGAACGACAGGTTGTTCATCCGTGGGAACGCCATATCCGGCGCACCGATTTGCAGGGGCATGAAATAGTTGCCGAAACCGCCGAAAAGCGCCGGAATAACAACGAAGAACATCATCAGGATACCGTGACCGGTGATCAGAACGTTCCAGAGGTGACCGTTGGGGGTACATAGGGAAGAGCTATCCGCGATGAAACGCGCCCCTTCCATACACATGTACTGAACGCCGGGGTCCATCAGTTCCAACCGCATGTAAACGGTGAAGAGAACGGAAATGAACCCGACAAAAGCGGAGACGATCAGGTATAGAATACCGATGTCTTTGTGGTTTGTGGACATGAACCAACGGGTGAAGAATCCCCGTTCGTCTTCGTGATCGTGCCCGTTGATGGCTGCGTCTGCCATGCGGTGCCTCCTCGCTATGGAATTTAGGTGCCCCACACCTGTCGGCTTAGCGCGGAGCGATATAGATTGGTTCTAGTCTTGTCGCAGCACAGGGGCAATGGGCGCGATGGTCGCAGGAGAGGAAATCTGCGTTAAATTGTGCCTCTTTGCGCCAAGAGTAACCCCGATCGAGGGGCGGATACGGAAAAATGCTTTGATAATTTGATGAAAGGTCAGATCGAATTTATAGCTGTGGTGCTGGTTGGCGCGATTTGCGACCCAGATCCGCAGAATATTGCGAATCTATATTTTGCCCGAACCGTTGGGCGTATCCATGCGCCGGATCAACCGGCAGGCGGCACCGGTATGTCACCAAATACTTTGGCAAAACTGTCGCGCAGGGTCACGTCCAGATCATCCATCGTCACCGGCAATCCCAGATCCACAAGCGAGGTCACCCCGTGATCGCTGATCCCGCAGGGCACGATCCCGCTGAAATGCTCCAGCTCCGGTTCCACATTGATGCTGATGCCGTGAAAACTGATCCATTTGCGCAAGCGGATGCCAATGGCGGCAATCTTGTCTTCGGCAGGGCTGCCATCCGCTTGGCGTGGTTTTTCAGGACGTTCGACCCAGACACCAACACGCCCCGTGCGGATTTCGCCGCGCAGGTTGAACTGATCCAGAGTATCGATCACCCAGGCCTCCAGATCACGCACAAAACAGCGCACATCGCGCCCCCGCTTGCCGACATCCAGCAGCACATAGGCCACCCGCTGGCCCGGACCGTGGTAGGTATATTGCCCACCGCGCTTGGTGTCATAGACGGGAAAACGGTCCGGGTCTGTCAGATCCGCAGGTTTGGCCGAGGTGCCAGCGGTATAAAGCGGCGGATGTTCGACCAGCCAGATGCATTCAGGCGCGGTGCCTGCCGCAATCGCCGCGACACGGTTTTCCATCCAGGCTTCGGCTGCGCGATAGTCGGTCAAGCCGTCTGTTGTGATCCATTCCACCATAGGGGCGGTCTATCCAATCTGTCCCACCGCGTGAAGGGGTCAGTCGACGTGAAAAACCGATTGCGCGAGGCCTCCGCGCGGCTCTCCACGGCAAAAGCCGGGCAGAACAATACGATGCAGTACCCAGCGCCGCGCAACCAACCGTCGTTTGGCGACGCAAACCTGCGCCCCTTTTTGCGTCGCCACAAAAGGATCGGCGATGCGCACCAAACGAACCCTGTCAGGTGTGTCCAGCAATACGATACGGTCATTTGCGGATTTACCGGCCACCGTGTTGACGTCCAACACTTTGATCCAGCGGTATTCTATGCTTAGAAGAATACCATGTGCAGCAAGTGCCAGCCCGACAAACAGGGCAAGGCCGATCAGCGTTTTGATCCGTGGCGGCGTACTCCGGGCGGCTGTTATCGGTTTGCTTTGCATCATGGACAAACCCTGTCCGGGGAATCGGGCAGGGGCATGGCGCAAAAACGGTGATTGCCCGCTGGTGGGCGCTGCGCTCAGGCGGCTTCTTTCTCGCTCACTACTTTACGCAACATTTGGGCATAGGTCTCTGCGCCCTGCGCCCCGGTCAAAAGATATTTACCGTCAAAGATCATCGAGGGCACGCCCGAAACACCACGTTCGGTCCAGAACTGTTGGTGCGCACGTGTTTCTTCTGCTTTGCTTTGGCTGCTCAACATCTCTTCGGCGGCGGCGCGGTCCAGATTAACGGATTCGGCGATGTCCAGCAGGGTAGGGATGTCCGACACATCTTGACCCTCGGTAAAATGGGCGAAAAACAACGCCATCTTCAACGGATGTTGCAACCCTTGTTCCTGCGCCCAGCCCAGCAGTTGATGCGCGGCAAATGTGTTTACGATCCGGCTGTCGGGGGTGAAGTGGAAGGTAAACCCCAGATCGCGGCCCAGCTGCTCCAGATGGGCACGGTTCTGTGCCGATTGTTCGGGGGTGCTGCCGTATTTCTCGGTGATATGCTCGGTCAGGTTCTGACCTTCCGGCGGCATGGCGGGATTCAATTCAAACGGGTGCCAGCGCACATAGGCCCCGATGCCAACCATGCCCAATGCCTGTTCCAGTTGCTTATAGCCGACAATGCACCAGGGACACATGACATCGGAAACGATATCGACCTGAACCACAGGGGCGTCGGGATTTTGCGGGGATTCTAACATAACGCGCTCATTTCCAATGGACCTTTGCCCACAAGGTGATGCTCTTTTCGGATGTTTCAAGGCATTGTCTCCCTTGGGTTGCGCATATTTTTGCGAACAACCTTTGGGGATAACGGCAAATGTGCTAAAACTTCCGGCAATAAAACGAGTCATTTCAGTCGGAGTATTTACCATGGATTTTAAAACCATCACCGGAGCCCTGCTTGGGGCATCGCTGGCCTTTGTCCCTGCCGATACGGCGCAGGCGGATGCAGGTGACTTTATCGCCGGGGCCATCATCGGCGGGATCGTCGGGGCCAACGCCAAGAAACAGCGTACAACCCGCACCACCACAAAGCGCTACAAGAAAAAGACCTATCGGCCTAGCCTCCCGTCCACGCAGGAAGGGCGCAACATTCAGGCCTCACTAAACTACTTTGGTTTCAACGCGGGGGCGGTTGATGGCCAGCTGGGCCAAAAAACCCGCAATGCGGTTTCGCAATATCAGGCCTATCTTGGATATCCGGTCACCGGTCAGTTGTCCGCCTTTGAGAACAATCTGCTGATCTCCAGCTACAACCGCGCACAGGCAGGTGGCTATGCGGTGCAGCAACAGGTTGCGGCAACTCAGGACGGCACGCGCGGATTGCTGAAAACCTACCGCGCTGAAATGGCCGGACAATCCCCCGCTGGCAATGGCACTGCGCAAACAACCATCGTTGTAGCTCCGCAGGTCGCCCCGCAACCCGCGCCCACGACACCGGTCGTTGCCGCAGCCGCGGCAACTGCAGCGACGGGCCTGCCCAGCTTTATGGGGGCAGCATCACAGGCGTCACTGGCCTCGCATTGTAATACCGTTTCATTGATTACCAACACCAACGGCGGCTTCACCACTTTGGCCAGCATGTCTGACCCCAATGTGGCGATCAACGAACAGTTCTGTCTGGCGCGCACCTATGCCATCGCCAGATCTGAAGAACTGGTGGGGAAGATCCAAGGCTTCACACCGGATCAGGTCGCCCAGCAATGTGTCGGTTTTGGTCCGGCAATGAAGGACTATGTGTCTTCGCTTTCGCTTAAATCGCGGGATGCGGTGGTGGCCGATGTATCTTCTTTTGTCCTGACAACGGGGATGTCGCCAGCGCAACTGGCTGGCACCGCTCGGATTTGTATGGGGGTCGGGTATCGCACCGATAACATGGAAGTCGCTGTCGGCTCTGCCTTGCTGCTTTATACAATGGGCGAGGGGGTCTATGGCGAATTGATGGGCCATCACCTGAGTCAGGGGTTCGGCACCGCCAAACGGGCGGATAAGGCGATGGATTGGTATCAGGCCGGTTTGGCCGCAGTTGATTCCGGGGCAGCCACGGTATTTGTACCCGGTCAACCGGAACGCACAGAGCTGATCCGCGTCGCCTCCCAACGCATGAACGGTGCCCCTGCCTTGCCCAGCTTCCCGCAGCCACAGGCCGCGTCCAGCACCGGTTTGCCGACATTTTCAGTCAGCGAATAGGCAGGCATTTGACATGGTTTCACCATGGCCCCCGTTGCTGAAAAGCAGCGGGGGTTTTTCGTGACTTTTTGCTCTTCACAAGGCGGACATTCCCCGCTAAACCCCGCGCATACCATGGCTTGCGGTCGTGGCGGAATGGTAGACGCGCAGCGTTGAGGTCGCTGTGGGGTAACACCCGTGAGAGTTCGAGTCTCTCCGACCGCACCACTTTCAGATTCATTATTCAAATGCCGCCCTAACGCCTTGAATACCAAGGCTGTTTTAGGTGTTCTGGCACCCGTTTTTCGGTGGTATTGCAGACGGTCTGTGAAGGCCAGTCTGAGGACGGTTCTACGCAGGGTGATGTGACCTGATTCCCATAGTTTCCAAGGGTTTGCGAGGAGTTGGAGCGAGAGTTCTAGCACCTCGTCAAACTTGCCCTTTGGCTGGCTGCGATGCGCCGTCCTTGCCTGCCCAACTTGCCTGATCGCAAGACCCCAACGCGCACTGGTTGCGGGCGAGAGCTTCGGCCGCACCGCCGCCGCGCGCCCGCTTAACCCTTCTTCAATCAATCTCTGAAACCGCTCCCGCAGGGCATTCGGCAAAGGTGCTGACATAAAGACCTGTAGAATGAGAGGGTCTCATCCGCAGGCAAGAGGGGGCGCAAAGCGCGAATGTGCTGACAAACCAGTTCGAGCATCCAAAATACCCTAACGCATCCCGCCCATCAGCCTGCGTTAAGCAGCGTGAAGAGCTCCTTCTCTGGAACCTTGACGGATCTTGCGGCTTCGATCAGCTGTGCGGTAGTGCCTGCATCCAAATGGATACCAGCGGCGTTTCGCGCCTTGGCGCTTTGCCTTTCGGGATCACCGGGCAGCATCACCGCATCAAAGCCGGGGGCAGGGGGAGATGATTTGACCCAGTCGGTGTAATTGTCCACATCGATTCCAAAAGCCTCGGCATTGCCGAACACATTGGGGTCGATCAGGATTGCCATCATGTTGTTCAGGATCTGCCCTTCAACTTCGCGTTCCGGCAAATAGGCCCCACCGCCACTGAAAGAACCACCAAGGATATCTCCCAGCAAGGCCAGCCCGAAACCCTTGTGTTGTCCAAAAGTTGTAAGCGCCCCCATCGGGTCATTGAACATCACTGAGGGATCGGTGGTCGGGTTTCCGGCCGCGTCGATCACACAGCCTTTGGGCACCTGTTTGCCGCTCAGCTCTGCCACACGTGCCTTGCCCATCGCAATTGTGCTGGTCGCCATGTCTAACAGAAACATCGGGTGTTTCCTGGTGGCTGGAATGGCAGTGCAATAGGGATTGGTGACAAAACGCGCGTCGCTGCCGCCAAAGGGTGCAACGATAGGACGGGAGGACTGAACATTGGCGTAGATAATGCAGATGAAACCTTCCGCTGCGGCCATGGCACCCCAATCACCCAGGCGGCCCAGGTGAAAACTGCGGCGCAGGGACAGAACCGCGAAATGACTGGTTTTTGCCCGCGCGATGGCCAGTGTCATCGCTTGTTCCGCAATGATATGGCCAAAGCCCTGATGGCCCTCGACCAACAGGAACGGACCTTTGTCCTGCACCACCTCGGCGGCGGCATCGGGGATCAGCTGACCGGCCAGAATTCCCTGCACATAGGCCGGGATCATGCCGACACCGTGGCTGTCATGGCCCGTCAGATTGGCATCCACCAGGCGCGTTGCCACCCGTTCTGCGTCCCGGGCTGTAGCCCCCGCATGAGACAGGATCGAACAGGCCACTGTGGTTAGTTCTTTGGCGGAGAGTTTCATATGCGGGCCTTTCATTCCGGGCATAAGGCGCGGGGGCGAGGTCATCGCGGTTGGCTGTATGCGCCATTCCGCAGTGGCGGCGCAAAGAGGCTGCCGTTAGATTTTCATATCGCCCGCCTGCGGATTATGCTGTCTTTGCAGCCAAGAACTCACAGAAATTGCGGTTTGTCCATGAGATGCGCGTGAAAGGAACCGATATGAAGCTGACCAAACGATGTGAGGGGTTGGATTTCCCCGAAGGCCCGATCGCGATGGCTGATGGCTCTGTCATTCTGGTGGAGATCCGCCGCCAAACCCTGTCGCGGGTTTTGCCTGATGGCAATATAGAGGTGATTGCCCAGCTTGGCGGTGGTCCGAACGGGGCCGCCATCGGGCCGGATGGCATGGTTTATGTCTGCAACAACGGCGGGTTTCTCTGGACGCAGGAGGACGGCATCATGCGGCCCATTGGGACCCCGGATGACTATGTCAGCGGATCCATCCAACGGGTTGATCCGGCAACAGGTCGCTTCGAGACGATCTATGACAGCTGTGATGGCCAGCCGCTGCGCGGTCCCAATGACATTGTGTTTGACGCGCAGGGCGGGTTCTACTTTACCGATCTGGGCAAATCCAATGCCGAATATGTGCATCACGGCGCATTCTATTATGCCTTGGCGGATGGCAGCCGGATCACCCGGGTACACGCGCCAATGATCACTCCCAATGGCATCGGCCTGTCACCGGATGACAAGACGGTGCATGTGGCGGAAACCCGTACTGGTCGCGTCTGGAGTTTTGATCTGATCGGGCCGGGTGAAATCGCACCACCACCGTTTGACATGCCCGGACGGCTGGAGGTGACCCTGCCGGGGTATCAACTGTTGGACAGTCTGGCAGTGCAGGCGGACGGGAAAATCTGTGTTGCGACATTGATGCGCGGGGGCATCAGCGTGGTGCCCACAGGGGGCGGGGCGGTCGATTTTATCGAAGTGCCGGGGGACCCTTATATCACCAACATCTGTTTTGGCGGGGCGGATATGCGTGATGCATGGATCACCGCCTCGGGCACGGGATGTCTTTACCACATGCGCTGGCCCAGTCCCGGTCACCGCCTGCATTTCAATGGCTAGAGGCAAGGATCGCTTCGACCAGTATTTGCACCTCAAGGGCTTCTTGCGGGGTGGCCAGGCGGCTGGGTTTGCCTGCGATCAACAGGGCAAGATCATCCAGCTGCACCTTCAGGCTGGCCGCGCGCGGGTCGTCATATGCGCCATGCAGTTGTGTGAACGGGCCGCCATCTGAGGCCGCATTGCGGTAGAAATCCGAAATGCGCCGGCTTTGCGTACTGCCTTTGATGGTGACTTCTTGGCGGTCCGGTTGCGCGCCGCCAACACTGCCCATCACCGTTACCGGCATGCCCGTGGCGGACAGCAGACGCGCCGCCACATGGGTTTCGCAAAGATCGCTGTCAGCGGGGTAGTCGGGTCGGGCCCAAATCAGTTCAAGCGGCCCAAGAACACGTTGCGCAAAGAACAGAAAATGCGAGATGACTTCACGGGTCATGCCACCCTCGGCGCGAAACCGCAGCCAGTCTGCCGCTTCCTGCCATACACGCGGCCACTGCGCATAGGTGACCAATATGTCGGCGCCCATAAGTGTGCCTAAGCTGCCCGTGCGGGCGGCTGCGGTCACCTCTGTCAGGGCGTCGCCCGCTGCCTGTGTATAGTTGACAGCCGCTGGTACGCCGGATGCCGTAAGGGCCTGCACCAGCTCGCGGCTGGCGTCGACGTCTACGCCCAGAGGTTTTTCCAGAAACACTGCCTTGCCAGCCGCCGCTGCCGCCATGGCATAGGCCTTGCGCGGCACCGGGGGACAGGCGAGATAGACCAGATCAACATCCGCCATCGCCGCTTCGGGCGAGCTGGCCAGCCTTGCCTCCGGCGCCATGCTCTGGGCCAGTTTGCAGGCGGCGGGATCAAGATCCCAGATCGCATCAACCGCAAATTCAGGGTGCAGCGTCATATGTTCGGCCATGCGCCGCCCCATGATCCCCAGCCCGATGATCGCGGTGCGAATTGCCATGTCTTGCCTCTTTCAATCATTTGCGTTTGGCCTGTCATAGCCCGGATGCAGGTCAATGCGTATCGTTTCGTCCCGTCAGCTGCCAATTTTCGCGCGTGGCGATTTCTGCCCATGGCCCCTTGTCACACTGCGGGGGGGCTTTTACTGCTAAGTCATGGGATTTTCCCCGTTTTTTCAGGTTTAGCATTTCACATGTCCAGCAGTCCTTCCTCCCAGTTCACGGGCTATGCTGCGGCATGGACCATCGTCTTTGTCTGGTCGTTCTGGCTGATCGTCAGCCGTGTCGCCAATGACAGCGGCCTGACCATCTATGATCTGGCCGCAATGCGTTATGGGCTGGCCTCTTTGGTCGCCTTGCCGCTTTGCCTCTATTACAAACCCTGGCGGGGGCTACGCCTGTTTCAGATTGCGGTGCTCTCGTTCATTCTGGGGCCGGTGTATATCCTCTGTGTCTTTACCGGGTTCCACTTCGCACCGGCGGCCCATGGCGGCATTTTTATGAACGGGGTGCTGCCGCTGATCAGCATCACCTTTGCGCTGCTGTTGTTTCAGGCCAAACCATCCTTACGGCAGGTCATGGGAGCGGCGTTGATCCTATTGTCGGCAATAGTGCTGGCATGGGACGGCAGCGTGACCAGCGAACCGGATGCATGGGTCGGGGATTTGCTGTTTGTGATCGGGGCCATGTTCTTTGCCATTTATGTGATCCTCTCCGAGCGCTGGCAACTGAGCGCGATGCAGATCATCTTTTGCGGTACAGTTGTAAATGCGGTGCTTTATCTGCCGATTTGGGCGCTTTGGCTGCCCAGCGGGCTGGCTGATGCGCCAATGGGGCCGCTGCTGTTGCAGGCGGTCTATCAGGGATTTGTGCCCAACCTCATTGGCCTGTTGCTGATCGCCCATGCCTCGCGCAGCATTGGCACCGCAAACACCTCGTCGATCCTTGCGGCAGTGCCGGGGGGCGGCGGCTTATTGGGGGCGCTGATTTTGGGCGAAAGCCTGAGCTGGATCAGCATATCCGCCATTGCCCTGTTGACCCTGGGGCTGTTGATCAGCGTGCGTCGCCGGCAACCTCCGCCAGTCTGATTTCTCCTTAAACGAAAAAGGGCCGCGCTTCAGTGATGAAGCGCGGCCCTTTTGATTTGTCTATCCGGTTTTACCCGATGATGCTGTTCAACGTCTCGGACGGGCGCATCACTGCGGCGGTTTTGGCCGCGTCGCCGTGGTAATAGCCACCCAGATCCACCGCTGGGCCTTGCGCCGCTGCCAATTCAGACAGGATCTGTTCTTCCCCACCTGCCAGTGCTTCGGCGATCGGGGCAAAATGTGCGGCAAGCTCCGCATCGCTGTTTTGACGCGCGAGCGCTTCGGCCCAATAGCGGGCAAACCAGTAGTGGCTGTCGCGGTTGTCCGGTTCGCCCACTTTGCGCGAAGGGGAACGGCCATGATCAAGGATACCTTGGGTCGCGGCATCCACCGCCTGGCCCAACACGCGGGCTTTCTCGTTGCCTTTGGCATCGGCAAGGAAAGTCAGGCTTTCACCCAGCGCGCAGAACTCGCCAAGGCTGTCCCAGCGCAGGTGGTTTTCCTCCTGCAACTGCTGAACATGTTTTGGGGCCGAACCACCGGCACCTGTTTCAAACAGGCCGCCGCCGTTCATCAGTTTCACAATCGACAGCATCTTGGCAGAAGTGGCCAGTTCGAGGATCGGGAACAGGTCGGTCAGGTAATCGCGCAATACGTTGCCGGTGATGGCGATGGTGTTTTTGCCTTCGGTGATGGTCTCGAAAGAGGCGCGTGTCGCCTCGCGCGGGGCCATGATCTCAAACTCATCCGCGACACCTTTGGCTTGCAGAATCGGTTCGACGTATTTGATCAGCTCTGCATCATGGGGGCGGTTTGCATCAAGCCAGAAAATCGCGCGGCAGCCTTCGGCCTTTTGACGGTCGATGGCAAGGTTCACCCAGTCTTCGATCGGGGCCTTGCGTGCGGAGGCAGAGCGCCAGATATCGCCAGCCTCGACCTCATGGCTGTGCAATACAGTGCCATCCTCAAGGATCATCTTGACGGTGCCAGCTTCGGCAATCTCGAAGGTGGTGGGGTGGGAGCCGTATTCCTCGGCCTTTTGTGCCATCAACCCGATGTTCTGAACGGTGCCCGCGGTGGCCGGGTTCATTTTACCGTTTTCTTTGAAAAACTTGATCGTCTCATCATAGACCGGCGCATAGGAGTTGTCCGGGATCACACAATTGGCGTCGGATTCTTCGCCCGTTGGTCCCCAACCTTTGCCGCCTGCGCGGATCAGCGCTGGCATGGAGGCGTCGATAATCACGTCAGAGGAGACATGGAGGTTGGTGATGCCCTTGTCGGAATCCACCATATACATTGGCGGGCGCGCGGCCATGCAGGCGTCGATATCCGCCATGATTTCGGTGTTGTCCTTCACGCGGGCCAGCAGATCGCCAAGGCCGCTGTTCGGGTTCACACCCAGATCGGCCATCGCGGTGCCATGCTTTTCAAATACCGGCGCAAGGAAGGCCTTGACCGCATGGCCAAAGATGATCGGGTCGGAGACCTTCATCATCGTGGCTTTCATGTGCAGCGAGAACAGCGTGCCGTCGGCTTTGGTCTGTTCGATCTGCTCGGCCAAGAAGCTTTGCAAGGCTGCCGCGCTCATGAAAGTTGCATCTACCACGGTGCCTGCGGGATAGGTGATGCCATCTTTCAGCACGGTTTCGCCGGCGTCTGTCACCAGCACGATTTTTGCGGTGGCTTCGGCATCCAGCGTGGTAGAGGTTTCGTTGGAAAAGAAATCACCCCCCGACATGGAGGAAACGCGGGTTTTGCTGTCCGCCACCCAGTCGCCCATGCGGTGCGGGTTGTTCTGGGCAAAGCTTTTCACCGCTTTGGCCGCGCGCCGGTCAGAGTTGCCTTCACGCAGCACCGGGTTCACCGCCGACCCCTTGATGCCGTCATATTTGGCGCGGATCGCTTTTTCCGCATCGGTGCTGGGGGCCTCGGGATAATCGGGCAGGGCGAAACCCTGTGATTGCAGTTCTTTGATGGCCGCCACCAGCTGCGGCACGGAGGCAGAGATATTGGGCAGTTTGATGACGTTGGCATCGGGTGTTTTCACCAGACGGCCAAGCTCGGCCAGATCGTCGGACTGGCGCTGCTCCTCTTTCAGATGCTCGGGGAAGGTGGCAAGGATACGGCCCGCAAGGCTGATGTCCTTGGTTCCGACAGAGACACCGGCAGCCGCGGCGAATTTCTGGATGATCGGCAGGAAGGACGCAGAGGCAAGCTCCGGTGCTTCGTCGACTTTGGTGTAGATGATATCTGACATGGAATACCCCTTGAGTATGCAGTGAAGGACAATTGGCCCGTCCATAGCGTAAGCAAGGGGGAAGGTCGATAGTATACTGTAGTATGCAGAACGAAACCACCGATGCGCTAGGGCACCTGTGATCCTGATCCGATGTCCCAGAACAGACCGGCCATAATCGCCATGGCACTGGCGCAAACCGACTTCAGCACATGTTCATCCGGCGCGTGCTGGCTGCACCCCAGATAACTGTGCGGCACCCAGACTGTGGGCAGGCCGAGGATGTCGGCAAAACAGTCATTGGGCAGGGAACCGGCAAGGTTGGGCAGGATATGCGGGGGCTGGCCGGTTGTTTCAGTCAGTGAGTTCTTGACGTAGGTGACCCAAGGATCCTTCGGGTCCAGCCGCGTAGCAGGAAAGAAACCGCGTTCATGTTCTTCGATGCTGACCGCCTCAAACCCTTGTGCATCAAGGTGGCGGCGCAGCGCGGGGATGATATCGGCGGGATCGGTCCCCACCACATAGCGCAGCTGGCACGTGGCCCGCGCATGGCCGGAGATCGCATTGACCGGGGCCTCTGGCACGCCGCTTTTCATCGCCAGAACTGCAAATGAGTTCCAGCCGTAAGCCCGTTCCGCAGGTGTCAGGTTTGCCTCACCCCAGTCCTGATCCACTTGCGGAGAGCTGCCTTCAGTGATTGGCAGCTCAGCCAACGCATCCCGCACAGATTGGGTCAGGCTGTCGGGGCGCCATTCAGGGATCTGGATCTGCCCCCGTGCATCGGTGATACTGGCAAGGGCGTGGGAGAGTATGATCGCTGGATCGGCCAGCAGACCACCGAAATTTCCCGAATGATGCGCCCCGTCGCGCAGGTTCACACAAAGATCAAAGGAAATACCGCCGCGCGCGCCCATGAACATCGTCGCCCGTTCGGGGCGCAGGCGCGGTCCGTCTGAGGCGATCAATACATCAGCGGCCAGCAGGTCCTTGTTGTCTTCCATAAAGCTCGCCAGCCCGGGTGATCCGATTTCCTCGCTTGTTTCCAACACGATTTTGACATTGAACCCAAGCGCGTCGCGCGTTGCCAGTACAGTTTCCAGCGCTGCAATATTGATCATATGCTGGACTTTATTGTCCGCCGTGCCCCGCCCATATAGCCGCTCGCCTTCTTCAACCAAGGTGAAAGGCGCAAGCCCTTCGCGCCAGGCATCGGTTTGTGCGCGGATCACATCGCCATGCCCATAGGTCAGGATGGTGGTCAAGGCAGGGTCCTCGATCCGGGTGCCAACCAACAAGGGGCCGCCGCTGGGGTCCGGGTTGTCATGCACCACACACTCAAAACCAAGCGCGGTCAGACGCGGGGTGAGGGCGGCGTCAAGATAACGGCGCAGCTCTGGCCTTTTTTCCGGGTTCTGGCTTTCGGTTTCAAAGGCGACCAGTTTGGCCAGATCGGTTTGCAACTGACCTGTTTCGAAATAGGCGGTTGCGCGGTTAATGGCGTCCTGACGGCTCATGCTGATCCCTTGTTTTCGGCAATGGCATCCCCCCAAGGGGACATAATTTCTGTGCAGCCTGAATTCTTGCCATTTTTGCGCATCACCCCGGCAGGGCATGCAAAGGCATAGGGGAATATCGTGCGTTTTGTGGTGACGACAGGCTTTTTGCTGCGCAATGCGGCAAGCACATCGTCGGGCAGCGTTTCATCGGCAACAATCGTGTCACCCCCCGAAACATCAATGCGGGGCTGGTGAAAGGTATCGGCCAGATCCATGTCGAAATCAGCGACGAAGCTCGCCAACTGGGTCACTGCCGAAACGATCTTGCGGCCGCCTGATGCGCCAAAGGCAAAACGGGTGTCGCCCTTTGATCCCAACACGGGACAGACATTCATCAGACAGGGTTTGTCAGGGGCCAGTGAATTGGGCCGCCCTTGCACGGGATCAAACCACATGATCCCGTTGTTCAGCAGGAAACCCGTTGAGGGGGACACAACGCGGCTGCCGAAAATCGATAGCAGTGTTTGCGTCTGGCTGACCATATTGCCCCGTTTATCAACAACAGAGAAATGCGTGGTGCAGCCTTCATGACCATGGGTTTCGCCGTCATAACCCATGGTTTCAAGCCGCGTCGCATAAGCGGCGTCCAGCCCGTCGGTATAGGCACCGTAAGCGGCAGCGCCCGGCACGGTGGCGTCCAGCGCGCGGGCCGCCATCACTTTCATGGCCTCCTGCATGGTCGGACCTGCGGTCAAACCGGGCAGCACATCAAAGCGTGTGCCGCGATAGTCGAACGACAGTGGGTCACTGAAAAACGCGTTGTAACGGCGCAGGTCCTCGGCAGACAGGGAGCCGCCTTTGTCCTGCACATCGCGGGCCAGCATCTGCGCCAGATCCCCGTCATACATCGCCCGTGCGCCCTGTTCGGCCAGCTCTTGCAGGCTGCGGGCCATGGTGGACATATCAAGCCGTTTGTCCGCCAGCGCGGTCCAGCCTGACACCGTCGGCCACTGCCCGTCCTCGAGAAACAGCGCGGCGGCGTCGGGGTCTTTGGCCAGGGCACGTGTGGAAGAGGCGATATTCAGCGCGGCAAACCAATCAACCAGCAAGCCGTCTTTCGCCAGTGCAATGGCGGGGGACAAAAGTTCCGCCCAAGGTATGGTGCCAAAACGGGCGTGCATCTTGCCCATACCATCGACAAGCCCCGGCACGGCAACCGCCGTAGCACCTTGCACATTGCGTTCGCCCTCAACCGTGTCCCAAGGGAACAGATCGTCGGATTTCCCGTCCTTGTTCAGCGGATATTCCGCCGGATCAAGTGCCGCGGGTGAGCGCATGCCATAGTTTAACGCATAGGCACGCCCCTCATCCGCACGCCACAGCATCAGACCGCCGCCCCCGGCAGGGCCGCTCATCCAAGGTTCGACTACGCCGATGGCAAAGGAGGTGGCGATAGCCGCGTCGACCGCATCCCCACCGGCGGCCAGCACGGCGGCACCTGCCTCGGCGGCGATACGGTGCTGGGCCGCAACCACGCCATGTTCGGTCTCGATTACCGTTTTGCTGACCTGCATGGAGGTCGAAAGATTTCGGCTCACGTCAGGGCCTCTTGTGCTGTCTGCGCCATATCGGCCTTGGGATCGTGTAAATGGCATTCGACCAAGCCCTGTGTGTCGGTGATCGGGCGTGGCGTCTGAGTTTTGCACAGCGCCGTTGCCTGCGGACAACGCGGGTGGAAATGACAGCCCGACGGCGGGTCAATCGGGTTGGGATAGGCCATGCCCAGTTGCGTGTCGGGCACCTCCATCGCGGGATCGGGCGTCAACACGGATTTCAGCAGCGCCTGAGAGTAGGGATGACGCGCATTGTCAAACAGCGCGGCGGCATCTGTCTCTTCAACGATCCGGCCCAGATACATCACCGCCACCTGTGTCGCCAGATGTTCGACCACGGCCAGATCATGGCTGATGAACAGGTAGGTCAGGCCGAATTCCTGACGCAGATCACCCAGCAGGTTCAGGATCTGGCTTTGCACCGAAACATCCAGCGCCGAGGTGGGTTCATCACAGATCACGATCTGCGGGCGCATCACCAAGGCGCGGGCAATTGCCACACGCTGGCGCTGGCCACCGGACATCTGGCTGGGGTAGTTGGTCAACACCCGCGAGGGCAGCCCAACCACATCGAGAATTTCGCGCACGGCTTTGGTGCGGCTGGCCTCATCGCCGACCTTATGCACCCGCAGGGGCAGGGCGATCAGATCCTGAATGGTCTTGCGCGGGTTGAGCGAGGAATAGGGATCCTGAAAAATCGGCTGAATCCGCCGTGCCAGTGCCAGCCGGTCGTGCCCGCCAATCGGCGTGCCATCAACAAGCACCTTACCAGAGGTCGGGGCCTCCAGCCCCAGCAGAATCTTGGCAAGGGTGGATTTGCCACAGCCACTTTCGCCGACAAGGCCCAGTACGTCACCTTTGCTCAGCTTCAGGGACAGATCCTTGAGCGCATTCAGCGATTTGGTTTCGCCAAACAGGCCCTGTTTGATTTTATAGGTCTTGGTAACGTTGCGCAGTTCAAGAAAAGGGGTCTCTGTATCGGTCATGCGCTGGCTCTTTCGGTTTCATCCATGCCGGCAAAGCCGTCAGGGTCGATGCAGCGGAACGAATGGGATGCGCCCGCCGCGGTTTGTTCAGGTATCTGGTTGCGGCACAAATCGCGCGCGTGGGGGCAGCGGGTTCGGAAGGCGCAGCCGCTGACTTCACCAACCAGCGAGGGCACAATGCCGGGAATGGTGCCCAGGCGCGCGCCGCGTTCGGACTTGCCGGGCAGCGGGATACAGCGCAGCAGACCACGGGTATAAGGATGTGACGGGCTGGCAAAAATCTCTGACGTGGGGCCGGTCTCGACCAGCTCACCAGCATACATCACTGCCACCTGATCCGCGACCCGCGCCACCACACCAAGGTCATGGGTGATCAGGATCATCGCCATGCCGAACTCCTTTTGCAGGTCTTTCAGCAACCGCAGGATCTGCGCCTGAATGGTCACATCCAGCGCCGTTGTCGGTTCATCGGCAATGATCAGGTCCGGGCCACACATCAGCGCCATGGCGATCATCACACGCTGGCGTAACCCACCGGAAAGCTGATGTGGAAACTGCGACATCCGGCTTTCCGCCGAGGTGATGCCAACCTTTTGCAACAGGTCAATAGCGCGGCTACGCGCATCCGCCTTGGGCCCGTTCACATGAAGGGTCATCGCCTCGATCAGCTGATCCCCGATGGTAAAGGCCGGGTTGAGCGAGGTCATGGGCTCCTGAAAAATCATCGACATCCGCGCCCCGCGCAGGCTGCGCATCTGGCGTTTTCCAGCTTTGGTCAGGTCTATCCCGTCGAATTCCATTTTGCTTGCCGTGGGCTTGATCGACCCGCCCAGCAACCCCATCAGCGCCAGCGAGGTCAGCGATTTGCCCGACCCGCTTTCCCCGACAATGCACAGGGTTTCGCCCGGTTTCAGATCAAACCCGATGCCCCGCACCGCATGCAGCGTGCCGGTATCTGTGGGGATATCAATGCTCAGGTTCTCGACCGTGAGAATAGCGTCATCTTGTGTCATCAATTGCGTCCTTCCGGTGCTGTCACATCGCGCAATCCGTCGCCCATCAGGTTGATCGCCAGCACCAGCACAAACAGCACCGCACCGGGGATCATCACCAACCAGGGTTCAAACAGCATCATATTCTTGCCCTCGGAAACCATGAGCCCCCAAGAGGGTGTTGGCGGTTGCACGCCAAGCCCGAGGAAGGACAGAACCGCCTCCAGCAGAATGGCATGGGCCATTTCAAGGGTGACAACCACAATCAGGTTATTGGCGATATTGGGCATGATTTCCGACATCAGGATACGCGGGGTCGAGGCTCCGATCGCCTGTGCGGCCGTTACATAGTCGCGCCCGCGCACCTGTAGGGTCGAGGCCCGCATCACAACCGCAAAACGATCCCACAGCAAAAGCCCCAGCACAACGATCACCACCTGAAGCGAACCGCCCAGAATTGCGACCACCGCCAAGGCAACCAGCACCACCGGCATCGCAAGGCGTACATTGATCAGGAAGGTCACAACCGCGTCGACCTTGCCGCCGAAATAGCCGGCGGCCACCCCCATCGCGGTGCCGATGACACCAGAAATTAATGCGGCAATGCCGCCGATCATCAAGGACACCCGCGCCCCGTAAATCAGCCGCGACAGGTAATCACGGCCCAGATGGTCCGTGCCCAACGGATGGTCCCATGTGCCGCCCAGAAAGACCGGCGGTTTCATCCGCGACATCAGCTGTTGTGCATAAGGATCATGCGGGGCCAGCACCGGAGCAAAGATTGCAACCACCAGCAACAGGCCCAGAACACCGGCACCAAACAACAGGCCCTTATGGCCGAAAATGCGGCTGCGCAGGCGTTGGCCGGGTGTGGGGCCAACGATTTCCTGTAACAGGGCATCGGGGGAATTGGATAAATCTGTCATAACCGCCTCAACTGCTTCTCATACGCGGATCAAGCCATGCGTTCAGCACATCCGCCAGAAACGTGAACACGATATAAAACATTGAAAATACGAGAATCAGCGCCTGAACCGTGGGCAAGTCATTGCGCGAAATGCTCTCCCAGGCGAGGTATCCCGCACCATGCAGCGCAAAGATCGATTCAACCACAATCGACCCCCCCAGCATAAAGCCGATCTGAACCGCTGCCAGGCTGACCACCGGAATGATCGCATTGCGCAGCGCGTGTTTGAACATCACAACACCCTCGGGTGCGCCTTTGGCACGGGCGGTGCGGATGTAATCGGATGAAAGCACCTCAAGCATGCCCGCACGGGTCAATCGCATGATGGCGGGCATCGCGTAATAGCCCAAGACAATTGTCGGCATGATGAAATGCTGCCAACTGCCCGACCCGGAGACCGGCAACCATTGCAGCTTGATCGCAAAGACCACGATCAGGATCAGCCCGAACCAGAAAGAGGGCAGGGCTTGCCCGGCAACCGACAAAAACAGGGCAAAACGATCAATCAGGGAATTGGGCCGGATCGCGGCCATCACGCCCAAGGGCACGGCGGTCAGCAAGGCAAAGCTGATGCCGCAGAGGCCCAGCAGCATGGTGATGGACAGGCGTTCGGCCAACAAACCTGCAACGGGCAGCTTAAAATAATAGCTTTCTCCGAAATCACCGGAAATCGCATTCAGCAGCCAGGCGGCGTATTGCACCAGCACCGGTCGGTCAAAGCCATAGAGGGCGCGGATCGCATGGACATCCTCATCCGTGGCCCCTTCGCCGGCAAGGGCGGCAGCCGGATCACCCGATAGGAACAACAGGATAAAACTGATAAAGGACACGGTGAGCGCCACCAAGATCGCGAGGCCCAGCCGTTTTATGATGAATTTGAGCAAGTTGGTTTCTCTTTTTAGTCAAGGCACTTAGCGTGCGCATGGCAAAGGGGGGCGGGCAGAAAACCCGCCCGGCCCCAAGGATCAGCTTAGTTCCACGTCATCGTGGTAAAGCGCAGAACCTCATCCGGTGTAGGTGTGTAAGACACTTCATTCCCGAACACATAGTTGGTGTTGTAAGAGAACATCGGCACCCAATAGGCTTCGTCAGCGATCTTTTTCAACGCCTTGGAATAGTATTCCTTGCGCTTCTCACCGTCGGTCGAACTGTCTGCGATATCCAGCCAGTCACGTACTTCGGCGTCGCGGGAATCGTCCAGATCGCCGAACTTGAAGAACTGGCTTGTGATGGCTGAGGTATCGTTGATCGAATAGGAACCCCAGGTCTGGAAAGAGACCGGCGTGCCTTTCGACGCACGCAGTTCGCGCAGGGCCGAATATTTCAACATGTTGAATTCGGTCTTGATGCCAACGGCGTTCATATAGCTGGAAATCGCTTCAGCATAGTCGCGGTCACGATAGGCGTAAAACGGCACGGTGAACCCATCGGGATATCCGGCCTCGGCCAGCAAGGCCTTGGCTTTCTCCGGGTCGTACTCATAGGCTTTGACGTCCTGCTCACAGCCGAACTGGCTTGGGAAACAGGCCGAATGTACCACTTTGCTTTTGCCTTTGAGCAGAGCATCGATCAAGGTCTGGCTGTCGATGGCATGGGCCACCGCCTGCCGTACCTTCAATTTGGTAAAGGGGTTGTCCTCGCCTGTACGGCCTGCCGCATCCAACGTCAGATAGCCGATGCGCATGGTGCTTTCATTGACCACGGTGAACTGATCCATCTGGCCCAGCTTCTCAGCCTGATCCGAAGGCACCTGCCAGATCAGATCCAGCGTGCCGGTGAACATTTCGGCCAGCTGCGTGTTCACATCGGGGATCGTGCGAATATCAATTTTGCCGATGCTGGGCTGTCCTTTGGGGCTGTCATGATAGTTTTCGTTCCTTTCCAGAACAAAATGCTGGCCGGGGGTGACAGAGGTGGCCTTGTAAGGGCCGGTGCCGACCGGGTTCAACCCCATGCCGGATGGTCCAACCTCGGCGTAATATTCGTTTGGATACATCGACACAGGCCCGGACAGAAATTCGATGGCTGCCGGGAAGGGGGCCTTGAGGTTGATGCGTACCGTGTAATCGTCAATCTTGTCTGCCGACTTCATCCAGTTGACGTTGCGCTGGGTTTTGACACCGTTTTCTTCAACGGCAACAAAGTTAACCGTATAGACCACGTCATCCGCGTTGAAGGCTTCGCCGTTGTGAAAGGTGACGCCTTCGCGCAGCTTCAGCTCAAGCGTGACATCATCGATCCATTCCCAGGACGTGGCAAGGTTGCCGATATATTCGTTTGTGGCGGGATCGCGGTAGATCAACCCGTCCCAGATTGCCCGCTGCATGACCACGCCTTCACGGGAAGAGTTGAAATAACTGTCGACGTTTTCCAGTTCCTTGGTGAACCCGACGGCCAAGGTATCGCTCGCCTTGTCCGCATAGGCGGCACCGGCCACCGTCAATGCCATGGCCGCAACCGATGACTTCAAAATATCAAGCTTCATGCTTTCTCCCATTCTGTCCCGCTGGACGTTTATTTTTCTCTGAGGTATTATTATATGATACTTAATACCAGCTTGTAATAAATGTAGCTTATTCGGGGCCCTCTGAGTCAAGGGAAACTTTTGTCGATGGGCGCTGGTCTGTGCAGTTGGCGGGGCGATACCCTGCCGTCGCATCATGTTGAGGGGGGAAAGCCTGGCTCTTCCGCAGGATTGGAAGAATACGCAACCAGGGTTTTCACGGCCAGAGAAACGCCCACCCAAACCTGGATCAAACTTTGCGGATTGAAGGAGAAAACGCAGCACTACTGAATGAATGTCGAGCAAGTGATCGAAAATAAAACGATTTTATCTGCGGCAGGGAAGATGGCACAAGCACGCCTGCGCAGTTCCACCCACCCCTTGTTTCGTCTGCCGAGGTTTATGCGGGGTGTCGTTTTTAACTTGGCTATGCAAGGGCGCATCGCGATCCCGCGCCGATGCCCAAATTTAACGCGGCAGACCGATGCCAGCCAGAGTGGGCCAAACCCCATCAGTGCAGGGGGCCAGTTTTCCCTCTTCTTGCCCCCATGAAAGGGCGGGCGATTCTTTCGCCTTGATCTGCCGTTCGGTGTGGCAGTGCCGGGAATGGTCAAAATTGCGGAAACAAACATGCGGCTGTGCGAAACGCGGGGGAGGTTATCTCCCTTGCGGTATTCGCGGCACGAAAGCGCGGGGCCCTGAATGCCAAAAGGCCCCCGGGCCATTTAAGGCAAAGCCCTCATAATAGCAGAGGAACCTCAATCATAGGGCCTCTCACCACCAAGCGGGTTCTTCCAGCACACCGACCAGCGGCATCAGGAATTCATCTGTCCCGCCCTGCAATAGGTCGTCCACCATACCGATGGCACGATCAAAGCTGGCGGCGCTGCCGTCGAACATGGCCATCGCAGTTTGTGCATTGGATACATCTGACATGCCCCTATGCACCGAGAAATAGGCACCGATGTCGGTTTTATCTGACAAAAACTGCCTGTCCGCCTGTTGTTGCGCGGCAAAGCTGTCCGACATTTGTGTTTGCGGCGGATTTTTTGTGCCGTCCAAAAGGGCAAGGATGAATTGCCCACGCGCCACGGCACCAGTCTCAAGCGCGTTGATCCAGAAGTTAAAACCCGCCGCATCCGCAGTGCGCCCCAGAACGTTGTGATAGACGGCTGTGGCAAAACTTTCGACATCCATGGATGCAGGATAGGTCTGGCGGGTTTCCTGCTGATCGATGAACAGCTCCGCAATTTCCTGCAGGCTTGTACCATTGGCAAAGGCTGTGCCCCAAAAGTTAAGCCCGATGGCATCCGGTGCCCGGTTAAAATAGGCAATGTAAAGCTCGATAAAACTTTCCATTTGCGCCGCACTCAGCCCCTGGGTGCCGGTGAATTCAGGCACGGCAAGTCGGGTGGTGCCGTTGTTTTGCGATGGGTCGGCGAACAGCAATTCCTCGATGTTGACCAACAGGTCGGTGCCATCCCCATCTGACCGGCGGTCTTCGATTACGATCCCATTGTCCCTGAGGTTAAGCGTATAGTTGCCCTGTTGGCCAGAGAACTCTGCGCTGTCCCAGCCGCTCCCGCCATCCAGCCGGTCATTTCCACCGCCACCGCGCAGCAGATCGTCACCGGCAAACCCGAAAATTTCATCCGCGGTTTCGGTGCCGTTTAATGTATTGTCACCGCCGTCACCGTTCAGGACCTCGGCAGGCGTGCTGTCGGGCGGGGGGGGGACATAGCCCTGGCTGTTTTTCTCGCCCTTGGCAAAGGTGTCGAGGAAATCCTGCACTGCGTCCATCCGCGGATTGTCATCGTCAAGGTGGCGCAGATGGCCCCAGCTGCCGTGAACTGTGGCGCGATCAACGGCGGTATAGGCGTTGAAAAGGGTGCCACCGACATCGACCCATGTTTGAAACAGCTCTTGATATAACCGGCCCATACCGGCGGTGTAGTTGAGATGGGAAAAGAACTCGGTCAGGGTCGCATTGCCGTGCCAACCGCCAACGCCGACGATATGGGTGCCCCCTTCATACATGACAAGTTCCAGCCCCGCCGCATCCGCCTGTTCCTTGTGATAGGCAAAGAGCCGCGCCAGATCAGCCAGCGACCCTTGGGGATCGCCGCTGACGGAGCCGTCGCGCAGCTCGCGAATGGCCAGCGTTGTTGCGTGATCAAAGCGATGTGCCTCGACATAGGCGTCGTGGGCACGCCCGGACAGCCCCTGCGCATTGGCCGCCGCCTGCGCCCGGGACAGGCTGTCGTCCAGCCAGCGTAATACCATGTTGCCCTTGTCACCCCGGCCCAACCCGCCGTCAAAATAGCCGGTGATTGCATAGGCATCAAAGTGGTTGGACGGGGCCACGCGCCCTGCGGGATCTTCGGCAATCCAATCTGGTGCGTTCAAAATCGCGTCTTCCAGCCCCAGCCATCCGGTTTGCGTGGTGATCACCTTGACCACATTGGGATTATCCGCGCCATACACCTCGTCAATGATCTGGGCCATGGTCACCGCGTCACCGGCATAGTTTTGAACCCAGGCCGAACCGACACCGGGGAACCGTGCCTGACCCTCAGTATCGGCATCCCGTGCCTGCTGAAACTGCCAGTTCCAGACCTCGTTCGAGAATTCGAAATAGGGGGTCAAACCCGCCTCAAGCGTGTCGCGCACCTCGCTGACAAAGGCGCGGATATATTGCGGTGTGGCAAGATGAGGCAGGGTGAACCAGGGATCAGTGTTGGTTTCATTGGCAAGACGGATCATGACGTCCAGCGGTGCACCTTTGCTGACCCATGAGGCATCTGCGCTTTGCGGCATGTCCCGTGGCGAGACGATGGTGGAATCATTGGTGTTCATCCAATCCATGAAACGCAGCGCATGGGCGTCCTCAATGATGTCCACCCATTTCGGATTGAACATCGCCCCGGCATCGAAGGCCGCTGTATGCTGTTCATGAACCACGGAAATATTGCGGATGTGGTTGCCGTTGTTGGCCGGGTCAGTGGACAGAATATCAAGGGTAACCAACCCGCGCCCATCCGGGCTGTAAGAAAACCACGCCTCGTTCTGCCCATAGGTGACGTCATAGGCGGCAAGCCCGATTTCCAGCTCACCCCGCCCGTCCCATGTGACACGGTAGCGGCCCGCCGCTTCGGTCATTTCGGCGGGAAATTCGGTCAGGATCAATGTGCCGATCTTGTCGAGGCCAGCAGGAATATCCGTGGGCCAGCCATTGCTGTCCAACAGCCCCTGCGCCGCCAGCTCTTCGTTTTCCATGCCACCCCATTGGCCATTGCGATGGCCGAAGAACGGTCGGGAGGATTTGAAAGCATCCAGAAAGGGCGATGCCGGTGCGTAATCCGCAATATGGCTTAAGCCAAAGCCAAGCCCGACAGGGATATCCCTGTCCGACCCGCCACCGTTTGTCGGTGGCGGGGGCGGTGGTGTTGGATCAGGCCGAGGTTGCGGTTGAGGGGTAGGTTGCGGGTCCGGTATCGGTTGAGGATCAGGTTGCGGGTCTGGCTGTGGATCAGGTTGCGGATCTGGCGGTGGGGGGGGTGGCGGGTTTCCACCGCTGTTGCCGCCGGTGCCGTCACGGTCATACTCTGCCAAAGTCTGATCAATGACTGTATTCATGGCCTGCGCGAGGGCGGCGCTTGGACCGTCATAGGGTGTGCCCCAAACTGAATATGTATTCAGCGGCAGGGTGGCGGCATCGGCTCCGGCGACCACTTCCGCCTGCAGGGCGGAAACGAACCAGATGCCGGTTTCATTCAGGTGAATATTGTCGGAAAACAGGTCCCGAATGCTGTTGAGGCCGGGCACCTGTCCAGCCTCAATTGCATCGTGTAGATTGCCAAAGGCCTGACCAGCCGGAACAAGAAACGCCTCTGCCGCGCCAGAGGGTGCATTGTCATTCACATGGTCGATAATCCCTTCCCACTTTGACAGGTCGCTGGCAATCTGTGCCCGCCACGCGGAGGTACTTGCGCCGATTTCATGCCAGGTTTCATACAGATAGAAACGCGTGTCGGGATTGGCACTATGGGCCAGATCGAAGTAGCGTTTGGCGTAGCCTTGGCTGTCGTTCCACATGATCTGATCGTCAAGCGGGATCGCCTCTGTCAGAATGACCGCGTCATAGGCACCGCTGGGAAGCACATCGCGTGCATTCACACCCTCAGCCCCATGCCCGTTGTTCCAGTTCCAGATCAGCGGGGCGCCGTTGATGATCTGATAATCCGCCCGCATGGCGAACCCCTGATCAGCCATGAAACTATTGAACATGGCGGGCATATCCGGCCCGACCAGACTGTGACCGATGAATAGCGCCTTACCCGGCATAGAATTCCCCTAGATTTGCACCGCCACGTACTGTCCTGATGGGCAGTCGAGGCAGGGAAGTCATAGGAGCGGGGTCTTAATCGCAAGTTAAGCGGAATGGAGATTTGTTCTATTTTTGTTCAAGATTTTAGGCGCATTTTGCATAACGCAAAACTTGCGGTAATTTGCTAAAATTAAAGGAGTTTTCGTACTTTCAGGGCGGAGGTTCGTCCTGACAAAGAGGGCGCGGCTGTGCAGCTGTCACTGCCGCGCCCGAAAGCTAGTTCCTGGTCAAAGCGGTAATAACCTGCTCCAACGCCTCGCTTGCTTTGATACGCATTTCATCGTCGGTGGCATCCTGTATCGGATGAGGCACCAGAATATAACGTGCATCCTTCATGCCAAGCGCTGCCTTTTGCGCTTCGGCGGCTTCGCCAAACTCGCTGGAGGCGAGAAAAACCGATGGGATTCCCTGGATTTCAAACCAGACTGTGTCGTGCATACTGCACGTCGTACAGGAACCTCAGTCGGCCAATGCTTCCAGCACCAGATCACAGCTATCGCGTATTTCGTGACGCAGTTCATCCGGGCAAGGTTTGGTAAAGGTTGGCTTTTTAAACCGACGCAGGGTCACGTCAGGTGCCTTTTCGGCCAGTAGTTTCTCAAGCTCGTCCAGCATGACATCGCCGCGCGGCTTGCTGATGTCCAACAGGCCGATGACACCGGACAGGGCACCGGATCGTTTGGTGATCTGGCGTTCTACCGGGGTGCGTTCGTCTGTTGGGTCCAGAATTGTTACCATTGAACTCCTCCTCTCGGGATCAGCTTAGCCGAGGTCGATCTTCTTGGAAACTGAAAGTGATCCGTTCGCGCCGCTGACCCAGCCGTGAAAGGCAGAGGAGAACTTGCCAGCCTCGGAACCTGCGACAACGATATGAATAAAATCTGTGCTGGCGAATTTCGAAACGGTGGCGGCGGCCTTGCTGCCCGCCGGTGCCGCCAGTGTATCGTCGCTGCGTGATTCCGCAGTGGGCACGGCGGTCACCTCCTGAATGCGGGCGCGCAACCGCTCTTTGGAGTACAGCCCCGCGCGCATCAACGTATCCACATGCTCGGGACAGACCACAAGCAGGGCATCCACCGGCAGGTTTTTCATTTTAGGCGAAAACACACCCTCAAGCCCAAGCCCCAGAGACTCCGCAATCTGATCCGGTTCTCGGGACGTTTGATCGACGATATGCACAGGCCCACCGGTCATGGCAAAGACAGTGACCACGGAATCTTCGGGTTGAAACCCGCGTTCCACATGCAGCGCAGGCCAGCCGGCACGTTCTTCATATTCGGCAAAACACATGGTGAACTTCATCGGATTGCCAAGGGTGGAGCGTTCAACACCACCCGCTGACGCGCCCCCGATATTGCGCACCACAAGGCGCACCGCCCGCCCGATGGTGGCATTTGCACGGTTGCCGGCCCCCAATGCGCCCAGCTTCATATTCATGCCGATTTTTTCGCGGATGGGGCCGTTGACCACCATCACCGGGGCCGCGCCCATGGTGGTTGCCGTGACGCCATGTATGTTGAACTCATCGGTGCATATCGCTTCGACGGCGGCGATCACGACGGGCAGGTATTCCGGTTTGCATCCGGCCATCACCGCATTGATCGCGATCTTTTCGATTGTCGCCTCACCCATGTTGGGGGCCACGGTTGCGACTACCTCCTGTGAATCGCGCCGGGTGCCCGACAACATGCGCATCACCCGCTCGGGCGTGGGCGGCACCAATGGCAAGCCATCCGAAAACCCCTGATCGAACATGAATTCGGCCACATCGTCACTGCTGGCCACTTCGATGCGCCTTGCGCGGATCGGGCTGTTCTCGGCCTCTGCTGTCAGCCGGTCAAACACCGAAGGGTCAAGGTGTTTGGAACCGCAGCCGGGGCGCCAGGCGGGCAGGCTGGCCCAGTCGACCTGTGCGGCGGGCAGGGCGGTTTCAGCACTTAGATCAGCGGCAAGAGCTTCCCAATCAGTGCGGATAAACCCTTCAAAATGCGTCCGGCTGTCGCCATTTGCATCAAGCCAGAACACCGATGGTACGCTTTCGATGTCCCAGTCAAAGGCCGCTTTACAGGCGGTGTCATCCAGCACGGGCATCGAGAGATCGTGGCGCTGGGCAAAAACGGCATTCTGGGCACCGGACTGGGCAATCAATATGACCTCGACTTTGCTGCCATAGGCCCTGTGAAATGCCTCAAGCACCGGAGCGGCGGTATTGCAGGTTTCGCAGTCCTCTTTGACAAAGCAGATTAGACTGGTCCGCCCGGAGGGAAAGCTGTGGTGTTGCCCGGCCAGATCGTTCAGCGCAAAGGTCAGCTTGGTATGTGTCATCTCTGTTTCCTTGCCATTTGCAATGCAGTGTTGCCGATTTCTATGCAATGTCCAGTTCAAGCCGCTGGCGGAGGTGGATGGGAATCGAACCCACCACACGCCGCAAGGCGCGTCCATGGTGTTGAAGACCAGGGAAGCCACCAGACTCCGGTCACCTCCAGATCCTGTCAGCCTATCCCTGCGTATCGGCGGGGGGAACCGTCTTTGCAGTCATCCGGCGCAGATTGCCGTAGCGTACCGTTATGCCGATGCTGTCAAAATATTCCAGCACCGGCACAATGACCCGGCGGCTGGTGCCAAGGGCACTGCGTGCCTCGCCGGTGGTAAATCCCTGCTGCGCGGGAAAGATCTGGCGCAGATCGTCCGCGGCCTTGCGCAGGGTGTCATTATGAAACAGCAGACGTTGTTTTAGCGCGACATTCTGCAGGCCCAGCACAAGGCCCGCGTCTATCAACAGGGCCAGAAGGTCCGTATCGGTTTCATCTGCCGTGATCTCGGATGGGCCGGTCAGGGCCGCCTGAGCGATGGTGATTTCAACTTCGGCCATTCTGGCCCGCAGTGTATCATCAAGCCGGGCCAGCGGATCATGATCAAATATCGCAATTTCACCGTTTCGTTGCCGAATCTGCTGACCTGTCTGCAAGGCGTCCAGCGCAAAGCGGCACAGCACCGGTGCCATTTTGCGGGGCAGGACATCCTGCTGCGGGGCAAAGCGGCGCAGCGGGTAGCTTTGATGATAGCCTGCAAGTGCCGAGAGGATGCTTTCCTTACTGGTCTCCAAAGCTGCCTGTGGGGCAATTGCATCTGCCGCTAAGCGGATAAAGCTGGAGCCCAGAACCCTTTCAACATCCACAGGCGCAAGGCGTGACAGGCGGGCAATGTCACCGGCTGCGCAGATACCTTGACCCGCAGAGCATAGGGCGCGTGCAATCTCTTTTGCATCGCCAGCCAATGCTGCCTGCAATATCTGAACCCTTGCTGCATCGCGCGATTTACAGGGCACTGCCTGCGGGTCCAATACAACCGCGCCGCCGATGGTTTCTGCCGGCGACAAGCGGCGCAGCACCATGCGCTGACCGGCATACCCGACCACCGGAGCCTTGAACCGCAGCTGCGCAAAACCGGACTGTGCCACCCCAAGCTGACCACCGCCGAACAGGCGCAGTCTGGCCACGGCGCTGCGGGTACCAAGGAACACCCGCAATTCCTGCATATGCTTGAGGGGCCGCTTTCTGTCCGGTGGGAAATACACGTCCACACAGGTGGAAGGCCGCGCCACATCCCGCGCACAGAGCACCGCGCCGCGTGGGACATCCGCAACGGCGACACCGCGCAGGTTTGCCGCCACCCTTTCACCGGCCCGAATATGGTCGCGGGTTTCGCCACGGCTTTGCAGGCTGCGCAGGGTGACGGGTTGGCCATCGGGCTGCAGGGTGACCCTGTCGCCAAGGTGCAGATCACGGCCCTGCAATGTGCCGGTAACGATGGTGCCAAGACCGGATAGGGAAAAAACGCGGTCAATTGGCAGATAGCTGTCCAAAGGGGCGGCACTGGTGGCGGGGTCATCAATCAGCGCCTCAATCGTCGCATGCAACGTGTCAATGCCCGTACCGCTTTGGGCAGAGCACAGGACTAGGGGCGCATCGGCAAAAGCGGTCTGCGCCAGCCCTTGCCGGATTTCGCCCAGCCGTGCCTCTTGCTGTGGAGCCGCCAGCATGTCCGATTTGGTGACGGCAATGACGCCCTGCGTGATGCCCAGCAGCCCTGCAACCTCCAGATGTTCCAGAGTCTGCGCCGCGATCCCTTCCACTGCAGATATCACTACCAAAGCGGCCCGTGCCCCGGTGGCCCCGGTGATCATCGCCTGAATAAAGTCCGCGTGTCCGGGAGCATCGACAAAATCGACCACACCATTTGGATAGCTGTGATGGGCAAAACCCGCAGTGATCGACAAGCCGCGCGCCTTTTCCTCGGCCAGACGGTCGGTCTCGATCCCCGTCAACGCCCGAACAAGGGCGGTCTTGCCATGATCCACATGGCCGATCACAACCATGCAATAGGTATTCATCCCGTTGAAATCTGTTCAATAGCAGCGGTGAGTGCGGGAAGTTCCCCGTCCCAGACCGTGCGCATGTCCAGCATCACGTGATCCCGTTCAATGCGCACGATTATCGGAGTTTGATACCTGCGCAACGCTGTGGCCAGATCATTTGCAGACAGGGCGGGCAGGCGCAGCGAAACTGCGAAACTGGGCAATGCCTGTTCAGGCAGGCTGCCACCGCCGACATAGGCGGCGCTTTCATGCACAGCGACCTGCACCCCGTCAAAAGCCGCGAGCGACCCTGCCAGCGACCTTGCACGGGTTTCGACCTGCGCCAGAGGGGCGGCCAGCATTTGCAGCACCGGCACGGTTTTCACAGGATCAAACGGAGGGCGGTATAGCCGCAGGGTTGCCTCAAGCGCGGCCAGCGACAGCTTGTCCACCCGTAATGCCCGCATCAACGGGTGCGCCTTGAGCTGCGCAACGATATCAGCACGGCCCGCGATGATCCCGGCCTGTGGCCCGCCCAGCAGCTTGTCGCCAGAGAACGTCACCAGATCAACACCGGCCTTCAGGATATCCGCGACCACAGGTTCATCCGGCAATCCGTAGGGAGCTAGATCAATCAACACACCGCTGCCCAGATCCTCCATTAGGATTACATCATGCTCGGCCGCCAGCTTGGCAAGGTCGCGCCGGTCCGGGCTGGCGGTGAAACCGACAATCCTGAAATTGCTGGTATGGCTTTTCAGCAGAACAGCGGTATCCGCGTCAATTGCACTGGCATAATCTTCAACCCGCGTCTTATTGGTGGTGCCCACCTCGCGCAGGGTTGCGCCGCTTTGGGCAATCACATCGGGCAGGCGGAAGGAGCCGCCAATCTCGATCAGCTCGCCACGTGATGCCACCACGTTGCGCCCGCCCGCCGTGGCCATCAGGCTTAGCAGGACAGCCGCCGCGCAGTTGTTAACGACCACGGCCGCTTCTGCACCGGTCAAAGCGCAAATCAGAGTTTCGACATGGCTATGGCGTGATCCGCGTTTCCCTGTGGCAAGGTCCAGTTCAAGGTTTGAGGGCGCACTCCCGATCCCCTGCATTGCCGAGATGGCCTGTGATGCCATGCGCGCGCGGCCCAGATTGGTATGGATCAGGATGCCTGTGGCATTGATGACCGGCTGGAAGACCGGTGCGCGGGTCGCATCAATCTGCGCGGATAGGGTCGCGGCGAATTCGACGCTGGTGAAATCGGGAAAACGGGCAGACTGCCCCGCCAGCAGAGCCGCCCGCAACGCTGCAATGATCTGGCGCAGGGCGGTTGTGGCCTCGCTGTGGCTGTAGCGTTGGACCACTTCAGCGATGTGGGGCTGTTCCAACAGGGCCTGTATCTGCGGAAGCTTGGAAAGGTCGTTTTGCATATCACCCCATCATATGCGGGGAAGTGATGTGCCCTGCAAGGCCGGGTAGGATGTCGATGCTCAAACGGCAAGCTCTTTCCAGCGATGACAGGCAACGTGATGCTCCGGCCCTGCGCTCTCTAGCGCTGGCTCTTCTACCCGGCAGCGGTCAATCGCCATAGGACAGCGGGTCTGGAATTTGCACCCCGGTGGCGGGTTGGTGGGCGAGGGGATTTCACCCTCCAGCTTTTGCGCCTTGCCCCGATCATCAGGGTCCAGCGAGGGGATCGCCGAGAGCAGGGCCTGTGTGTAGGGATGGCGTGGGGTTGAAAACAGCGTGCGTGTCGGGGCGGTTTCTACCAGTCGTCCCAGATACATCACCGCCACATGATCGCAAACATGGGCCACTACGCTTAAATCATGGCTGATGAACAGAAAGGTCAGGCCCATGTCCTGCTGAATGGCCTTGAGCAGGTTCAATACATCCGCCTGAATCGATACATCAAGGGCAGCAACGCTTTCATCAGCAACGATAAACTTCGGGGCAGAGACAAGGGCCCGGGCGATCGAAATACGCTGGCGCTGGCCACCGGAAAACGCATGTGGGAAGCGGCGCAGATGTTCGACGTTCAGCCGGCATTTGGCGGCAATCTCGCGGACACGCTCATCGGTTTCCGCGCGTGATTTGGTCAAGCCCATCACCTCAAGCGGTTCTGCAATGATGTCGCGCACGGTCATACGCGGGCTGAGCGCGGCGTAAGGGTCTTGAAAGATCAGCTGCGCGCGGGTGCGGTAATCCTTCAGCTCTTTCTTGCCGAGGTTTTTCAGGGAATAGGCGACCTCGCCATCGTCAAACAACACATCGCCTTTGGAAATCGGTGCAGCGCGCAGCATGGCGCGGCCCAATGTGGTCTTGCCCGACCCGGATTCCCCGACAAGGCCAAAGAAACTGCCCGGCGTTATCTCTATGCTGACGTTTTCAACCGCCCCGACATAGGGTTTCGGCCCCAGAAGGCTGCCGCGCAGCGGATAATGCACAGAGAGATTTTGCGCGGTGATCAGGGGTTTGTCGCTCATGAGGCATCCCCTTGTGGGTCATGTAAGTGGCAGGCGGCGGCATGATCGCTGTCCACCCGACTAAACCTTGGCACCTCCGCGGCACAACGTGGGCCCATCACCTCTTGGCAGCGGGTATGATAAACGCAGCCGGAAGGACGTTCAAGCGGCGAGGGGATGTCACCGGGTATCGGTGTCAACGGGGCGTCAATGTCATCGAGCGTGGGCAGGGCGGCCAGCAATCCACGGGTATAGGGATGGGCAGGGCGGCGGATCACGTCGCGCACCGTGCCTTGTTCGACCAGTTTGCCCAGATACATCACCGCCACCTTATCTGCGGTCTGCGCGATCACCCCAAGGTCGTGGGTGATGAAGATGATGCCCATGCCAAATTCGCTGACAAGGTCTTTCATCAGGTCAATCACCTGCGCCTGAATGGTGACATCCAGCGCTGTTGTCGGTTCATCCGCAATCAGCAACCTTGGCTTGGTGGACAGGGCCATGGCAATCATCGCCCGCTGCCGCATGCCGCCCGAGAGTTCAAAGGCATATTGGCCAAAGCGAGTCGAAGGGTCAGAAATGCCAACCCGGTCCAACATTTCAACCGAGACTTCCTTGGCCTGCGCCTTGGAGAAACTGGTGTGAATCATCAATTGCTCCACCATTTGTTCCCCGATTGAAATCGCAGGCGCAAAGCTGGCCATTGGCTCCTGAAAAATCAGCGAAATCGCCCCGCCGCGCACAATCTTCATTTCGGTGTCGTTTTGCAGGGACATCACATCGACAGGCCCGTCATCAAGATGCAGGGTGATCTTGGTATCCGGCCCATAAACCGCATTGCGCGGGTTCAGCTTCATCAGTGATTTGGCAGTCACGGATTTGCCCGACCCGGACTCCCCAACCAGCCCCATCACCTCGCCCGCCTCAAGGCTGAAAGACACATCATCCACCGCGGTGATGCGCCCCTCGTCCGTGTCAAATTGCAGGGTCAGGTTTTCGACGTCAATCAGCCGGCTCATTTCTTGGTGTCTCCGTAGGGGTCAGCGGCGTCGCGCAACCCGTCACCGACAAAAACAAAGGCCATGACAAGCACAATGAAAAACAGCACGGGAATGAAATACCATTGATAATTCAACAGAACATCCGCGCTGGTGACGTTTTGCAACATCACGCCCAGCGAATTCACCGGGTCCTTCAACCCCAGCCCGATAAAGCTGAGCGCGGTTTCCGACAGCACCATATAAGGAAAGGAAATCACCAGATCGACGATGATATAGCTGGTGAAACTGGGCAGCAGATGTTTACGGATCACATGGCCTGATGAGGCCCCGCAAAGCTGTGCGGCCAGCACATATTCCTGAGTGCGTTCGGTCAGCAGATGTGTGCGCACGCGGCGGGCAAGGGTGGGCCAGCCGATAAAGCCAAGAATGATCGAGATAAAGAAAAACCTTTCTTCCGCGCTCCACGTGTCGGGGATGAAGGCGGCCAAGGCCATGAATAGTGGGATCGGCGGAATGGTGCGCACCGCATCGGTGACCATTTGAATAAAAGAGTCGACCCAACCGCCGTAGAACCCCGATATGCCGCCAATGATCAACGCCAGCACAAAGGCGATCAGCACGCCGATGGTGCCGACCGCCAGCGAGGTATTGATCGCATGAAAGGTGCGCGAAAAGATATCCTTGCCGGTGGAATCCGTGCCGAACAGATGGATATACCCCTCGTCCAAGCCAAACAGATGGGTGTTGAAGGTCATGAAAAAAAGTTCGTATTCAGACCCTTCCACGAAGAATTGTACGTACTGACGCTTGTCCGTGTTAACGGTTGTGACCCAACGAAAGTTGGTTTTCGCAGAACGTTCCCGTTCCAGCGCATAGACAAACGGGCGCAGGGAACATCCGTTGTCATCGCAAAATTGCGGGATGGTGGGCGCACCGTTCAGATAATCCTTGTCCCGTCCGGCAATGGTTGGATCGTAAGGGGTCAGGAAGGATGCGAATATCCCTGACAGGATCAGGATCACCAGAACCCAGGCCCCGACCATCGCGGCCTTTTGTTTCTTGAAACGGGCCCAGATCAGCTGTCCCTGACCGGCGGTGAAATATGCGTCTTTTGCGGTTTGATCGACGGCAGCGTCGTAGATATTTGTCTCTGTCATCTCTTTATCCCAATATGCTGCGGCGGATGCGGGGGTCGACAAGGGCCAGCGTGATGTCGGTGATAAAGTTGATGGCCACGATGCTGGCGGTGAGGAAAAAGATGATCGCACCGGCCAGCTGTTGGTCGTTGGACCGGGCAAGGGCTTCGATCAGCAGGGAACCCGCTTCGGTCAGGGTCAGGATCAGGGCGACAATCGGCAATTCGTTGAAGATACGGTTCAGATCAAACCCCAGTGAATTGATGATCGGGCTCAGCGCATGGCGGGCGGGATAGCGCAGCAACAAGCGCCGCCCCGAGACGCCGCGCGCGGCTGCGGCGGTGACGTAAAGCTTGCTGATCTCATCCGACATCAGGGCGCGTACAGTTTGGATCGCAAAGGCGGTTGCGGACCAGCCAAGGATAAACACGGGCAGCCAGACATGGCTGAGGAAATCCTTGATCCTGGGCCAATCCCATGGCGCATCCCGAAACTCCGGGGAAAACAGACCGGTCAGGCTGTTGCCGAAAAAGACGGTGGAAAACAGCATGATCATCAGCGCCAGCAGAAAGTTCGGCAAGGCCAGACCAAGGTAGCTGACCAGCCGCAGACCGTTGTTCAGAAACGGGTTGCGCGATGTTGCCGCGATGATGCCGACCGGGATTGCGATGAGATAGGCAAGAAACAGGGAGCCAAGGCAGATGCCGATGCTCAACCATACTTTCTGACCCAGTAACTGGTTGATGTTCAGGCGCAGGATACAACTGTCGCCAAACTCACCCTGAAAGGCCCCGAATATCCATTTCACCCAGCGCTCAAAGAACGGGCGGTCAAGGCCTAGGCGGATGCGTTCGGCTTCGATATCCGCGACAGAAATCTGCGCGCCCTGCGAGTTTTTGAAAGCGAGGTAGCGTTCGGCGCAATCGCCGGGCACCAGCTCCATCAGTGAAAATACGATAAAGGAAACAAGGCAAAGCGTGAAAAAGGCAAGGACCGCGCGAATGCCCGCAAACCGTAAAAACTGAACCATCCCTAATTGCGCCCCCGCAGCAGATGCGCCCTGTTTCGGGCGCGTTTTTTTAGTTGGTGTGCTGCGGGCCAACACTCCGGCCCGCAACATGTTTTATCAAGTCAGGCTGTGCTTACTCGTCCAGGAACCACTGCGCCGGACGGTAAGGGTAAGTCCTGTAGTAGGCGTAAGACGCGGTTTTGAACTCCGGCACATTCTTCATCGCGGCATTGCGGTAGATCGGCTTTTGCTCTTTCACCGTACCGATGAACAACAGGTTGCTGGTCATCGTCTCAACCAGTCTTTGACCGGCGGCATCGGATTCAGGTGTGCCGACCTGTGCGGCCTGAAACGCCTTGACGTCTTCCATCATCTGCTTGGCATATTCCGGTGGTTCGACACCGGATGCGCCGTCGCTGTCCACCCATTCGCCCCACAGCATCGCGGTGCGCATGTTGAAATAGTTGTCATAAGGCGGAATGAAGATTTCCCCATTGCCAAGGACAACCGCCAGCGGCACAGATTTCTCCCACAGTGTCACATCAAGCTGGTTTGAAGATTGCGACGAACGATATTCATCCGACGTCACCTCTTTCACCGTGTTGTTGATGCCCACATCGCGCCATGTCTGGCCGACCAGTTCAACAATCTTGATCGAGATGCCTTGCGTGGCAACCTGAAGGTTCAGCACCAGCGGATCGCCATTTGGCAATTCGCGCATGCCGTCGCCGTCTTTGTCGACCACACCGATTTCATCCAGCAGGGATTTCGCCAGCTCTGGATCATACTGTGCGAAATGCTGTTCCCATTTGGGATCCACAAAATCAGGGGTGGGTGAGAAGCCGACATATTGCTGGGGTGCGCCAAGACCGAACATCGCAACCTCATTGATCTCGTCGCGGTTCATCGCAACCGACATCGCCTGACGGAACTTCAGATCGCCAAACACCTTGCGCTTTTCAAGGTCTTCCGAGGTCACATTGAAGGCGATTGTCGGCATGGTGATGTCAGGTTTCAGATCGACAACAAAGCCGGCCTTTTCCTGATTCTCCATCAGCAGTGGGACATAGTCGATCTGCAAAGCCTGTGCTTTGTAATCCACTTCGCCATTGACCAGCTTCAGCAGGCGCACTTCGCTTTCGCCGACGAAAATCTCGTCCATCTCGTTGATATAGGGCAGTTGGTTCCCTGCCGTATCGACCTTGAAGTAATAGGGGTTTGCAACAAATGTGCGCCCTTCGGTCGTTTCTGACGTGACGATGTGGCTTTCCAGTGTGGGGGCCGCATCAAGCGGCAGGTTAGCCACCTTATCAGGATGGGCCAGCATCGGGGTTGGCGTGTCCATCCAGTCCGAAGACCCGTAGTAGGCTTTGACCAGCGCATAGCCGTCTTCAAAACCAAGCGATTGCGCCAGCGTATCCGCCTCGGGGTTGATGGCGGGGTGGTACTGACCAAGGAAATGCTTGGGCTGGAAACCCTGGGCATAGTGGTTGGCAAAATGCGCAAGGAAACCGGGTTTTGGCACAGGCATGTTGAACCGCACGGTCAGCGGGTCAATGACGTCGACCGTCATCGGTTCACCGCCTGCCAGAACGTAATCCTTGGGGCTTTCGATCACTTTGGGATCAAGGGCAAGGTTTTCGTACCAGAATTCAACGTCTTCGGCGGTGAAGGGCTGGCCATCGGACCACTTATGCCCTTCGCGCAGCATAAAGGTCAGCTGTGTGAAATCCTCATTCCATGACCAGCTTTTTGCAACATTGGGCACGATGGTTGTCAGATCATCCGCATAGCGCACAAGGTTCACGTGGCGCACAGACATAAAGTCGGAGGTGCCGGCCTCTGTGGCATTGGACAGAGCGTTGAACATGCCGCCGTATTTGCCAATCATCTCGTAAGGGGCAACAACCAGCGGTTCACTGGGCAGACGATCCGCCAGGGCAGGCATCTCGGGATTGCCGCGGATCTTGGCATTCATCGCGGCGATGTCGGGGTTTTCTGACATTTCCATCGTGCAATTGGCGGCACTCTGGAATTCTGCCAGCTCATATTGCTGCGGGAATGCGCCGGGGGCCACGCCCATCGGGTCCGCGACGGTGACATGAGGACAAGCAGCCATCGCAGTGCCCCCCATCGCCATCAGTGCGGCACTGGATAAAAGTAGTTTCCTCATTGGTGTCTCCTTGTTGGTTATCACGCTTATTGCGTGATTGGGTCGCCGGGCTTTGTGCCCTTGTGCATCATCCCCGAAATGGGGGTGGCAATCTGGAGGTATCCGGGGGCTGTAATGGTTTTATGATCTGTGCGCAGCATTCTAACTGCCAGACGAACGGCAAGGTGTCCCGCATCGGGAATGCGGCCCTCGCAGCAATGACGGCCTGTATCGGGCGCTTGTGCACGAATTGATATGAATTACCCCAGTAGATGGAAACAGTAGTTAATATTATCAGAGCTAAGTCAACGGATTCTATTTTTCACGCAAATTGCTTTTGTGCCGCTGCACATTTTCTGGGCCATCCGGCGTGATGCTGATCAGGGAAAGCGTCTGATCGGCGTTTTTCATTCGGTGTCGCAGCATCTTGCGGCCCAGGCGGGCAAGCTCTGCCTGATATTCCGGTTCTTGCGCTACGTTCTGTGCTTCGCCTTCGGCTGCATGATCATAAAGGATAGGTCGCAGATCGGCGGCAAATTCAACCAATGTGAACCGCTCTTCGCGCAGGATGCATAGGGAGGAATCGGCAGGGCTTGTCCCTAGCGATTGCTCCCACAGGGTCGGGGCCAAAGGCTCTGAAAACTCCAGTTCAGAAAAAGACGCATCGCGCCAATCCTCGGGCGTCTTACCCGCCAACAGGGGCAGCAAGGACCGTCCGTCCATCGAATTGGGCACCTCCTGACCAACCCAGTCAAGAATCGTCGGGGTGATGTCGATGGTTTCTACCGGCTGGGTGACCTCCGTACCGGCACGCACCGCGTTACCCGGTTGGCGAATGATCAACGGCGTGTGAAAGGCGGCGTCATGTACGGTGAATTTGCTCCAGCAATGATGATCGCCCAGCATCTCGCCATGATCCGCTGTGACAATCAGCAATGTGTCGTCATGTTGTCCGCTGTCTTTCAGGAATTGAACAACCCGCCCGATGTGCAGATCGACCTCGGTGATCAACCCCATGTAGATCGCGCGTAGGGTTTGGATGGTCTCATCTGAAGGGGCGAGATCGGGAAAGCCCACAACATTACCCGCTGGGGTTTTGGCCGCGATGGTCGGAGCAAAGAACGGATGGTTCGCAACTTCATCCTCGGGCGTGGCGAGCCGTCTGGGCAGGGGCAGGCTGGCCGGATCATACATGTCATTATAGGGCGCAGGGGCGACCAGCGGCGGGTGAGGCCGGATATAGGTCAGATGGGCGAACCAGCTGGCGTCGCCATAAGCGGGCATCACCTCCAGAAAACGATCGGTGAGAAAGGCGGTATCGCTGTCCTCTGCGCGGTAGAAGGCCGGATCATTGATGTGGGGGCTACGCCCTTCGGGGGCAACAGGTTTGTAGACATCTGCGTAGGTATCAAAATCATATCCCTGATTGATCAGATGTGAACGCCAGGGAAAGGACATCTCAAAGCGCATTTCGACAGTTTCGTGAAAGCCGTTCATCGGATATTCATAACTGCGCAGCGCCGGATCGTTCTCATGCAGGATACGCGGATCCTGCGCTGTGTCGGTATAGCCGAACAGCATTGGCAGATAGCCCGCCTTGCGCATTTCTGTCGCCACATTGGGGATGTCATGGCGCAGCGGCGTGCCATTGCGCACAGAGCGGTGGTTCATTGCATATTGCCCCGTCAACAAGGACGCGCGTGACGGCCCGCAGGGGTTCACAACCGAAAAATGCCGTTTGAAAGTGACCGCATCCGCCATCAGCGCTGTCAGGTTCGGGGTCTGCACATGGTCGGCCAGCGCACCAAAGATGCAATCCGCACGCAGTTGGTCAATGACGATGAACAACACATTCTTTGGGCGGGACATAGGCCGAATCCTTCCTGCTAAACCGTTTCAGCTAACGCGCAAAGCAGGGGTTGTGGAAAGAGGCTTGTCGATAAACCTGACCCAAATGGCAGATGCCGTGATGACCTTAGCCGCCAATCGGCCTAAGAAGGACGCTTTACAGAAGGCCCGCACGCGGGCCAAACCCCCTGAAAGGTGCCGATGTCCCCCATCATCATTGCCATCATCCTGAGCGCAGCACTGCTGCATGCGGTCTGGAATGCCATTGTCAAAACAGCCGCTGATCGGACCACCATGCTGGGGTTGGTCGCCTTGGGGCAGGTGCTGCCCGCGATGGTGATGATTGTGGTGCTGCCGCTGCCCAATATGCAAAGCATGCCCTATATCGCGATCTCCACCGTGGTGCATTGGGGGTATTACTATTTCCTGGGCCGCGCCTATGCGCATGGGGATCTTGGTGTGGTCTATCCGATTGCCCGCGGTGTTGTACCCGCTTTGGTGTCGCTTTGGGCGTTTTTGCTGCTGAACGAGGTGCTGCCAGCCCCCGTCTGGGGCGGCATCGCGTTGATCGTCACCGGTATCATCCTCAGCAACTGGCGCGCGCTTCGCTCTGGTGTCGGGGCCACGGCTTTGGTTCTGTCGCTTTGTACCGGTATGTGCATTTCGGTCTATTCGGTGGTGGATGGCATCGGCGTGCGCCTGTCCGGCGATACGCTTTCCTATTGGGCGTGGGGGGCGTTTCTGCATCTTTTCATCGCTGGTTTTGCAGGCTGGAAAAGGCGCGATGTTCTGGCGCAATTGCCGGTGCGGGTCTGGGCAATCGGCCTTACCGGCGGCATCGTATCGATGATCGCGTACGGCCTTGTTCTTTATGCCAAAAACTTCGCACCACTGGGGGCGGTTTCGGCCTTGCGTGAAACTTCGGTGATCTTCGCCACGCTGATAGGGTATTTCCTGTTGAAAGAAGGCAATCTGGCTCGGCGTCTGACTGCGGCAGTCCTGATGGCCGTGGGGATTGCCCTGATCGGATTAAGCGCCGCATAGTCTCTGTTGAAAGGACACCTGCCATGACCGTCAAACGTATCGTTGCCAATGTCGCCACATCCTCCGTGAAAGAACTCCAACAGTTCTACGTTGCACTGTTCGATCTGGATGTGGTGATGGATATGGGCTGGATCGCGACTCTGTCTTGCGCGCAAACCGCCCCGGTCCAGATCAGTTTTGCCAGTGAGGGCGGCTCTGGCACACCGGTGCCTGACCTTTCGATCGAAGTAGAGGACGTTGATGCGGTTTATGAACGGGCACAGGCGCTGGGGCATGAAATCTTCTATCCCCTGACCGATGAACCCTGGGGGGTGCGCCGCTTTTATCTTCACGATCCGGCGGGCAAATTGCTGAACGTTTTGGCGCATCAGGGCTGAGTGCCGGTCTGCGTCGATCTGTAATGGCTGCCGGGCAAGTCAAAACTGGCGAAACAGTGGAAAACCGCCGATCACGGTTTGATTATTTGTGCTTGACGGCAGGTTCACGCTAGGCGTTTGTGGATAAGCAATAGATCCGTACATTAGACCAGCCTGCGCCCGTATGCAGGCGGCTGATGAAATCAACGGGCATGCGGTGTGGTAAATGTGGTAGTGCGAATGCATCTGAAATCTATGATCAGGGCAGGGGCAGCAGGGATTTTGATCTCCGCGGCTGGATTTCTGTCTGCGGCCGAGGTGACCCTGACCGGGGTGCCCTCCGACAGTGATCTGTATCGCACGCTTGCCGGCGGGTCCTTGTTGATCGAACAATCCAGCGCAGAAGCCCCCCCAAGCAGTCAGGAAGTTGTGGCCGCAGCGCAGGCGGATTACGGGCGGCTTTTGGCCGTGCTTTATGATGAGGGGTATTTTGGCCCCATTATTACGATTACTCTGGACGGTACGGATGCGGCCGCCATTCCGGCGGTGCAGGCCCCACGCCAGATCACCACGGCAGTGATCAAGGTGGACACCGGTCCGCAGTTTCGTTTCGGCAAGGCCCAGATGGCACCGGTTGCCGCGGGTACAGAGATCCCGGAGGGGTTTGCAACCGGCCAGACCGCCAGCCTCAGCGTGTTGAAAGACACCGTGACCGCAGGGATCGACGGGTGGCGCGGGCAGGGGCATGCCAAGGCAGAGTTGGCCGCACAGGAGCTTTCAGCGCAGCACACCGACCGCACCGTCAATGCAACCCTGCGTCTTGCGCCCGGTCCCAAGCTGCGGTTTGGTGGCTTGCGCGTCTCAGGTAATAAGGCGGTACGTACCGAACGGATCATCGACATCGCAGGTTTGCCGGAGGGAGAGGTTTATTCTCCAGAAGAGCTGCGCCTTGCTGCGGGGCGGTTGCGCCGCACCGGCGCTTTCAGCGCTGTCGCTCTGATCGAAGCTGACAATATTGGCCCGAATGCCACCTTGCCGGTTACCGCGCAGGTTGTCGAAGCCCTGCCGCGCCGGTTTGGCTACGGGGCGGAACTCGGCTCGCTTGACGGTTTGACACTCAGCGCCTTCTGGCTGCACCGCAACCTGTTTGGCGGGGCGGAGCGGCTGCGCATCGCGGGCGAGGTTTCCGGTATCGGCGGCAATTCTGGTGGCGAGGATTATTCTTTGTCTGCACGGTTCGAACGCCCGGCAACTTTTAATGAAGACACTGATTTTTATGCATTGGCCAAGATCGAGCAGTTGGACGAAGTGAACTTTTTCTCCCGTCAGTTGGATCTGGAAGCCGGGATTGAACGGATCGCCTCCGAAGAACGCACCTATACATTGGGTGTCGGTTTGCGCCGCGCCAAAACGCGCGATGCCTTTGGTGAAAACGAATATACCCTGTTGACCCTGCCGCTGAGTGCTGAATTTGACTATCGCGACAATGCGTTGAACGCGACCAGTGGCTATTACATCAAGGCGGGTGTGACCCCGTTTCTGGCGATTAGCGGATCGGACAATGGGCTGCGCACCTCAGTGGACGCGCGGGTGTATCGCACTTTTGGCACGGCCCGCCCGGTCACCTTTGCCCTGCGTGGTCAATTGGGGTCGGTCTATGGTCCTGATCTCAGTCAGGCACCGGCGGATTACCTGTTTTATTCTGGCGGCGGTGGCACGGTGCGTGGTCAGGCCTATCAGGCGCTGGGCGTGGATCTGGGCGGTGGTAATATCACCGGCGGACGCAGTTTCCTTGCAGTGACCGCGGAGGCGCGGCTGGCCGTCAGCAAAAGCTTTTCCGTAGTTGGGTTTGTGGATGGTGGTTATGTCGGTGCCGAGGAGTTTTATGACGGCACCGGTGAATGGCATTCTGGTGCGGGGCTGGGACTGCGCTATAACACTGGCATCGGACCTATTCGCGTAGACATTGCCGTGCCAACGTCGGGACCGGAAGCGGATGAGGACTATCAGGTCTACATCGGCATCGGGCAATCCTTCTGATGCGTTACCTTATTTCCCTTGTCACCGCTTTTGTCATCACGCTGGGCGTGATCTCTCCCGCATTTGCACAGAATGACGACAAAAGCTTTCTGACGCGCACCATTCAGGACGCGCTAAGCGGCGCGGGACGCACAGTCAGCATCGACGGTTTTCGCGGCGCGCTCAGCTCTGAGGCAAGTTTTCAGCGGATGACCATCGCGGACGAAGACGGCATCTGGCTGACGCTGGAGAATGTTGTGCTGGATTGGAACCGTTCGGCATTGTTGCGCGGCCGCCTTGAGGTGGAGCAATTGACGGCCAGCCGGCTGGATCTGCCCCGGCTGCCGATCGCGGAAACAGAGGCGTTGCCCGATGCTGAAGCCGCGCCGTTCAGCTTGCCCGATTTGCCGGTTTCGATCCTGCTTGAGCGTTTTTCTATCGACCGGATCAGCCTTGGGGCCCCGATTTTGGGCGAGGCGGCAGAGCTGACCGTGACGGCAGCTGCAACGCTGAACGATGATGTGGGGAAAATTGATTTACAGGCCAGTCGCACGGATGCGAGACCCGGCAGCTTTGAGATCAAGGCGGATTTCAACCGCGACGACAGTATTCTTGATCTGCTGCTTAACCTCAGCGAGGGGAAAGAGGGGATTGCGGCCAAGCTGCTGAATATTCCTGGCCAGCCCTCGGTGAACCTGAATGTGGCCGGTGCCGGTCCGCTGGATGATTTTACGGCGGATGTGAAGGTGGCAACCGACGGTCAGGACCGGCTGGCCGGGCAGATCATCCTAAGTGCGCAGACCCCGCGCCGCGCCTCTGCAACGCCGGACCGGCGTGTTCAGGCCGATATCGGTGGCGATATCTCTGCACTGCTGGCACCGCGTTTTCGGGCCTTCTTTGGCGAGGATGTGGCCCTGAAGATTGATGCGCTGTTACAGGCGGATGGGGCGGTTGAAATCGCGGATTTCGCGCTGCAAACAGAGGCTGCGGATCTGGCTGGTAAGCTGAGCCTGAACGCGGATAAATGGCCCACGCTGATCGACATCACAGGGCAGATTGCAAACCCGGACGGCAGTGCGATCCTGCTGCCTGTGGGCGGCGATGGCACAACGGTGAATGCGGTTGATTTGCGGGTGGATTACGATGCCAGCAACGGGGATGCGATTTCAGCCACCTTCGATATGACCGAATTGTCGCTGGTGGATCTGTCGATTGAAAAGACGACCCTTGCGCTTGACGGGACCCTGCTGGGTGATGCGGGGCGTGTTGGGCAGTTCGACGGGGATGTCACCTTTGACATGGCGGGTCTCAACCCGCGTGACACCGCCCTGGCCGAGGCCTTGGGCCGCGCCATCAAGGGCCGTGCAAATATTCTTTATGTGGAAGATCAGCCGCTGCGGATCTCTGATCTGACCTTGACGGGCAATGACTATGGGCTGACGGGGAATGCGCAGATTTCCGGCATTGATACCGGTTTGTCCACTCAATTGGATGCGCGCCTTGATGCGCGCGATCTCAGCCGTTTTTCTGCCCTTGCCGGGCGTGAGCTGGACGGGCAGACCGAACTGGCTTTGCAGGGCGAGGCTGGGCTGCTGAGCGGGCAGTTTGATCTCACCGCGCAGGGCAGCACCACCGATCTGGCATTGGGCATTGAACAGGCTGATGCGGTTATGGCCGGGCGCACCACCCTGAGCCTTGCCGCAACACGTAACGAGAACGGCACGGTTCTGCGGGATCTGGTGCTTGAGAATGAGGCGCTTAGCCTGACCGGCGGCGCGCAGTTGCGCACTGAGGACAGCAGCGCGCAGGCTGATTTCAGGTTGAACGACATTTCATTGGTGCTGCCACAATATGAAGGGCCGGTGACGGTCAGTGCAACCGCGACCCAGGACAGCCGCGGCTGGTCCGTGGATGCCAGTACAGATGGACCCTATGGGGCGACACTGACTGCCAAGGGGCTGGCAACGGGCCCCGATGCCGCGCTTGATTTCACCGCTGACGTGCCCGATGTCAAACCCTTCGCGGATCAGATCGAGGGCCCCGTTACCGCCAAAGGTACGCTGCGCAACGGGCCGAATGGCTGGTCGGTCGCCACCGACGCGACTGGTCCCTATCAAAGCCGCGCCCGCCTTGAGGGTCTGGTTGCGCCTGCGGTCGATTTGAATTTCGATGTTTCCTTGCCTGATGTGCAGCCTTTGGTGCCTCAGGTGTCTGGTCCGCTGAATGCCACCGGCCAGTTGCGCCAGACAGAGAATGGGTTCTTTGTCGATACCCAAGCCAGTGGTCCCTACGGTGCGAAGGCGACGGTTGAGGGGCTGGCCACGGGGCCGAATATGGCGCTCAACTTTGATGTAGCGGTGCCAAATGTTGCCCCCATTGCCCCGGGTATCAACGGGTCCTTGGCGGCGTCGGGTGTGGTGCGCCAGACCCCCGCAGGGATCATGGTCGATACCCAAGCCAGCGGACCTTACGGTGCCAAGGCCACAGTCGAGGGGCTGGCGACGGGGCCGAACATGCAACTGGTCTTTGATCTCTCCGTGCCAAATGTCGCGCCGCTTGCACCGGGGATCAATGGCCCCCTGGCTGCCAATGGTACGCTGCGCCAGACCACGCGTGGCATTATCGTCGATACAGAGGCCAGCGGCCCATATGCATCGCGCGCATCGGTGCGCGGCACGGTGACGGGCCCACAGGCCAATGTGGATTTCACCTTTGCGATGCCCAATATCGGAGCATTGGTGGAGAAGGTGAACGGTCCGCTCAACCTGCAAGGCTCCGCACGAAAACAAGGTAATGCATGGGTGGTGCAGTCCGATGCGACGGGTCCTGCGGGGACGCAATCGCGTCTGACGGGGCGCGTCAACGCCGATGGGACGTTGAACATGGATGCGATCGGCACCGCCCCTCTGGGACTTAGCCGTCCGTTTCTGGCCCCCCGTGATCTGCAAGGCTTGGCGCGGTTCGACCTGTCGGTGAACGGGCGTCCGGCCCTGTCATCCGTATCCGGGACGATCCAGACATCCAACGCCACATTTACCGCGCCGAACCTGCGTGTTGCCCTGCAAGGGATTGCGGCAGACATCCGGCTTTCCAACAACCGCGCTCAGATTGACGTAACCGGACAGGCATCCAACGGCGGTAACCTCAATGTAAATGGCGGCATTGTGCTGGGCGGCGCATTGGCGGCGGATCTGGCCATCGGGTTGCAGAACATTGTTTTGATCGATCCGAAACTCTATCGCAGTTCAGTCAGCGGTGCTTTGCGTCTGGCAGGACCACTGACCGGCGGGGCACAGATATCGGGGCAGGTTGATGTCGGAGAAACCGAAATCAGCGTGCCATCGACGGGGCTGACCAGCATCGGGGACATTCCACCGATCAACCATATCGGTGCAACCCGTCCGGTGATCGCAACACGACGCAAGGCCGGGATTGAGAATGTCACCACCGGTGCCGATCCGGCGGCAAGTTCAGGGGCTGGCTTTGGCCTGAACGTGCGGGTCAACGCGCCCAACCGCATCTTTGTGCGTGGGCGTGGCCTTGACGCAGAACTGGGGGGCGCGTTGACGGTGACAGGCAGCACCAACCGGGTGATTTCCGCCGGTCGGTTTGATCTGCTGCGTGGGCGGCTGGATATCCTGGGCAAACGTTTTGATCTGATCGACGGCTCGATCCAGTTCCGCGGCGATCTGGTGCCCTATATCCGCTTTGTTTCCGCTACGGCGACCCGTACCGGGGAGGTTCGTGTGGTGGTGGAAGGCGCTGCTGATGCGCCGGAAGTGTCATTTGAATCCACGCCGGAAGCCCCGCAAGACGAGGTTTTGGCGCAGCTTCTGTTTGGTCGTAACCTGTCTGAAATCTCGCCCCTGCAAGCGCTGCAGCTGGCCAATGCGGTGGCCACATTGGCCGGACGCGGCGGCAAGGGGGTGATTAGCCAGTTGCGGGCCGGCTTTGGGCTGGATGATCTGGACGTCACAACAACCGATGACGGTGCAACAGCGGTGCGTGCAGGGAAATATATCTCGGACAATGTCTATACCGATGTGACTGCCGCGTCAGATGGCACCGGTGAGGTATCACTGAACCTAGACATCACCTCGCATCTCAAGGGTAAGGCGACGCTAGGGTCGGATGGTAACTCCGGCATCGGGATCTTTTTTGAAAAGGATTACTGAGGCGGATCAGCCCTGTGCGGCGAAGGTGCCAAACCGGCCCTGATCAAACAGCAGCCCCGCACCTTGACCGGCGCTGGCTGCGGCATGGGTGATCTGGCCGACGATGATCGAATGATCCCCCGCCGTGTGAACCGCATATCTTTCGCAGTGAAAGGCCGCCAGACATCCGGTAAGCTCGGGGGCACCGCTGGTTCCGTGGGTCCAGTCAAAGCCGGTGAAATCATGCCCCTGTCCGGCAAAATGGTTTGCCAGATCCCGCTGATCCGCGCCCAGAATATGGATGCAATAATGCTCGGCCTGCGCAAAGGCGTCATGACGTTTTGATTGCAGCGCAGCCGACCACAGCACCAAAGGTGGGGTAAGCGAGACCGAAGAAAAGGAATTGGCGGTCATCCCCAGCGGACCCTGTGCAGTCTGCGTGGTGATCACGGTCACACCTGTGCCAAAACGCCCGAAAGCATTGCGCAAAGCCTGCCCATCAGACGGGTCAAAGGGGGTCATGTCGCGGTCCATACGGGCCTGCGGTGACACGGCGGTAATGATTTGTCCAGAGATGCCCAACGTATGATCCTTTCTGATGCGCCAGATGCACAGTGGATCAAATGTAGACCGCGACCCCGACCAGAACAGGTCGGGATCGCGGCGATTTTGTGCGGATTGGGATGATTATTTGCGATTCATCCGGTTTTCGATCAGATCATCAACCACAGCAGGCTCTGCCAACGTCGATGTATCACCCAATGCGCCAAAGTCATCTTCGGCGATTTTACGCAGGATGCGGCGCATGATCTTGCCAGAGCGGGTCTTTGGCAGGCCCGGTGCCCATTGGATCAAATCGGGAGAAGCAATCGGGCCGATTTCCGTCCGCACCCAATTGCGCAATTCAAGGCGCAGCTCTTCCGAAGGTTCCTCACCGCCCATCAAGGTGACATAGCAGTAGATGCCCTGACCCTTGATATCATGCGGGTAGCCGACAACCGCCGCCTCTGCGACCTTGCCATGCGCAACCAGCGCGCTTTCAACTTCGGCGGTGCCCATGCGGTGGCCTGAAACATTGATAACGTCATCCACCCGGCCCGTGATCCAATAATCGCCGTCTGCGTCGCGTTTGCAGCCGTCACCGGTGAAGTAATAGCCGGGGTAATCAGAGAAATAGGTTTTCTCAAAACGTTCGTGATCGCCCCAGATGGTACGCATCTGACCGGGCCAGCTGTCGGTGATGCACAGCACCCCTTCCGCCGGATCGCCTTTCAGCTCTTCTGCTGATGTGGGTTCCAGCACCACAGGTTTGATCCCGAAAAACGGCTTCATCGCCGCACCCGGTTTCATGGCATGGGCACCGGGCAGGGGGGTCATCAAGTGACCGCCGGTTTCGGTCTGCCACCAGGTGTCCACAATTGGGCAGCGGCCGCCGCCAATCACTTCATTGTACCATTTCCACGCTTCGGGGTTAATCGGCTCGCCCACGGTGCCCAGCACTTTGAGGCTGCTCAGGTCGGCGCTTTTGACAAAATCATCACCCTTGCCCATCAAGGCCCGCAGCGCTGTTGGTGCGGTGTAGAACTGGTTCACCTTGTGCTTTTCACAGACCTGCCAGAAACGGCTGGCATCAGGGTAGGTCGGCACGCCTTCAAACATCAGCGTGGTCGCACCATTGGCCAGCGGACCATAGACGATATAGCTGTGCCCGGTCACCCAGCCCACATCCGCTGTACACCAATAAACGTCACCGTCATGGTAATCAAAACTGATTTCATGAGTCATGGCCGCATAGACAAGATAGCCACCGGTTGTGTGGACCACGCCTTTGGGTTGGCCGGTGGAGCCTGATGTATAAAGGATAAACAGCGGATCTTCGGCGTTCATCACTTCCGGTTCGCAGGTCGTGGCCGCCTCTGCGGCAAGCGCATTGTAATCATAGTCGCGCCCCTCGACCCAGGTTGTCTGGCCGCCGGTACGTTTGACCACCAGACATTTCACCGTGTCCTTGCAGTGCAACAATGCCTGATCCGCATTGGTTTTCAGTGCCGTATTGCGCCCGCCGCGCGGGGCCTCGTCTGCAGTGATCACGATTTTGGCTTCAGACCCGTTGATCCGTGCAGCCAGCGCGTCCGGCGAGAAACCGGCAAACACAATCGAATGGATCGCGCCGATACGGGCACAGGCCAGCATAGCATAGGCCGCTTCCGGGATCATTGGCAGATACAGGATCACCCGGTCGCCTTTACCCACGCCAAGGTCACGCAGGGTATTGGCCATTTTGCAGGTGTTGGCGTGCAGCTCTTTATAGGTGATGTGTTTTGCTTCGTCATCGGGGCTGTCAGGCTCCCAGATAATGGCGGTTTGATCGCCGCGGGTCTCAAGATGGCGGTCAATACAGTTGGCCGAAACGTTTAACTCACCATCCGCATACCAATTGATGTGAACATTGCCCAAGGTGTAATCAACGTCTTTGACCTGCGTGAAGGGCTTGATCCAATCAACCCGCTCGCCTTGTTCACGCCAGAACCCATCGGGGTCACTGACCGAAGCCTCGTACATGCGTGTGTAGGTCTCGGCGTTGACATGTGCCCCCTTGGCCATGGCATCCGACGGCGGATAGGTTTTTGCAGCTGTATCAGACAATGTAGGTCCCTCCCTTGGCAGTCTTTTCGGGGCAGCATGTGAACTGGGTCCAAACGCTTTCCCGCTCCTCGGCGCGATCATAGCGGGCTGTGAACGGAAGGGAATAAGCAACTGGAATGGGGGGATTTCCTTGTAAAGGTTTTTCCCGAAAATCTAAGGTTTTGTAAATTCTGTAGTGTAAACCAGCTTATTTTAGGCGGTTTGGGGCGTATTTTTGTCAATCTCTGAGATCGTTCCGGCCGTGATGGTAAGCCTGTTTGCGACTAAAGGCCAGTCTGGAAGTTGCATCCAACGGGCGTGTTTTGGGTGTTTTATTCGCTTTTAGGGTGTGATCGTCGTGTTTGCCGGGGCGTAACATGGGAAACTTGGGCAACTGCCTGTTGGCGGGCGCGGCGGGGGTTGGCAGCGCCTCTGCCGCGCGATAACTTCGGTGCAAGCGCCCCGGGGAGGGGCGCATCAACGGGAGAAACACCAATGACTAAATTCTTGAGCGGCGCAGCTGTCTGCGCCATCTCTTTCGCGTTTGCATCACAGGCTGCGGCCACAGAATGGAACGTGTCCGTCTGGGGCAAGCGCCGCGCCTTTACAGAGCATGTTGAAAAGCTGGCCGAACTGGTCAGCGAAAAAACCGGTGGCGAATTCACCATGAACGTCAGCTATGGCGGCCTGTCCAAGAACCGCGAGAATCTTGATGGTATCTCTATCGGTGCCTTTGAGATGGCCCAGTTCTGCGCCGGCTATCATGCGGATAAAAACCGCGTTGTGACTGTGCTTGAACTGCCGTTCCTTGGCGTTGAGAACCTGGAGCAAGAGCGTGCGGTTTCCAAAGCGGTCTATTCGCATCCTGCTGCCGCCGAAGAAATGGCGCAGTGGAACGCAAAACTGCTGATGACCTCGCCCATGCCACAGTACAATATTGTGGGCACCGGAGATCCGCGCATGACGCTGGAAGATTTCAAAGGCATGCGTGTACGTGCAACGGGTGGTCTGGGCCGCGCGTTTGAAGCAGTTGGCGCTGTGCCCACATCGGTCACCGCGACTGAGGCCTATCAGGCGATGGAATCAGGGGTTGTGGATACTGTGGCCTTTGCCCAGCACGCGCATCTGTCCTTTGGCACGATCAATCAGGCGGATTGGTGGACGGCCAACCTGAACCCCGGCACTGTGAACTGCCCGGTTGTTGTGAACATCGACGCCTATGAATCACTGTCGGATAAAGAGCGTGAAGCGCTGGATTCCTCCGTGGAGGAATCACTGGACCACTATCTGGCCAACTACGGCGAATTGCTGAAAAAGTGGGATTCGGTGCTGGAAGAGAAGGGCGTCAAGAAGGTCGAGATCGCACCGGAAGTGATCGAGGAATTCCGCGCGGCGGCTGCGGCCCCTGCACGTGACGCATGGATTGCAGACATGGAAGCGCAGGGCCTGCCGGGTCAGGAGCTTTATGATCTGGTGGTCAAGACATTGGCGGATGCCAAAAGCGGCAGCTAAGCCGGTGACATGACCGGCGGGATCAACCCCGCCCTGCGGTGCAATATGCCGTAGGGCGGGGATAACCCCGCCACCCCTCCAAAACAAAGGATATCGCCATGGCAGGCTCGGCCGCAGTGCTGGAAGATTCCAGTCTCCTCAGTAAACTTGACCGAATGTTGCTGCCGATCGAGCGTTTTTGTGCGCTGCTTTCTGGCCTGGCGATATTCTCCCTTATGTTTCTCGCCGCCTATTCGGTGACATCGCGCAAGTTTTTTGGCGCACCGATGATGGGGTATGTCGATTACATCGAAGCCGCGATGCCAATTATCGCCATCATGGGCGTGTCCTATGTGCAGCGCGACGGCACCCATATCCGCATGGATATGCTGGTTTCCGCGCTTAAGGGCCGTGTGCTGTGGCTGTTCGAACTGGTCTCCGTAGTCTTGATCCTGATCCTTATTGTCGCGCTGACCTATGGCGCATGGGAGCATTTCGACCGTTCCTTTGATTGCGCCCGCCCGCTGTGCAGTCGTGACAGTTCCATTGATGTAGGACTGCCGATCTGGCCCAGCAAACTTGTGGTGCCGATTGCTTTTGGCGTGCTGGTGTTGCGGTTGTTGTTGCAAACCTGGGGATATGGCCGCGCGCTGGTGCTTGGGCTGGAAAACCCGGTGGCGGTACCACTGAACCTTTCTGTTGCGGAACAGGCCATGCTTGAGGCCAAGGCGCTGGAAGGGGCTGACTAAGATGTTTCCAAGAAAAATTAAAAATAACCATTCGACGGGCCCGTTCGTCCAGAGCGAAAGACAAGGCCAGCCGATGCAACTAGAACTGGGAACATCCTGATGGAACCGATTGAGATTGGCATATGGGTGTCCGCGGGGATGCTGGTGTTTGTGGTGCTTGGCATGCGCGTGGCCTTTGCCGCCGCGATGGCCGGGTTTGTCGGGCTGGTTTGGCTGCGCTGGAACGGGTTTGACTATGATCCCGACAGGTTCTGGAAAGCCGTTGAAATCAGCGTGAAAATTGCGGGTCTTACACCGCATTCCAAAGTCTCGGCGCAGGTGTTGTCGTTGATCCCGGTCTTCATCATGATCGGCTATCTGGCCTATTACGCCAAACTGACCACAGCCCTGTTCGAGGCCTGTAAACGCTGGTTCGCATGGGTGCCTGGCGGGCTTGCGGTCTCGACCGTTTTTGCCACGGCCGGTTTTGCCGCAGTATCCGGTGCATCGGTGGCCACGGCAGCGGTGTTTGCCCGTATCGCCATCCCCGAAATGCTGAAGATCGGGTATAATAAACAATTCGCCGCCGGTGTGGTTGCGGCAGGGGGCACCTTGGCCTCTCTGATCCCACCATCGGCGATCCTCGTCATCTATGCGATCATTGTGGAGCAGGACGTGGGTAAACTTTTGCTCGCGGGCTTTATCCCCGGTGCATTTTCTGCGGTGGTCTACGCCGCATTGATCATCGGCATTGCGATGATCTGGAAAAATGTTGGCCCGCCGGTCACAGGCTATTCATGGGGCGAGCGGTTTGCCTCTATCCCACCGGCATCGCCGATTTTTGCGGTTGTGATCATCATCATCTTCTTTGTTTACAACCCCTTTGGGGATGCATGGGGCACCCCGACCGAAGGTGGCGCCGTGGGCGCGTTCATCGTGTTCCTGATGGCCCTGTGGAAAGGCATGCGCTGGACCCAGCTGCGCGAGGCGCTGCTGGACACGGCCAAGCTGACGGTGATGATTTTCACCATCATCTGGGGCGTGTTGATCTACGTGCGCTTCCTTGGCTTTGCTGAACTGCCGGATGCTTTTGCAAGCTGGATCACCTCACTTGATATGGCCCCGCTGACCATCCTGATCTGTATCCTATTGGCCTATGCGGTGCTGGGCATGTTCATGGATGCCATCGGTATGTTGCTGCTGACCTTGCCTGTGGTGTACCCGGCGGTGATGGCGCTGAATGGCGGTGAAAACGTACTGGCGGCGGACTCGGCCTTTGGCATGTCGGGGCAGATGTGTGCCATCTGGTTTGGCATTCTGGTGGTGAAAATGGCAGAGTTCTGTCTGATCACCCCGCCGATTGGTCTGAACTGTTTTGTGGTCGCCGGTGTGCGCGATGATCTGACGGTTCAGGACGTTTTCAAAGGTGTGACACCGTTCTTCCTGGCAGATGGTGTGACAATTGCACTGCTGGTTGCCTTCCCAAGCATTGTTTTGTGGCTGCCCTCACTGGTGGGCTGACGCCCCGATTATAGGAGAAACACCATGGCTGTTCTGCCCATCATAGACGCCAGCACGGAAGAGTTGACGGAGATCTTCAAGGATCTGCATGCCCATCCTGAAATCGGGTTCACCGAAACCCGCACCGCTGGCATCGTTGCGGATAAGCTGCGCGAATACGGTGTCGACGAGGTGCATGTGGGCATTGGCCAGACCGGTGTTGTCGGGATCATCAAAGGCAAGCGCGCAGGGCCGCGTCGGATCGGGGTCCGTGCGGATATGGACGCGCTGCCGATTAGCGAGGAGACCAACCTTGCCTACGCTTCGACCAATCCCGGTGTGATGCATGCCTGTGGTCACGACAGCCATACAACCATGCTGTTGGGCGCGGCGAAACATCTGGCGGCAACCCGTGATTTTGCGGGGACAGCCGTGATGATTTTCCAACCCGCGGAAGAGGGGCTTGGCGGCGCGCGTGACATGATCAGGGACGGATTGTTTGACCGGTTCCCCTGTGACGAGGTTTACGGCATGCACAACTCTCCGAATGGCACACCGGGATCTGTGGGGATCTGCAAAGGGGCGGCGATGGCAGGCGCATCTTTTTTCGACATTACGGTGCAGGGCAAGGGCAGCCACGCGGCCATGCCGCATCAATCACGCGACCCGCTGGTGATCGCGTCTGACCTGGTGGGCAGCCTGCAAACCATCCTGTCACGCAATGTGGCCCCGCTGGACACCTGTGTCTTGTCCGTCACGCAGCTGCACGCCGGTGCCGCCTATAACGTGGTGCCAGATACGGCGACCCTTGCGGGTACGATCCGCTATTTCAAGGATGAAGTCTGCACCCTTGCCGAAACCCGCATGCGCGAACTTTGTGCGGGTTTTGCAGTGGCTTATGGCGTCACGATCAACATCGATGTGCGCAATGTCTTTGACGTGCTGATGAACGACAGCGAACTGTCGGATGCATATATGGAGGCTGCCGCTGACATCGTGGGGCGCGAGAACATCAGCGACACCGATCAACCTGCGACCGGTTCGGAAGATTTCGCGGATATGCTCAAGGTCATTCCCGGTGCCTATTGCCGGATCGGTCATTCCGGCACCGCAGGGCTGCACAACCCCAGCTTCTTCCTTGATCCCGAGGTGCTGCCCGTCGGTGCCTCGATCATGGCGCGGATTGTGGAACGGCGGTTGGTGGCGTAAAGGGGACGCTACTGACGTCCCAACTACAAAGACCCGACATGCTGCTTGATCAACACGCACGGCTTTCTGTCGCCCCGATGATGGATTGGAAGTTGTAATTAAATTTACAATTAATAACAGTGAAGTGAATGAAGTTTACAATTTATGTTGTTCAGATTGTTGTTCGGTTTCAATGAATAGAGGGCGCTAAGCCCCGCTATCCAAGCTGCCCTGGTACTCTACGGCCCATCGTTTCGCGGCTTCAAAATCCCGTTTTTCGATCAATCTTGCTAGCAGTCTAGCTTCCATTGCGGCAACAGGCTGGCCCTCTTCAAGGTGCTGGTGAAAGCGGGATTCGAGGTTGTCCCTCAGTTGTTCGAGATCCTCGGCAAATCGTTTTCTGGCATCCTCAGTATCCAATGAATGTTCATGCGGGGATTGGCTGGTCATTGGTGTAGTCCTTTATGGCGATGGTTTTTTGCGGCGATCACCAGCAACATCAAGCGCTGGCCATTCTTCCATGACGCGCTCGGCAAGCTGCCATTGTTCGGTGTATTCTCCGTTGCGCCAAACTTCGAATTCCGCGGTACTCTTTTTGAGGTTGCAGAGATTTTCAGGATTCCCATCGACCCATTTGAAGCCCCAGCGTGGTATCGCATGATGTATGCTGACATGATGGCAGTAGAATGCGCTCTTTTGGGCGAATAGCGCGGGGGTCAATACCAACCGTGCGATCACCAATGTATCCACCTTTTCGCCGATTTTATCTCGTAATTTTACGGCGTCTCCGATGGCCTCAGTTACGCTGTCTCCAAAGCGGGACCAGTCATGCAATTCTGCTCCTTCTCGCAAGATTTCATCACCTGACATCACCAGTGCTTGCGCTTGGAAGTTCACAGCATCAAAGATTTCGCGATCTATATCCCAGTTCACATATTCGCCTGTACCCAAAGGATCGATGCTCTCGCTGAGAGTGACCTTGCGTAGATTTATGCAGGGCCCTTGGTGGTCAAATGCGGGCAGTGACATGTTTTCTGTCCTTATATGTGCAGACCTGCGCGCGCAGAAATTGCGCCCATGATCTCTTTAATTGTTGTCCAAGGAACGGAAACCATCTGCGATTGCTCGTCGCCGTTTTCATCAATGGTGGTCACCGAAAATTCAAACTCGCCAATGTAAGCGGCTTTGGTGTTTCCTGTTGGCGTCAGGGCGTTAACGATCCTGTTCATATCGGGCATGTCGTCGGTCCTTTATGATGCTGACTTCCCAGCTTTGAGATTGCGTTCTGCGCGGTCGGCCTCGATCTGTTCTGCCGCGCTAGCATCGACGTTCCATGTGAGGCCGTCTTTGTCATAGGCCGTCCAGCCTGTCGTTGAGGCGTTGCGGTATGCTCCAACTGGTTTCTTTTCCATGCTATCTGTCCTTTGTGTAAGGCTCTGACCCGAGGGCCAGAGCGGTCGAAATTATGCTGAGAGTTCGTCGCGCAAGCGGAACCCAAGTAGCGGCCACAACTTTTCTCGGGCGTTGGCTTTGGCAATCTTTTCGCCGATCTCTGCGTCAAAGTTTTCTGGCGATGCGCAGGCGCTTTCACCGGTTACGGTAAAACCGTTTTTGAGTGTCAGGGCGCACACCGTCAGGCATGATCCGCCAAACACATGAAAATCCTCACTAGCGATTTCAGCGTCAAGCATGTCGGGCGTAATTCGCTTGGCTGTCAGGCCCTTGTTCTGGATTTCCGCCTCAATGGCTGTTTCGTCTTTAGACATAGTGGTCTCCTTGGTTATGGCCGCGACATGCGGTCCTTTATGATGATGCCGTATCAATCGGCTCTTGCAGCGTTAGCTTTGACCCGTTTGCGAAGTGCGATGCCTTCATTGTGAGGGTCGCGCCATTCGCGCTTCCAACAACTTCCCAGCCTTCACGGGTGGACTGGTGCCAGCGTGGCTGACCATCTTCGCACAGCCGCACCTCAAGTGTTTTTGTCTCACTCATCGGGCGGAACATGACCGTCTCGGCGTTGCTGCAATTCATGGTGCAACACCAGTCACCACGAAATTTAGCGCAGTCGTCGCAACGATTGTCGGGGTTTGCAAGTTTGGCTATATGTTCCACGGGCGGTCCCTCAAGCAGTACGCACGACGGCGTGTGAAAATTCAGGATTTCCGACAAGGCGAAACTTTTCGGGCAGGTGTCCGCGCAGGATTGCCTCGCCCTCTTTAAGTGACACCCGCTGCAATTCCTCAAGCGTCTCTTGAGGGCTGCTGGATCTTACCGGGATTTCAATGGTTGCCTTGATTACGGCATAGACTGTGGTGGTTGTGCTGGGCATGTTGGGCGTCCAATTAGTTGAGGTTGATCAGGGGCGCATCGCCCTTGATGTAAAGTGGGTGTTTCGGAGCGCCTGATTTGGTCTTGTCGAGGCATCGCCAATACTGCGTGTCGATCACACCGCGATCACGGATCTGCTTGAACCTCTTCGCGGCGAATGGGCTGGCACCCCATGCGGCGATGACCAGCTTTGAAAACCCGAATTCATGCCCAACCCATTCTCGTAAGTGGTCGTTGTTTTCTGGCCCAATCGGATCAGCGGCTTTCATCATGTCGGCGGGCTTCGTGGCGCGAAAAGCAAACAGGTTCACGACAGAGATAGCGCCAGCGCCCTCGCGCTTTGCGAACGAAATGCAGCGGCGGATTGTGGGATCGTCCGTTTCTGCGTCGGCGATGCTTGGGTTTAGCATGATGAACCGCGCGATAGGCCCGTCGTCCCACGTGCGCCCAAGCTGGTAACGGTATTGGCCGCAGTCAGATATCGTTGCAGTCTTTTCCATAGGTCTGACGGTTCCAATCAGTTGAGGGTTTCGGCAGGCCAGAAATTAGCGACCACGACTTTGGCGTGATCCCACATTGCGGCCTTGGCTTTTTCTGGGTCTGCACCGGATTTCACGGAAAGCAGAACGAACGCGCACATGATGTCAGCTGCGGCGGTTGCCGCATCGCCGCCATGGTTCCGCGCGTTCATGTGTGCCTGCGCTGCACAGGCTTCGATCCGGCGCTTGGTGATGGTGATTTCGTCAGGCATGGTACGTCCTTTCTATGCGTCGTCTTGACGCCCTGTGCCGGAGCATGAATTGCAGCGGCGCGGTGTCGGTTCTGCGCAAGCGCAAAAGTCCTCAAATGCCTCGCACTCGCATTCATCGTGGTAGACGCCTTCGCCTTGGCATTCCCAACATTCAAAGTCGGTATGCGAAAGCATCTCATCGTCGATTTCTTCCTGCGTCCAAGCCATTGGGTGTCCTTTAGGTTGCAGTTTTTTCGAGACGGTCCAGCCGGTCGATCTCGGCGGCAATCAATGCGCCAGCGATCACAAGCTGACGGCGGCGATCATGAACCTGTCGCTTGTCCCAGTCGTCATCCCAATTTGAAGGCCAAGGGTCATCAAATCCAAAGAAGTAGGGGCGGTCATTATCGCCTTTGATCACTTCCGCCGTGTAGATCGGATCGGGTGCAGCGTAGAGCGCAGCAACCATTGCCATGCTGCAATCGGTATGCTCATCGTCGTGTTCGGGTGACCAACCTTCCTTGGTCTCCTGTCTTTCCCGCTCACGAAGGATAGCCACAGCGCCGGGGGAATGGTCCTCCAGATCTTCCCAACCTGCCTCCATTGCGCGGTCTGACCAGCTGTCATAATCTGCGTCGTATGGGTTTTCGTCCCCCCAAGCTTCTAGGCTCATATCTTGTCCTCTTTTCCAAACTGCCAAATTTCATAAAGACCCATTCGGACCATCATCCCGCGCACCGCATCACGCATTGCTCGCGCTTCATCGGCGGACACAACGGCGTGTTTGTCAGATGCCTCTATCTCAGCGTTGGCGGCGTCAAAGATGCCGCGTACATCTACGACTGCTGGCCCACAATTCATGACGCATTCGCCATCTTCACAGTCAGAGCAAGGTCCGGTTCGGTATCCGCCGCAAGCTTTGCAAAGCATGATCGATCCTTTCAGTAGCTGAAAATTCAACCATACATCTGCTTGAATTCTCGCTGCCCGACCGCCCGGCGGGCGTCCAGGTAGTCGGCCAAATCTTGAAGGTGGACACCCTTGGCGGATTTCTGGCTGGTCTCCATGCGCACAATGGGCAGGGCCAACTGGCCTTCGCTAATCTTGCGAAGGAATTTAGGAAGGGTCAGGTGCGAGAAATAGTCTGCGCGCACCCTGTCCGCCGGTATCACCGCTTGGCCATCGTATTGGGCCATAAGTAAGAAGGCTGTGTTCATTTCCGGTACTCTTCTGGTTTCCGTCGCTGGCCCCTGTTGCCAAGGACCAGAAAGAGAAATCAGCTTTCGGGCGTGCCCATGAATGTGGGCAATTCGGTTTCGGAGGTTGCTGCCTCGACCGCTTCCTTGAAGGCGGCTTCGAATGCCTTTTCGGGATTGTAGATCGACAGGATGAACCGCACTTCGCCGCCCAGCTTGCGATAGCGGAAGCGCACGGGCATCCGGTAGGGCGCGCCGCCCATGAAGACGGGGATGGCGATGATGATCAGGTTCGGGATCTGAAGCGGCTTGCCGTCCGGGGCTTTGTGTTCATTGACAAACTGGATTTCCTGTTCGCCGCTGTCCCGGTTGGTCTTTACCGTCAGATTGCTGGTTTCATGCACCTGAAACTGCTTGGACATCGCCAGCAGCTGGGTCAGTTGGCCATAGCGCCCTTCGATCTTTTGGGCGGTTTCGATCAGGCGGTTTTCCCATGGCTGGTTCTTGTCGCTGACACCGCCCTTCAGGATGGCGGGCGACGGGTCCATGATGTCCTTGGCCTGCGCTTCGATGAATTCGCCCAGATTGTCTTTCTTGAGCGGTTCACCTGACACGCCCATCCATGCCTTCCACTCTTCCGACAGCGGGAAGTCATAGATGGCCCGGTGGTGGCAATGGCGCGCGCTTGCATCGCCTGTCGCTGTGGTCACGTCGACTGCGCCAGCGGCGTGATAGTCCGCAATGCAGGTCAGCGTCGGTGCTTCCATGTCAGGATTGGCAAACAGGGCTGACGTGTCGCCCTTGAAGCGATTGGCCCATGCGATGATGCTTTGCAGGTCGGCAAAGCGGGCGGTGCCTATGCGCCGGGCGGGCTTCATGAATTCCAGCGCATCGCGGCGGTATGTCGAGACATCGACCACCTTGCGCTTTTCGGGCACCGTGATCAGGTCGGCGGCGCTTGGGTTCCATTCGGGATCGGCATCCACAATGGTGTGGTGCATCAGGTCGGCCATTACATCGCGCATGGTTTCTGCCGGGTTTTCGTGCCGCAGGGCGGCGGGGTTGTCTGTCTTGTCTGACATGGTCAGTTCCTTTGCTGGAGTTGATTTTCGGGGTTAAACGTCGCGCACTTCGCCCGTTTCCGGGTCATGCGGGGTGGCATCGCGAACGCCGCCCTGCATTTGCTTCATCATGGGGTTGTAGAGTGTCATTTGCCCGTTATCGTCGATGTAGGCAGATGCAGAAGCGGGCGGCGCTTTTGGTGGTGTGAAATTGACAGTTGCACCCATATCGACATCACCACGTTTGCTGAGTGCGTAGTTAATCTGGATCGACATTTGGCCTTTGCAGCCTTTTGAGCCGTGAAGCTCTTTGTGATCCATCATGTCAATCTGGAGCTGCTGATTTCCTTTAAGGACTTCGGCTAAGAAATCGCCGCCATCAAATAGCGCAAAAAGCTGTTCGATTGTCCGAATTGCATATGGGTCACTTGGTTTGTGCTTTACAATTTCAGTAGGTGGTTTTTGGGCGGTCATCACGTGAAGGTTCCTTACTCTCTTGGGGTTGCGATTTTTCCGGTCCATGCGTCGAATTCGGTACGCAGGATGTGAAAGCGGGCCTTGGCTTCGCCACTGTGGTTCAGTTGGCGGCGGCTGGTGATCTGGCAAACGGTGCGCAGGTACTCGGCGGCGGCGGAGGTGTTGAATTGCTCACCGGGCAAGCCGCTGCGGGTCGCTGCAAACTTCTGAAAGCGGTCATCGTTGCAGATGATACCTGCCTGCTGGGCGGGATTAAGATCGTCAAACTTTTGGCGTCCTGGGGCGTTCATTGCGCGCCCTTACAGCTTTTTAAAACGGGGCATTCCGGGCGTGTGGTTCCGCCGGGGCAGGCGCATTCCGGCCAATGGGGACAGTTCAACGGCTTTACATCTGAGGTCTGGCGCAGGACGGCATAAACGCGTGGATGATCAACCGCAGTCATTATGCTGCCGCACCTTCAAGGCGCTTTGCCAATCGGCGGGCGTCTTTCACCTCTCTGGCATCGTCGCTCAATGCACAGACGGTGGAAGCCGCGCGTTGTGCTGTGAAATCGTCGTGATGGGCGATGTCGGCCAAAATGGCGCGGGCATCTGCCAGCCGCGTTTCATCATCCGTGGTCATACCGGCACCCCGTCTTTCGGCGGGGTGAAAAAACCGGCGCGGGCATTTGCGATTTCTTCGGCATGATTGTGCGGATCCGTAAAGGGTGCACCGCCGTCTTCGCTCCGCATGGCGGCGCGGCGTGCAATCAGTTCGCCGCAGATGTCGGGCAGGTACATCGCCAAGATGCTTTGATCTTCGGCGCTGATTTCGCCAACCGCACGGCTTTCATCGATGCGGGCCAGAGTGCGCAGCATGTCGTCGCTGACCAATTCACAGGGGGTGAGTGGTTGCGCAGGCATAGAAGTGATAGTGATTTGATTAATGTTCATGCATCCAATCTCCAGTGGGTATGGGTGCATGGTTTATAGGTTTTTAAACCTAAGTCAATTCTTATTAGGTTTTAAAACCCATTTCAATTCGAATCAGCCAGTAAGAGTGGCTGTTGCCCTGGCTATCTTGATCCGCGGGCGTTTGCGATGGTCACCATGTCATCGGCTTTGCGCTCCGCTCTTTTTCGCCATGCGGGATAAACGATGAAAGGGGCAATAAGTATTCCGAAACCCAAGGTGCAAATACAGATCAAAAGGAGCACAAAGCCTCTCGCAACGAAGCCGTGGACCCAGAAATACATCGGCCCAAACAGAAACGCCCAGAGCCAAGAGAGGCCTGTGCTTTCGTCAAAGGTTGCAGTCAATTGGCGCTTTTCTGCTTGGTTTGCCATTGCGGATGAGACTAGGTCTGATTTCGGTTCGTTCATTTGAGAAATCCTCGTAATGCAATTTGGTTCGTGGTTGGGTGCCGTTGAAATAACTACTTCTGTAGGAAGCGGCAGCCCTTTGCCCGTTTCAGCCACAATGGCATTTCTATGATTGCCCTACAACCACTAGTGGAGGGGGTGATAGTCGGCAGTAAATCTGCCGTCTGGACGTTCTCTTAATGTTCTCATAGCTTAATGTTGTAGGTGAGAATCGCACGGCGTAGCCTTGCAGCGACCACCCCTTTTTTTCGCCTTTTGGGGCGGTAGTAAAAATTTGAGGAATGGGGGTGTATGGGCCGTATTGAGGTAATTATTCTTCTTCGTCAGATTCTTCAGGAGTATGATCTTGAGCGTCAAGAAGTCCTTCTCCGTAACTTAAGAGCTTCTGGCGGAGATCGAGTGATAGGCGAGATACTAGGAGAGCAATATCTCTCTCTTCTTTGGAATCGCTGTCGAGCATGAATTCTTCGACGGTTGTGCCAAGTGCGCGACAGATTTTCTCTGCAGTGTTCATTCTCGGCGAGCGGTTTTTCGCAAGCATTTGTCGAATGGTGCTTGTGTCCAAATTAGCTTTTTTTGCTAACCCTGCTTCCGTGAGGTTGGGGTCAGAGTCGATTTTAGCTCTAAGGCGCTCGGTGAAGGTTGGGCTGGTCATGGGTTTTTGATCCCACATTGTGCGGCATTCGGCACTAGGTTTAAAATCCCTTGACTGTGTAGGTTTTTAAACCTAGTGCTGTCATATGGATAAGTTTCTTGAAGAAGTTCGTGAATATGCTGAGCGCTGCGGACGACAGCCGGGCACGGTAGTTCAAAAATTGGTTGGGCTAAGCGGCACAACTTGGGAAAAATGGGCGTCAGGTCAGTCATTTCCAAGGGCGGATACCATCGACCGCATACGGGCTCACATCGCTGCAAACCCAGCCCCAACCGAGGCAGGGAATAAAGGCGATGCAGAGTGATTTGTTCATATGATCATCCGATGGATTGGCCTGACGGGTTTCCCTCCAAGTTGCGGGGTGCAACATGACTGCTGCACCCCGTTCCTTCTCCCATCCAAAACCAGTTTCGTCCTTGCAAGTGAAACCTAGGATGGGACCTACTCAAATGTCATTAACCAAAGTTTTTGACCCGCGCAGTTTTAAGGCATTCTTCAAGGACCGGTTCGCCGAGTTCCTTCATGATAACTATGACAATGCTGAAGAAGTTGCCGTTATTTATGGGGTGCGGTATCAAACTGCGCTGAATTGGTGGCAGGGGATAAATGCGCCGTCTGGCGATACGACCACGCTTGCCTGCCTGCGCCATGGTCAAAAGTTCATTGATTTTATGGGGAAGGGGGCATGATGCGCCTTTGCCTCTATCCGGTCCTTTGGCTGGTGAATTGCCTGATCGCGCTGCTGGCAGCGTTGGGTATCGGGCTGGAATGGGGGGCGGGCCGTTTGGTGCCTCTTCAAAAGTTTTTGAGCAAAAAGATTGAGCGTGGTGCGGGGTGATGTGTGCGGCGTGGTTCAGCTTTTCTAGGAGCACCGGACAAGTTTTTCAATTCTGGTCCGGTGCTTTAGTTTTCTTGGACGTCCTAGCCGGGACAGTTCGCGACATAGAGCCAGTTGGTGTCAGCATTGCCGATTCCATTCAGCTTAAATTTACGTCCCTGCAATGTTCCGTGGAATGTACTGAACCCCACATAGCCTCCAAAAGCGTTCCTTCCATTCACTTCTCCACACACCAAGAGGGATTTCGTTCCGTCCTGATGTGTGCGCTCGATTTGACGGATGTTCCTAAACTGGGCGGAGCCTGGGTCTTTAAGATTATAGGCGGTTGTTTCTTTAATCGTTGCCGTTTGGCTTTTGGAAATTGGTATGCGTTTTGTAGCGACAACAGGTGCAGCGCATCCGGTGATCAGCACCGCAATCAATCCAAGGGCAGCAATTACTTTCATCTTAAAACTCCATTCAATTTGATTCTGCACAACCTTAGATTGGCGGTTCATTTTTGTCAGGCCCAGATTTCGGTGGTGGTGACATGACCCAAAACCGCTCCAGCGCCGTGATGCAGCAACGATCCGAAGCAAAAGACAGCTTCGACGATTTCCCCACACCGCCTTGGGCCACCCGTGCCCTGTGCAAGATGCTGATCGAATTGGGCTATCCAATTCTGGACAGCCGCGTTTGGGAACCGGCCTGCAACCGTGGCTATATGGCGGAACCGTTGGGGGAGTTCTTTAAGGAGATCTATGCCAGCGACATAAATGACTATGGTTATGCCGATCAGGACACAATCTGTGACTTCCTGATTGAATGGGGCGCTGATCTGCCCAAGGTTGATTGGATCATCACAAACCCACCGTTCCGCCTGGCCGTCGATTTCATCTTGCGCGGGCTGGCGGTGGCAAATCACGTGGCTGTTCTTGTGCGGGTTGCTTTTGATGAGGGGCGGGCGCGGTACGAGCAGCTGTTTCGCGATCATCCTGAGGTGCTTGCCTTGCCGTTTGTTGAGCGGGTCGTGATGTGGCGCGGTGTGTTGCTGGATCCTGATGTGCCAGTTTGGCAGCCTGACAAGAAACAGCCGATAGACCCTGATGCGCCGCCGGTCGGCAAGATGGTCAAGCCCAGCACCGCCACAGCGTATCAATGGCTGGTGTTCAGCAAGGATCATACCGGCCCGACGCAGAAACAGCGCATCGCGCCATGTCGCAAGCTGCTGACCCGTCCCGGAGATTATCCACCTGTGCCCGAACATCTTCGCAAGCCTGAGGGGGCATTGCTGTGATGGATGAACGCGGTCCCTTACAAGCCTTTGGCCTTTTGGCAGTCACCGTTTCCTTAAAGGCCCGGACTGGCAAGCTGCGGCTGTCTGACAAGTTGGCGTTGATGATCGCTTTTTTAGGGTGCTGCGAAGATCAGCCGGACGCAAAGCGCGCGGTGCGCGAGTTCTTGGCATCGGTCGATACTTATCCGCGGCTTGCAGGTGAGCGACTGCGCGCCGCTATCGAAGCCTTGCCGGGGGTGGATGTCGGACAGGATGCATTTTCCCTGCTGGAAGATCTGGAGCGCCAAGCCGTCGCTTGTGGTTGGGCGGAACAAGGTGGGTGGAACAATGTCGGAGATTAAGCGCGAGGCTGAAAGTTGTTTGACGGGCGCGCCTGTAAAACACCAGAACCTTGAGATACGAGGCGTTACCTATGCTGATGTGTCAGACGCAGCTATGTGTTTGGGGGTGTCAAAAAGCGCGGTCTATTTCGGACTGCGAAAAGGGTGTTTGGATCGTGTCGGCCTGCGCACAACAGGCGTTGCCCCCTATCCAGTTCGGATCGGATGCACGAGGTATGAAAGCGTGGCGGACGCGGCCAAGGCGTTGCGTATGCCGAAGGCGCGAATTTACAGCGCTGTGATTGCAGGTGATCCAGATCGGCTGGTCCGTCCCAAGCGGTACAACCCGTGGAAATCTATTCCCTTTACCGTTGGTTCACAGACATGGCCGTCCATGAGTGCGGCGTCTCTCGCATTGGGTTTCAAGAACAGAGATTACATCGCCAAAGTCGTCAAGCGCGGCTCAAAACGGGGATGGGAGCGAATACTGTCTGCTGCAATGCAGGCGGAAGCGCAGGGGGCTCTCATAGAAAAACCACCACCGGAGCCGCCGCCCTGAGAGGCTGTGAAAGATTAGAAATACCTGCGCGATGGCCCAAAAGAGGCCGCGAACGGGGCCGCAGAGGGCGGCAGGCCCGCAGCTAGATGGGCCGAAATTGGGCAAGTTTGGTGCACGGTTTTCGCCGTGCCAATAAGCGTGTGAGGGCAGAATGAGCCACAAGGCGACGAATTGGGCGATTGCGCGGCGGGGTTTGAAGCCCACGGCAAAGATCATCCTTTGGCAATTGTGCGACCGGCACCATAAGGATCATGGTTGTTTTCCGTCTCAGGAAACGCTGGCAGATGACTGTGAGATTTCAAGGGGCACGTTGAACCGATACCTTGATGACCTGGAAGCGCGCGGGCTGATCCGCCGCATACAGCGCAGTGACAAAAAGAGCCGTAAACAGCTTTCAACGATGTATCTTTTCGCTTTCGATTTTGATGATCCATACGGCTTCGATACGGATGAAACCTCGCCTGAAATTGGTCCGTCCAGCGCCGCCAAATCGGAAGAAAGTTCGACCAATCAGGGTGAAAAACCGTGTCTCAAAATGAGACAAGGAACCGTGTCTCAAAAACGGCCAAAACCGTGTCTCAAAAAACGCGATTCCCGTGTCTCAAAACGAGACACTAACCCTGTAAGGGAACCTTTAAAGAACCAGCGTGCATGTGGGGGCGAAGGTAAAATCTCTGAAATTGCCGCCTTCTGGGCACAAAAAGTCATCGACGGTGGCCACATCCCCGAAAGCGTTCTGACCGAAGCAATTAAAATCGAAATCAGGGGCAGCGGTTGGCTAACCCAAGAGCAACTTTTGGCCAGCGGTATCGCTGTTCGAAAACGTGCAGGCTGAGAAAAGGGAGCAGGCAAATGCAAGCAGCAGAACACCAGCAGACGGTTGACCAAGCGCAGCCGGAGACAAAGAGGGATCGGGTGCGCAGGTTGTTCATCGCGCCCTTGGCGGCTGAGGGGATGCGCTTTGAGAGGGGCACATCGGAGGAGGTTCAGGTTAAGCGGCTGAACCAAATGGCTGATGATCTGACGCACTTGAGCGATGTCGAGTTGGGGCGTTTGCGATTGTGCATGCGGTCCAAGGGTGGTGGCACGAAAAAGACGTTTTGGCCGGGTCGGGTTAGCATATTGGGCTATGCAGAAAGCGTTCATCCGCGCCCGATTGCTGATCTGCCAAAGCTCAAGGATTGGTTCGTCAGCGCTGTTGGTCGTGGGGCGGTGGCTGATATGGCGCGGCTGGTTGCTGAGTTTGAATTTTGGACAAGGCGCAAGCACCCACCTTTCCACGCTTCGCACGAGCGAATAGTGGCGGCGGAGGCATCAGAGATCGGCCCAAGGGCTGAACGGTTGGTGGAGCGCCGGGGTCGCGGGGCGCTGTCTGATCCGGGCGATGTGCATTGGCTTGCGAGGTACGAGGAAACAGAGGCCATGTTGCGGGGCTGGCTTGCAGAGAGTGGGGGCGGCGCATGATGGTAGCATCTATCCCCGTTCCAACTCCCGTCGACATTGCCGTTGCTAAGCGCGTTGGAAAGGAGCCTTGCGACGTGACTCAGGCTGACAGAGACAAGGTGTTACGTGATCTGATTGACCGGCGGGGTGCGGTGCCGTTGATCTGTGACCGCGAGCAGATACCAGCAGCGCCGGCACGTGGTCCGGTCTTGTTGTTCCATCCACGACAGGCGGTGATCACTGACACGGGCAATGTGGCAACTGAGCGCACGGGGCGTTTTGCGGCTATGCAGGTGCAGGATGGCTTCCACAAAGCTCAGGTCCATGCACGGTCCCGCAAGCAGCCTGAGCCGTTTACACCGGGGCAGGTCAATATCGGGCGCGAATATGCTGCGTTGTTCCATCGGTGTGAAAGTTCGGGCATGAAGTTGTCGCAGATCGGTGGTGCTGGTGGTGGCTCTGGTGCGTTGGGTGTCAGCGAGGCGGTGCTTGCTGATATGCAGCGGCTTGCATGGTTAACCAAGCGGATAGGAGGCGGCGTGGCCCTTACGATACGTCGGGTCCGTCCATCCAAGCGCGCTGGATCAGCTGCGTCTAAGGCGCGCAATGTGACCAGTATGCGATTGGTTGAAGACTTCTGCGCTCATGGGGAGACGATAAGCGCCATACTGAGGGCGCATGGTTGGTCTGACTACACTGGAAACAAAAAACTACTACATGCCGTGCTGTGCGCCAATCTGAACCGCATGAGCGGCCATTGAAATCAGGTGTCTCATAAAGGGTCTTGACGCTTACATCGGTCTTTCGTATCACTTGTGACATCATCTACCAATGCGCCCACCGGAAACGGTACGGGCGCATTTTCTATGGGTGATGATCTTTCCAATTTGATCTGGCTGCGAGGTATTCCCGTGACGGCGCGCAGTGAATATCATCATTTGTATAACAAGTCGGCATGGCGCAGACGCTTACGGCCTGCACACCTTGGGGCGGAGCCGCTATGTCGCGCATGTAAGCGGCGCGGTGTGTTGAATGATGGATCACTTACTTCAGCGGGAGAGGTGCAGGCCAATCCCAAACGCAGGTTTTTGGTTGTTGATCATGTGATCCCGCATCGAGGTGATGAGGCGTTGTTCTACGATCCAAAAAACTTGCAGACCCTGTGCCCAGACGATCACGACCAGAACAAACAACGGTTTGAGGCGCGGGGATATTCAGAAGAGCGCGGCGAAGATGGATGGCCGGTTGATCCGATGCATCCAGCAAACCGCTGACCATTTAGGGAGGGGGGGAGGTCAAGGAAAATTAGCCTTTGGTGGAAACCGGAGGGCAACGCTTTGTTTGCGCAAAGTTGGAATTGAATAGAGAAATCCACATATTTGGAAAGGGATATGTCAAAATGGCACGAGGTCGTAAACCGCAAGTAGACGTCGTTGTGCCAATGGCAGAAGAGGGGTTTGCGGGTCATAACCACGAAGAGCGGGCCAAGGAACGCCTGGCTGAACTGCGGCCTGAGGGAATGCCTGATCAGTTGCGTTGGACGTTTGATCGTTTGGCGTTGCCTCTCTGCCATCCAACGGTCAACCGTTTGTCGGCCACGAACGTCTTTATGTTCGTCCAGCTTTGCAAAGCGGTTATGCGCCATGAGCGGATAGAACTTGAGCTAGAAGAGCTATCGGAAACCTACGTATCCGAAACTCGGTCGGGGACTCAAATTAAGAGCCGTCCAGAGGTGGCGCAGTTGAACGAGACATTCCGCCAGATTCGGGGGCTCGCCGGAGAATTTGGAATGACGCCATCAACAGAACGTGGGTTGTCAAACAGCGGCCAGTTACCTTTTGACTTCCCTTCCGAAACTGGGCCGGAAAGCTATATGACGTGACACGCAAGGGCCGTGTAGAGTATTCAGATGATCCAGTCACTGCATGGGCCGAAGATGTGGTTGCAGGCGATATCGTTGCTGGGCCGTATGTCCGTGCTTCTGCCAAACGTCATCTTCGGGATTTGAATGATGGGCCTTCCCGTGGGTTGAAGTGGGACCTTTCAGCGGCACGTAGGGCGATTGATTTTTTTCCAGATGTGCTGCGCCTAAATGGTGGGCAGTTCGAAGGCAAGCCTTTCGAATTGCATCCAAGTCAAGCTTTCCGCATTGGTTCCATCTTCGGTTGGAAAAAACGCGATGCCAGATCTGGAGAATGGGTCAGGCGGTTTCGCAGGTTTTACGACGAAGAAGGTAAAGGGAATGGCAAGTCTCCAATGCTTGGAGGTATCGGACTTTACATGCTGGTAGCGGACTCAGAGCCGCGTGCAGAGGTCTATGCGGCTGCGGCAAAGAAGGATCAGGCGGCCATCCTATTCCGTGACGCGGTCGCGATGCGAGATCAATCACCTGCCCTCCATAAACGAGTGTCTGCGCAAGGCGAAAATCCAGTTTGGCAAATGACGTATCGAGGGCGACGTGGTGACAAGAGGTTTTTCAAGCCGCTGTCTGCAGAGAAGGCGCAAAGTGGACCTCGCCCACATTGTGCGTTGACTGATGAGGTTCATGAGCATCCTAACCGCGATGTGATTGATATGCTGGAGCGCGGTTTCAAGTTTCGAAAGCAGCCTTTGCTGTGCATGGCAACGAATTCGGGTACCGACAAGAAATCAATTTGTTGGGAGGAACACCAACACGCGGTTAACGTGGCGACCGGTATCATCGATGACGATAGCACATTCTCTTTTGTGTGCGCGTTGGACGAAGGCGACGATTGGGAAAATGACCCGACATGCTGGATCAAAGTGAACCCGCTTTTGAATGTGACGATTGAAGAGGAATATCTCGCCGGGGTTGTCAAGCAAGCCAAAATGATGCCTGGCAAACGTAACGGGATAGCGCGACTGCACTTTTGCCAATGGACTCAGTCAGTCACAGCGGCAATCAAGCGTGAAGCGTGGATTGCATGCCATGATGATGTCGATCCAGAAGCGCTGACTAAGGCGGGTCATCCTTGTTACGGCGGGCTTGATCTTAGTCAGGTGCGAGACTTTTCTGCTTTTACGCTGACATGGGTACTTGATGCGACCAAGGATGCGGAGAAGTTGGTTTCTAAAACATGGTTTTGGACGCCAAAAGATACACTGCTGGACAGGTCTGGGCGTGATCAAGCGCCATATGATTTGTGGGCAGAGCAAGGTTTTTTGGAAGCAATTCCAGGGGATCGGCTCAAATACACATGGTTGGCGGATGCTTTGGCGGACTTAAACTCACGCTACATGCCAAAAACTATCGGGTGTGACCAGTACGGACTTGAGAGACTGAAAGATAGCCTTGATGAAAAGGGGTTGATCTTGCCGACTGAGGTGCATCCGCAAGGCTATCAGCGTCGTGTTTTAGAGACGATTCCAGACCCAACCGGATCGGGCAAGGATATAGATATTTATTTATGGATGCCTGACAGCATCAATAAGCTGGAAGAGGCGATCTATGATGGCCGGCAAAAGGTTCATAAAAACCCGCTGATGGACAGTATGGCGGCGGCGGTGACTTACGCTGAAAACAGGACTGGACACCGCATGTTTGACAAAGACAAAGCGCATGGCCGCATCGACGGCATGGTTTCTTTGGCCATGTCTACAGGCATCGCGTTGTGTCGAGATGTGCAGGCCGAAGCCTCGCCTTGGGCGGATGAAACCTTCTCATTGGAGAGTGAACTATGGGGCTGATCAAGATGTTCCGGCGCGGGGATCGCGTTGGCGTTGAAGAGCGTGCACGGGTCCTAATGGATACGGGCGGTGAAGCTGCGATTTCGGATGTGCTGAACGGTGAAATGTTAAGCGATGCAGTGACAATGAAAGAGGCGATGTCGCTGCCGGGTGTTTGGTGTGCAATCAATTTTCTATCGTCTGCGATGGCTGGTTTTCCGATTGATGTGTTCGAAGTCGTGGAGGGAGACGGCGGGGACAAGAAGATCCAAGGTGGGGTGGCTGACGTGTTGGGGGCAGCGATCAATGACACAACAACATCCTATTCTTGGCGTGAAACATTCTTTGCACAGGTTTTTGGTCCGGGGCGCGCATATAGTTATCTAGAACGGAACCGATTGGGTGAAGTGATCAATATCTTTCCTATGGAATACGAAAGGGTCACGGTGCGCAAAGAGGGGCATAAAGTTTGGTATGACCATGCTGAGGCGGGCGGGCGTATTAAGACCTACCCAGCCAAAGATGTCATTGATTTGGCGTTCCTCCTGAAGCCCAACTTTGTTCAGTGTTACAATCCTATCCAGACATGCGCTGCGGCGATAAAGCAGGGTCTGAATGCGAACCGTTACGCACTCACAGTGTTCGGCAAGAACGGCATACCGCCGTATCTTCTCAAAGGGCCTTTCCAAGCGGGTAAAGAAATGATCCGCGCGGCTGCTGATCTAATGAAAATCACGCGGCGATCAGCTGAGGAAGGTAAGCCAATTCTGCCAATACCTGGCGGTCATGACCTTGTCCGTTTGGGAGATGATCCAGAAAAGATGCAGCTTACGCCAGTTCAAATATTTGCTGTAGGGCAGGTCGCGCGTATCTACCAAATGCCACCAGTGTTTTTGCAAGAGTTAAGCAAAGGCAACTATAACAATATGGAACATCAGGACTTGCATCTGGTGAAACATACTTTGCGCCGGTGGGTGAAAAAGTTTGAGCAGGAACTGACGCTCAAGATATTTGGGCGAAATTCAAGTCGCTATGTGAAGCTTAATCTCGACGGGATCATGCGTGGCGACCTCAAGACGCGGATAGAGGCAATCGCGCGGGCGGTACAGACAGGTCTACTCACACCGAACGAAGGTCGCCAATTAGACAATCGCCCACCGAAAAGCGGAGGTGATGTGCTTCTCGTTCAGGGGGCGATGGTTCCAATTGAGATGGCAGGCAAGGCTTTCTCTAAGAACATGCCGTCGCTTGACGAAGCAGAGCCGAAAGAACCGAAACCAGAATAACGGAGATTGCTATGAGCGATCCAAAACGCGAGGTGCGGTTTAGCACCATCGTGCCTTTAGAGGTGCGTTCAACAGAAGGCGGCGAAGTTCATGTCGGTGGATATGCGGCTGTCTTTGGAGAAGAGTCTGAAATCGGCCCGGTGCCGGGCTGGGGCTGGCGCGAAACAGTTGTGTCGGGTGCTTTCACCGATGCGCTCACACGTGGTGATGATGTCAGCTTCTTGATCAATCACAGCGGTTTGCCATTGGCGCGAACATCGTCAGGCACCTTGATCTTGTCGCAAGACAGCAGGGGGTTGAAGGTCGACACGGTGCTTGACGGGTCGGACCCTGATGTACAGCGAATTGTGCCGAAGATGCAGCGCGGCGATCTTAGCAAGATGAGCTTCGCATTTCGTTCAGAGAAAGAAGAGTGGGACGAAACTGGCGACGCACCTTTGCGATCAATTATGTCAGTTCAGCTCTTTGATGTCTCGATTGTCACAGACCCCGCATATGAGGGGACAGAGATCGGCCTGCGTTCGAAAGAAGCGGCCTTGGGAGGGGGGGCAGATGTGCATCTCCGCCTGATGCAGATGCGTATGCGTCTGCCTTGCGCTGGCTGATACCGCGCAGCCTATTCCTGCGCCTTGGGCAAGTGCGATCAAACCCACATGAGGATGAAATGTCTAAAATTAAAGAGCTGCGCGAGAGCGCAAAGAAACTGGAAGTAGAGGCTCGCGGCGTTCTTGAAGGGCTCAGTGCTGAAACTCCTAAGGAGGAAGCAGCGGCGGCAAACAAAAAATTCGATGAGTTGATGGATCAGCGCGATGACCTGGTAAAACAAGCTGATCGCGAAGAGCGGGCGGAAAAGGCGAAACAAGAAACGGAAGAGCGGGCGGAACGTGAAGAGCGTGAAGAACGTGAAAGTCGCCGTCCCGGAGATAGCGGGCAGGCGCATGTTCCGAATGAGAATGTGAGTGATGAATATCGCGAGGCATTCCGTCAGTATCTTGCTGCCGGTGCTGATGTGTCTGAACTGGACAAAGAGGCACGTGCCGCGTTGCGCGCGGGTGCGCAGGAATATCGCACCCAAACAACCGGGACTGGCGCACAAGGTGGCTTCCTTGTACCTACAACGCTCGCCAATACGATCAACATCGCTGCAGCTGCACATGGTCCCATGATGGACGGCGCAATTTCCACAGAGATTAACCTGTCCAGCGGAGCGCCATTTGATCTCCCGAAAGTGGATGACACTGACGAAGAGGCCGACGCGCATACCGAGGGCGACGAGCCAGCGAACGACAACTCAGGTGATGTGGTGATCGGTAAGACACAACTCGGGGCGCATGCTTTGATTACGCCTTGGATCATCTGGTCATTTGAGTTGGCGCAGGATTCGACATTTGGTTTTGAAGATCTGTTGGGCCAGTTGATTGGGGAGCGGTTGGGTCGAAAGGGCAACAAATGGTTGACTGTCGGAACTGGTGCCGGGGAACCAATGGGATTTGTAACTGGTGCGCCCGTTGGGCATACGGCCGCATCTGCAGCGGCGTTGACGTTTGATGACATCATTGAGTTGGAGCATTCGATTGATCCTGCATATCGGGGTGGACCGAAGGTGCGCTTCCAAATGCATGATCAAACGGTGAAGCTGTTGCGCAAAATCAAAGACAGCAACGGGCGTTACGTCTGGTCAGATGGCGATGTGACAAAGGGTGTAAAGCCTCAGCTCAATGGCAAGCCAGTGTCGTTCAACCAGGCGATGGCCGAGGTCGGAGCGTCGACTAAGTCAATCGCGTTTGGGGACTTCGCGCAATACTACGTGCGTAAAGTTGGCAATCCTTTGATTGGTGTCGCCCGCGAGAAATATTTCCCCAACCTTGGCATTGCAGGTGTTCACCGGATCGATGGTGCGCCGGCACATCTCAAGGCGATCAAGACCCTGCAAATGGCCGCTTAAGCCTCACTGGTAAATTTGGAGTCGGGCTGTGCTGGCCTGACTTCCCTTATAAAGGAGAGACGGACGTGAAAGTCGAAATTTTGGTCAATTGCAGTACGGTTAAGGACAGCTATTCAGTTGGGCAAAAACCCACTCTTGGAGATGAGATCGGGGCTGATCTGATCCGTGCGGGTTATGCTGAACTGATTGACGCAGATGCACAGCCGCCACAGTCAGCGGCTGCTGACAAGGCGGCTGCTGACAAGGCGGCTGCTGACAAGGCGGCTGCTGACAAGGCGGCTGCTGACAAGGCGGCTGCTGACAAGGCGGCTGCTGACAAGGCGGCTGCTGACAAGGCGGCTGCTGACAAGGCGGCTGCTGACAAGGCGGCTGCTGACAAGGCGGCTGCTGACAAGGCGGCTGCTGACAAGGCGGCTGCTGACAAGGCGGCTGCTGACAAGGCGGCTGCTGACAAGGCGGCTGCTGACAAGGCGGCTGCTGACAAGGCGGCTGCTGACAAGGCGGCTGCTGACAAGGCGGCTGCTGACAAGGCGGCTGCTGACAAGGCGGCTGCTGACAAGGCGGCTGCTGACAAGGCGGCTGCTGACAAGGCGGCTGCTGACAAGGCGGCTGCTGACAAGGCGGCTGCTGACAAGGCGGCTGCTGACAAGGCGGCTGCTGACAAGGCGGCTGCTGACAAGGCGGCTGCTGACAAGGCGGCTGCTGACAAGGCGGCTGCTGACAAGGCGGCTGCTGACAAGGCGGCTGCTGACAAGGCGGCTGCTGACAAGGCGGCTGCTGACAAGGCGGCTGCTGACAAGGCGGCTGCTGACAAGGCGGCTGCTGACAAGGCGGCTGCTGACAAGGCGGCTGCTGACAAGGCGGCTGCTGACAAGGCGGCTGCTGACAAGGCGGCTGCTGACAAGGCGGCTGCTGACAAGGCGGCTGCTGACAAGGCGGCTGCTGAGAAGAAAGGCTGATCCGCTGTGGAATTGATGAGCGCCCCAGAAAATACCCCAGTCACAGAGGGCGAGTTGCTATCGCATCTTCGCCTTACCGATGGAGAGCAGGACGGAACTTTGGCACGTTGTGTTTCGACTGCAATTGCAATGCTGGATGGTGACGATGGAGAGTTGGGGCGCGCACTTATTTCACAAACTTGGCGAGAGTACATTAGACCACCTTCTAATGGCAGTGGTGTCCAATTGTCCCTGCGACCTGCACAATCGATTGAATCAGTGGCGTTCCGCGATGCAGAGGGTGCTTGGGTTGAGGCTGACTTGACGGGTTTTTCTTTGCATGTGGTTGAAGATGCTCCCGTTGTTTTCGCAGATGTATGGCCCGTTGGTCACGGTTTCCAATCTCTCAGGATCGATTATGTCGCGGGCTATGGTGATGATGGAGCGAGTGTGCCGGATACGATCAAGCAGGCAATCTTGCTACTTGCGGCGCACTACTATTTGGAACGCGCGCCAGTTGTCTCAAAGGAAAGTTCCGCAGAGCTACCGATTTCAATTGATCGTTTGCTTCAGCGCTACAAGGTTTGGGTAAGATAATGCAGCCGGGAAAGCGGGGGCATAGGGTTTCTTTTCAGGTAGCATCACCAGCTGCGCGTGGTCGGCTCGGATCCACAAAGGTTCCTTTGATTGCGCACTGTGAGGCGTGGGCTGCATTCATCCACTTGAAGGGCGATGTTGCGCTGGAGGGTGGCCGTGTTGCTGGGCGCTTGTCTATGAAGGTTTGTGTGCCCGTCAGTGCGAAGACACGGCAGCTTAAACCGCAAGATCAGATGACCCACATAGCCACTTCTGAAGTTTTTGAAATTCGGCACGTTGACCGGCACACGCAGCCCGGTGATGTATACCTGATCGTCGAAGGCCCATTGAGTGAATCCGGCGGCAATGTCTAGTTCGTTGAAAATGGAAGGCTTCAAGGGGTTGGAGCAAGCACTTGCTCAACTACCACAAAGTACATCGAAAGGTGTAGCGCGACGCGTGATGAAAAAGAATCTGAAACCGGTTGCGGATTTTGCCAATGCGCTTTGGCCGGGTAGTTCCGATGATGTGTTTCGGATTACATCGCGCGTGGCGCGTGGGCAGATCGCAGACAGTCACATGCAACGCAAAAGCAGTACTTTGAATATGTTTGTTGGTGCGCCGGGTGGCGCTCTTGGCACACCTGAGGCGCACCTAATCGAGTTCGGGACCGGGCCGCGATACCACGAGTCAGGCAAGTATGTTGGCGCTGTGTCACCATCCCCGATGTTGCAACCAGCTTGGGAAGCGAACCGTGGAACGATGCTTCGGGCGTTGGGCGAAGACTTATTCGAGGAAATTCAAAAATCACTGGCGCGGCGCAGCGAGGCCAAAGCAACCAAGGCGGGGGGCTAGGCATGGAAGATCATATCGACGCCCTGTTGTTGGCCGCTTTGCCGTTCGATTTTGCATGGGGTGCGCTTGGTGAACGTGCCAGCTTACCGCGGGCAGCAATTTATCGGGTCGGTGGCCTGCGCGACATGCACATGGGCGGCAAGGGACTAATGCAGGCGCGGTTGCAAATTGACTGCTATGGCAAGGACTACCCGCAGGCGCTTGACGCCAGTAAGGCCGTAAGCGGCCTTCTTGAAGGATACCGGGGCGGACCGGTTCAGGGCGTGTTCCTGAAGGCGATCCGCGACGGGATAGAGGGAGACACCAGCATCTTGCAGCGCGTGTCTCTGACATTCTCGGTTACTTACCGGGACTAATCGCGGGTCTCTCCGCATCATCAAAACTGGAGAAAGATAATGACAGAATCTGTCAGCACCATTGGCTATGGGGACATTCTTGAATGGTCCACCGATGGCGGAACGACGTGGAGCGGGGTCAAAGAGTTTAAAACCGCAGACCTCCCAACACACTCAGTTGAGAAAAAGGACCGTACACATATGGGGTCCCCTGGGCGGACCAAAGAATACGCGCCCGGATTGAAGGATGTCAACGATGTGAACTTTACGTTTAACTTCAACAGCGATGACTATGCAGCTCTGTACGCGTTGGAAGTTGCTGGTACCGTCGCAGAATGGCGGCACTCGCTTTCTGCCGATGATGGCCAAGCAACGGGCGCAATCTATGAATACAAGGGCTTTGTCGAGCTGAGCGGCGGTACGCGCGAGGTTGAGGGGATCACCGAAGCTTCCGGCACGATCAAGCGCACCGGTGTTTCGACGTTCACCCCAGCAGTGGCGGCATAACCCATGATTGGTGAACATGTACTGAAATGGGAAGGTGGCCAGCACGCCATCAAGCTGTCTGCGCGCGCAATGGCCACTATCGAAGAGGCCCACGATCTGCCCTTTGGTGAGGCTATGCAGTCAATTGGCGGTGAGGATGGCTTTCGCATCAAAAAGCTTGTTCAGCTCCTTTGTCCGCTGATGAATGCGGGGAAGGGTGGTGACGAGGATGAGGCCTACGATTTGATCGACAACGCTGGCGTTGAAGAGGTCGGGCTTGCCTTGGCTGCAGCTGCTGAAAAGGCGTTTCCTGAAGCCAAAAAGGCCTCTGCGGGAAACGGACGCAGCCGGAAGTCCGCCAAGAAATAAAGCCATCGCGCTTTGATTTTGGAAGCCTTCTGGAAGAATGGGTCTCTCATGGCCTGAGAGCAAAGGATATGGGCGATCTCTGTTTCCGCGAGATCGCCCATAACATGCGAGGTGCAGCGCATAGGAGCCAAGTCAATGCCTGGATGATTGGGCAATATGTCATGGCTGCGCATCACGCCCCGAACGATTACCCGAAACGCCCTGAACTGAATGTATCGCAGTCGGAAAACCCGATTGTGGACGCAGAGGTTCAGGCAATTCGACGGCGGGTAAAACTTGAACATGACACACGGAAAGCGATGAAACATGGCCGTTGAAATTGGTGCCCTGCGCGCGCTGTTGTCTTTGGACACAGCGGCATTTGAGCGGGGCGCAAAGCGCGCGACCGCGCATATGGGCAAGATACAGGCGCGGTTGCACAACGTTGGCAAGCGTTTTGATAAGTTTGGTAAAAACCTTACCAAGCGGGTCAGCCTGCCAATTGTCGCTGCCGCCGGTTTGGCGGTAAAATCATCGCTGAGCATGATCGACAGTCAGGCCAAGATGGCTCAATCGTTGGATACTTCGGTTGAATCCATGCAGGTCCTGGGCAGGGCTGCCGATCTTGCCGGTGTGTCCACTGGTGAACTTGAGCAGGTGTCTTTGCAGCTGACCAAGCGTCTCAGTCAGGCGGCTGCTGGTAGCGGCCCGGCTGTGGCGGCGCTGGACAGCTTGGGCCTGTCTGCTGAAAATCTCATGCAGCTGCCCCTTGATCAGCGCATCGCTGTGATCAACCAAGCTATTGAAAGCACGGTGCCAGCAGCTCAGAGGGCTGCGACAGCGGCTAAATTGTTCGGGGATCGTGCCGGGCTTGTAGCCTCGCGGCTGGATCCAGAGACAATTAAGGCTGCGTCAGATCAAATTAAGCGATTTGGTGTCAGTGTTTCCGATGTAGACGCAGACAAGATCGAAGCTGCAAACGATGCAATTTCTGGTTTGGGTTTGGTCACAAAAGGGTTGGCCAATCAGATCACTGTGGCGCTTGCCCCAACTTTGCAAGCCATCGCCGAACGCATCGCAGATGTAGGGGAGTGGTTTTCGAAACTGTCTCCAGAGGTAAAGCGATTTGCTGGGATTGCGACGGCTGTTGCGGCGGCACTTGGCCCGGCTTTGATCGCAATTGGGTTTCTTGCAACCGGCTTGGCTGCGGTTTCCGCCCCTGTGGTTCTTGTCGTCGGAGGGTTGGCCGCTGTTGCAGCGGCTGGCGCATACCTTGAACAAAGGTGGGGGGCGATCACCGCTATTGTCGAGGCCGTAAAGTTGGCATGGGTGCAGTTTTCAGAGGGCATTCAGGGATACATCGCGCCAGCATTGGATAGCCTTGGTGCCGCTTGGGACAACATCAAGGGCGCGTTCGGCAATCTTGTTGCTGCCTTTGGGTCACTCTTTGCCCTGTTTGGCGGCACTGAATTTACTAGCTCCAAAGCGGGGCTGCTGGACTTAAACACAGTGCTTGGTGAAATGACCGGAATTGCATTCCGTAACATTGCCGCAGGTCTGGAGTTGTTTGCCCGTGGCCTTGAAATGGTCACCGGTATGATCGCGGCGGCTTTTGAGGGTGATTGGTCCGGGGTGCTGGATCAACTGAAGGAATTTGGCGATTGGTTTGCAGGTTCTACTATCGGCAAAAATGCGGCTGACATCGCGAAGAAAGTGGGCAGAGCAGTCACGGATTTGGCTTCCGATGTGTCGGGTAAATTCACCGATGCATTGAAGTCAGCTGAAGACTTTGTGTCAGGATTTACAGCTGCGCTGCCCGGTGCGGTCGCGGCGATAGGTGATCTCGCAAAAGATATTGCTGCTGAACTGGCACAAATGGCAACTGATCTATTCAACGCAGCGCTGGATATTGGTTCGCAAATTGTCGCGGGGATCAAGAAAGGCATCAAAGACAAATGGAACGATTTGGTTGCCTACGTTCGTAGTGTGGCAGATCTGTTGCCAAAATGGATGCGCAAGGATTACGAGATTCACTCGCCATCGCGTGTCTTCGCAGAAATCGGGCAATATGCTGTCGATGGCCTGATCGTTGGTTTTGATGAGCGGTCGCGAGCGGCGATTGATCGGGCTGGCCAGCTGGCCCGCGATGTTGGGGAGGGCGTAAATGACACTTTGGTCCCGTTGATCAGTGGTGTATCGCGGCATTTAGGTGACTTCGTTGCGCGCGGGTTCAAGGACTTCAGCGGCTTCATTGATGGTATCAAGGATACTTTCAAGCAAGCGCTGTCACAGATGATCGCGACAGCAGCGCAGAATAAAATCATGTTCAGCATGGGGCTGTCTAACGAAGCCGGACCGGGCGTTCCGGGTAAGCCCGGCGCTGTGCCCGGTGCGGGTGGACCGCTTTCGGGGGGGCTTGGTGCCCTTGGTTCGGCTGCCTTCGGGGGATTTAGCAATGCGCTCGGATCCTTGTTTGGTACGGGCGGTGGTATTGGCGCGCTCTTTGGAAACATTGGTGCGCAGATCTCGGCAGCTGCCACGGGATCCCTAACTGCGATTTCCGGTGCCGTCGGCGCTTTGGCGGTGCCAGTCCTTGCCGTTGCTGCTGCATTTTCATTCTTCAAAAAGAAGATCAAAGTGTTGGACACCGGTTTGCGTGTTGCTGCTAACAGCACAAGCACCCTCGTGAACGAGTTTGAGAAGATCCAAACCAAGAGATTTTGGGGCCTGAGCAAAAAGACCCGCGAAGAAGAATCCGCTGCAGATGATGAAGTGGCGGGGCCGATCTCCAAGGCGATTGCTGGGATCAAGGCGTCTGTTTTGGCCGCAGGTGAGCGGATTGGGCTGACTGCGGAAAAGTTTTCGAGCTGGGCATCCGACATCAAGGTTTCGCTCAAGGGTTTGGATGAGGCGGCGGCCAATGCCAAAATCCAAGAGATTTTTCAGACTATCGCAGAAGATCTGAGCCTTGCCGGTCTGGGGGCCTTCGAGGTGATCCGCGAAGGTGAGACAGCGCAGGCCACGTTGAGCGCCCTTGCGATGGCGATTGATGTGGTGAACGGCACCTTCAAAAACCTTGGGTTCCGCTTGCATGATGTATCGGTGTTTGGTGCCGATGCCGCGCGTCGGTTTTCTGACTTGTTCGGTGGCGTTGAAGGTTTTGCCAAATCTGCGGACGCCTATTATCAGGCGGTTTATTCTCAGGCTGAGCGCATGGGGAATGTTGGTCGCGACCTTTCACAAATGTTCACGGAAATGGGCTACGCGGCTTTGCCCCAAACGCGCGAACAGATCAGGGCGATTGTTGATGGCCTGATGGAAGTTGGCACCACAGATATCGCGGCGCGGATCATTCAGATCACGCCGGCACTGACTGAATACATCGACTATCTAAAGGAACAGGCTCAGGTCACGAGTGAGGCAGCAGCTGCGGCGGCGGAGATGGCAGCCCGGATTTCGGACGTGGCTTCAGAGATCAGTACGCGATTTGCGGCGGGTATGGATTTCGTTGTTCAGAATTTCTACAGCACATCTGAGCAGTTGGAGTATTATTCCAGCCGTGCCAAGTTGGCGTTTTTGGCTGCCGGAATGGAAATGCCACATACGGCTGCTGCATTTCAATCAGCAGCGCAAAAGGCTGCTGCGGATGTTCAGCGTATTCTTGGTATGGTGGCGCAGGGTCAGGCGTCTTTGGCTGATCTGGAGCGCGCCAAGGCGCAGCAGTTGGCAATCATCGAATTGGCTGATGAGGCCAAAAAAGTCTATGACCTTCAGGACAAGGCCAGTCAGGAGCGCTTGGCCGCAGCTGAGCGTGCTGCAAAGGCTGCAGCGGATCTTGAGCGCGAACGTCAGTCAGCAGCTGTCCGGGTAACTCAATCGGTCGGTCGCTCTGTCAATGCTCTGGATACGCTGCGCGATAAACTCACCTCAGCCATTGGGGATATCAGCAAAACCGCCACCAAGGTGAACGATGTTTCGCGGCAAGCTTCTGCGCGGATCGTGGCGCTTGCGATCACCACTGGCAAAGCGTGGGAATCGACGTTCATGCCAGCCCTGGAGTCTTTGAAGGATATCGATGCCTCAAGGTTTCAGTCGCGTGTTGAATTTGACCGGGCGCGGGCGCAGACCGGTCAACTGCTGGCCCGGGCACATGCAAGTATTCGCCGGGTTGAAGATGACCCCATGACTGCGCGGGAAATGCGCGAATATCACAATGAGGCGGTCCGAAAATATGCCGACATTGAGGACGTGCTGAACAGATTGCTTTCAGTGAATAAGCAGGGGTTGGCTTGATATGACGCTGGGTTTTCAAATTCTGCCGGCCATGCCCATTACTGCGGCGCAGATCACTACATCACCGCCGGAGTTACATCCCGATTGGGTGGCGGGAACCTACAATAGTGGGGATACCGTTGTCCGGCAACAAAATGTTTATGAGTGTCAGGCTGACGGCGTTACCAGTGATCCACTCATAGGTGTTGGATATGCGCCTATTCAGTGGGTTCTGATTGGGCCATCCAACAAGATGGCTCCGTTTGATGGGCGTGCGGGAACCTATGCCGAGCGAACGGACGGCAATGATCTTGTGTTTCGCGTGACGCCGGGGCCGTTTTTTACCTCTGTCTATATCACCGGGGTGGTGGGGGCGTCGGTGGCGTTCAGGCATTTAGATGCCAATGACAACGTAAAGCGAACGTCCAGCCCGACTGTTATGGATTTTGCAGGGCACAACACGCCTTGGACGGTGCTGTTTGCGCCCTGGGAGGTCCGTTCCTCATTCGGATTTGGGCCTTTGATCCCTTTGATCGGGGACGTTGAAGTCACGATATCGCCGACTGGTGATGTTGCGCGTGTTGCTGAAATCATCATTGGCCGTAATCGGGTGATTGGGGAGTCCTCACCCGAAGTCGACAGACGCTACATCGACAACAGTACCTATGAGGTAAATGCTTTTGGTGAAGTCGACATCACCCAGCGCGCCGGGGTGCCTGAGCGCCGTTTCCTGATCAATATGGATTCAACCGATGTACCCGCTGCGGAACGCATTCTGGCCGATAACACCGGTGCGCGTTGTGCCTTCATTCCCAACGAATTTGTCCTCGACCTCGTGACCTTCGGATACGTCTCCGACTGGCGCTTTCGAGAAACTGTGATGTGGGATGAGGCAACGGGCCGTCGTTTGGGCGGGGCAATTCTTGATCTTCAGACCAGAGGTGTAAAATGACGAAACCGACAAAACCGGCGGCGGTTGATGGCCCAACGCTTGACGATGCAGCGGACGCTCAACTGTTCAGCTCTAAAACATTTGCCTGGGTGGAATATACGCCATTGGCTGTCCAGTACATGGCGGACTCAAACGACTATGTTGATCTGGTTGCTGCTGCGGTTGACGCCGACGCGATGGCCACTGAGGCGGGGCGTGCGCAGGCGGTCCTGAAGGCAGGCGAGGCGGCGGATAGTGCGGATGAGGCAGCGGCTAGCGAAACGCAGGCGGGCTTGTATGCAGCGGCTGCGGGGGCATCTTCGCCGGTTGATCTTACATCAAGTGATTTTGGCGACCTTCTGCAAGTGGTCGATGTGGGGGCGGGCGTTAAGGGGCTGGCGATGTCATCACAGCGTCTAGAACGATCTGCCTCATTCTTAGGGGGTACGCCGTCCTTGAACCTAGCAGCCGCGCAATTCCACTATGGGACGCTTACCGCAAACACAGTTTTCACTTTCGACGTGTCGGGCTTTGGTGCTTTAACTGGCGAGGTGATTTTCTTCGTTCTTGAAATTACGCAAGACGCAACGCTGCGTACAATCACTTTCCCCGCTTCTGTTGAGTGGAAAGGCGGCGCGGCCCCTGATGTTCCTGCCGTGGGCGAAAAGGCGGTCTATACCTTTGCCAGTCGCGATCTTGGCGTGACGTGGCTTGGTACATTCAACGGGGCAGAGTTCGCATGAGCCTTGCAAAATACATGACGCAACAAGTCATTGGGTACGAACCTCCGAATGCCACAGTTTTGGAAACGGTAACTTTGCCGGCCATCGCTTCTGAGTTTAGCAGGGGCATCACTTTTGACCCTAGTGGAAACTTAATTCTGGTGACTGTATCGAGCAGCGGGTCATATGTTGGGCGGATTCGAACATATGACGGGTTTTCCGCAACTCAAATCGGGTCGTTTATTCAATTCCCAGGCAACCCAAGATATTTAGAACACGTCCGGTTTGATGAAAGTGGCGATTTGATCGCGATCAACACGGGGTTCAACACTTACAATCCGGGTGTTTTGGCTAAATACGACGGAAAGTCAAATACTGAGCTTTCATCGTTTAACACAGCTAATCGCGCAATCGGGGCGATGGAAGTCATAGACGGGGATGTCGTATGGGCCGACCAGTCTGGGAACGTGCGTAGGCATGACGGATTTAGCAGCACGATTCTAGAAACCTGGACCACATTTAGCGGGGGGTATCCCGGTGGCATGACCTATGATGGCCGAAATCTAATAGCAACCGGAAGTCCCTCCAACAAAATGGAAATCAGCAATGGGGTTGGTGACAATACCCTTTTTGATAGCGTCACGCTCGACCACTACGTAACGGATTTTTGCTTTTTTGACGGCCATGTTTACACGCTGCAAAACCCCCGAACAATTCGCAAACTAGGAAAGGGATGATAAATGCCTTATCACGTACCATCTGAAAACCTTGTATTAGATACGGTAAAAGATTTGAAAAAATGGGTATTGCCGTCGTTGTTGAGTAAAAGCCCAACAGCGGCAGAGATAAATCCGCTTGGCGCGTTTATCACGTCCGTCGAGCCCCATCCCGATATTCTGGAAACTGAAATCGCCATTAGGGACGTAATGCCGACGCACTCTGATGGGGCGTCTGTATTCAAGTGGACGGTTCGGGCCGCAACCGCCCAAGAAATCGAAGATCGCCAGCCGTTCCAGACCTTTGAGGAAGCGCGGGTCGCAATGCTGGAATGGATCAACGATTTCCTTTCGCCGTTCACAATGGACGCGGGGGACGCCGAACCGCTTTCTTGGATCAAAAAAGAAGCTGCAGCAAAAGCATATCTTGCGGGTACGGCAACCACAGATCAATCGGATATGATCGAAACAGAGGCAGCTGTTGATGGCGAAATCCCTGCGGACCTTTGCGCGGCCATTGTGGCGCAAGGGGGGCTATACACAAAGGTGATCGCGGCGACCACAGGTTTGCGCCGCAAGACGCTCAAGGCGCTTGAGCAGGCGTCTTTGCCTTCTGAATTTACCGCCATTCTTGATGGTGCGAAAGTTCAGGCCAATGCGATGATGCAACAATTTAGTCAAGAGGGCCAATAATGACCCCTTTTGAAATGCGCCGCGCATTGGCGATATCGAAGCCGAAAGACGCTTTGGCCGCGCTGGCATTGTGCTTTCCCGGTTTTGAGCCAACTGCCCAGCACATCCAGAACGCCAACAACAACGGCGGCATGCATGACGGCCAAACGATCAACAGTATCCCGGATCAAGTAGAAGCCTGGTTCGCTGCGTCTTGGGCGGCTTTCCCTCAGTTGATCGTGTCGGAAGCCATGGTTTTCGAGGCGGTACAGGTTCGGGCTTTTGATCATGGCCGATTGCTCGGCTTCGCGCCTGCAACCGCGTTCAAGAAATTCACCGATACGAACGCTATGCTTTGGTTGCGCACAGGGCCGTCCTTATCGCCGGTGGACGATCTGACGTTGCTCTATCGGGAGTGCTTTGGCCGTGAGGCAGACGCTGAAGGATATGCGTTCTGGCATGGTGAACTGCAGGCGGGCCACATTTTTATCCCTGATTTGCGGGCCGTGTTTATGGCGACTGATGAGGCAAAGGCGCGTTGATGCTTGATTTCGAAACACCTGCTGACTGGTCACAGCACCTGTCCGGCATCAAGTATGTGACCACCCGCGATATCGACTGGGGGCTGGGCACGCCGCGTTCAAAGACCCGTTTAAAGATACCGGCCGGGCGCGTCTTTGATGTTTCCGTTCCGCGTGGCCTGCGCTGGCTGATCGATCCACATAACCCCAAATACCGGATTGCTGGTCTGATCCATGACGAACTGCTGCACGTCCACAATTGGACGCGGATGCGCGCTGGTGGGGAATTCCACGATGCGCTGCGCGCGGGCGGCACGTCAGCAATCTGCGCTATCGCCCTTTGGGTCGCGGTTTCGCTGTTCAAGTACCCTCTGGCCACACGATAATTTTTGGAGAGAAGGAGGGCGTTGAATGACGGATCTAATCCCCATTTTTGCGGAATACGGATTGCCGGGTGCTGTCATCGGCTGGCTTGTCTATCTGCTGAATAAGAAAGAGGCGCGGATTGACGCGCTGACAGACAAATTGTTCGACAAGACCGAGAAAGAAGGCGAACGATTTCATGGCATTACTTTGACCATGGAGCGCATTCTGATGGCGGTTAAGTCAGATGGGGGCGATTGATATGTTTTGGCCATTCAATCGTTCAGCCCGTATTCAGAAACAGGCTCGTTTAGAAGCCGCTGAAAAAAATCACGAAAAGCAGATCGTTAAATTTGATGATGTACATCAAAGGCTCGAAGACGCTCTGAGGCAATTCCACCCCGTAAGTAAGGACCAAGTCAGTGAGTAGTTTCTTGGAATTTATCGTCGCGCCGAATGTTGTAACAGGGGTTCTTTCCCTAATCTTTGGCTTGTTGGTGATGAGGACTTTTGCGCCCTATGCCTTTCGTGTCAGAGGTCATGCGACCGTACACTTGGGGGCTGCGTTGTTCTGGCTGGCAGCTCGTGGGGTTGGTCGTTCTGTTTGGTGGGATTTCTTTCAGGGTTTCGATCTGGGGAATTCGTCAAACTGGTTCTGGAATCTGATGAGCTTGTACGCGACATATCATGCGCTCAGAGGGTTCTTGCTGCTCTTAGGGCCTGAAGAACGTGAAGATTACAATATCTTAACCGTTGCTTTTTATCCGCGCCGTCTCTGGAAGCGCATCCACGGCGACGACGAAAAGTAACAATCCATAACATCATCGAAAAAGGGCCGCCTCTGGGCGGCTTTTTGTATTGGGGCAAAGCCCAATCGCTTGCCTGGGCGTCAACAGGTCACAAAGGAGAAGACTGATGAAAGTACAAGCAAAATTCTGGGTATCCCAGATCAACCACCAAGCGCCTCGTAGCAATGAAAACGATTCTGTTGCTACGGTTGAAATGCAACCGGTCTACGGCGAAGGGAACGAGGATTGGTCGAAATTTACTCCCAGCGGAAAGTTGGAAATGACGATTACCAACCCGGCCGCCATCGATCAATTCGAGTTGGGTGGGGAGTATCTTCTGACATTTGAGCGGGCGGAATAGCCTATTAGGGGCGGCTTTGGTCGCCCCATTTCCATTTGGGAGATGTATTATGCGGATCAATCTGAAAAAGGTGCAGCGCCGGTTGGCTGAATTGGGCCACTATCAAGGCCGGATCGACGGTATCAACGGCCCGAAGACTGAGGCGGCAATCATCGCCTTCAAGACAAGCAAGGGTTTGCGCCCTCGCTCTTTTCTAGGGCCAATCACGATGTCGGCGCTGTTCAAGGGGGTGCGACCAGTTCCGGCCCGCATTGTCACCGAGGACGGTTCGATCAAGATTCCGACTTGGTTGCGTCTGGCATATGGCTATCTCGGGCTGAAAGAGATCAAGGGGCCGCGTCACAACGCGGAAATTCTGACCTGGTGGGAGCGGCTGGCTCTTCCGTTCCGCAATGATGAAACGCCTTGGTGCGCAGGATTTGCGAATGCGATGATTCTGGCTGCCGGATTGCCGATTGTTCCCAAACACAGGGCAGCGGCGTTGGGTTGGCGGTGGAACGGGTATGGCACCCGGCTTGCTGGGCCAGCCTTGGGCGCGGTGATGTCAATGGAACGCCCTGGACGTCCCGGCAGTGGGCACATGACTTTTGTTGCTGGCCGTGATCGCAATGGTGACATCATGGGGCTTGGTGGCAATCAGGGGAATATGGTGTCGATCAACCCCTATGATCCATGGGCCCGCAATGCTCAGTATCACTGGCCGGAAGGATCCGCGCCGCCGCATGTAACTGGATTGAAGACATTGCCGCTGATCACCTCTGCCGGGTCCAAACTGACCAACGAGGCGTGAGGCGACATGAACACATTCAAGCTATACCTGATTGCCTCACTGATCGGTGCGGTCTTTGCCACCATCGGTTGGGCTTACATCGCGGGCGGCAAGGGTGAACGGGTTCGCAGCGACCTAAACAACGCCAAAGACTATATTGAAGGGAGACAAGATGCACAGGATTCCCAGACAGATCTGCCTGCTGATGATGCTGGTAATATTGAGTGGTTGCTTCGGCCTTGGCCAGCCTCAGACTAAGGGCAGAGGCGCAGCAATCCTTGACGCCGCTATGCCAGAGGCCCGCGCGCACGCCATAGCCCTTGCTGGTGATGATATGGCTGCTGCGAGACGCTCAGGTGTTCGGCTGCTGGCTATTCTGAAACAATGGGTGGAATAGCCATCCCGCTAACATAAGCGCGTTCGTATGTCGCAATAATCCGGTTTTCACAACATAGCCCGCCGTTCCTTGATTGGAGCGGCGGGCTTTTCGCGTTTTAGGCGGTCCAATCTGTTGAGGGGCGGGTGCCCGTAAATTACGTGAGCAGTTTTTGATACGAGACATGCTCAGGTCGCGCGTTGGTATCGCTGTTGTTTCAGCGGCAGTTTCGTGGACATTTAGAGACCGTCTTGAAACCGCAAAAGTCATCCAGTCTTCTCGCGCCCTGTCTGCAGGGCATCTCTTATCGTTGCTGCATTTGAGCGGCGTGGGCTAGGCGCATGTCAACACCTGGGGCAAGCCCTTCGTTAAGCATTTGTGACGCCTTCTTTGTGTCTTGATCCATTGTCAACATCAGTATCATGCTGACGGCATGTTCAAGCGTCACAAGAATTGCCCCGCGATCCGCTATATGGTCGCGACCATCCAGTAGGACCATAGCGGCGGCTTTTGCTCGATCGGTGTCTTTCTGTGCGTCGTGCATGATCGGTCCTTAAATCTTTGGGGTTTCGACCATCCAAGAGATGATCTTTGCAAGGTTCTGCGCGTCTGGCGTTTTGCCCTGCTTGATGCGGCAATAGCTGCTTTCATTGATCCCAATGCCAGCCGCCACAGCGTTCGCTGCAAGGTCATGTTTCTGCTCATAAGCAACAAGCATTTGTGCCAGCGGCGTCATGGTTTCTCCAATTCATTTTCAACATAAAATTGCAGAATATAAATAGGCTTGCAAGTAGAAAAATAATACTGGTATTGTTGACCTGTAGAAAAAGGGCCGAGACTGGCCCATATGAGAATCGGTTATGCCTTCAATCGCCCTGACAAATTGTTCGCCCCGTATAAGTGCGACCGCGTGTTTGTTGATACGCCTAAGACGGATCGCGAAGAGCGCCGCTCGCTCTTTCTGTGCCTGCGCAATGGTGACACCCTGTTCATGCTTAAGCCCGGTGATCTGGGGTACGGCAAAGAGTTACAGCAGCTTCGTAAAATCCTTTCGGATAGCGATGTTACGATTGAATATCCGCCTAAGCCTGTTGACGGGCGGGGCAGGCCAGCCAAGTTTGCGCCAACGCCAGAAGAGGACAAGCTGTTGCGCGTGATGTGGAAGGATCAGACCTATTCGCAGGCTTACGTTTTGCGGAAAGCGTCAGAGCAGAACGGTGTCGAAGTGAAGCGGCACCAGTTGATTTACCGCTATGGCAAGAGGACAGACGCGAAATGATACACCTGTATCGCGCTTACGATTGCGAGGGTGGCTTGCTATATATCGGCGTTACCGCTGACCTGCCAAGGCGGCTACACGATCATAGGCGGGCTGGCATTTGGTATGACCGGATGGTCCGGCATTCAGCGAAGGCCTACAATGACCGATTGTTGGCCGAGGCTATAGAGCGTCGTGCCATTCGGCTTTTGCGGCCACAGTTCAATGTCTTTGGACAGCATGATCAGAAAGAGCGGTTTGACGCGAGGCTTTCCGATGCCGGCCGGAAGGCCCTGAAGATTGGGCGCGGAGTGGTTGGGCAAAGAAACAAAAGAGATTCTACTATCAACAAAATGGAGCCGTCCAGTGAGTGATGCAGAAAAGGCTTTGCGTGATCAGATCGCAGAGCAGATTGCCGCGAAATTTGGAAGCCTTGCGCCCTACAAGTTGGTGCAGGATTTTGTCCGCAAGGGCGTCGACAAAAAGGAGGGGTCATGAAAGCATTTGTTTTTGATTGTCGAGGCCGAGATGTGCCGCCGGTGATGGTGGTTCATGCCAAGTGTTTCGAGGTAGCTAAGCGTGAAGCCGTTCATCGCTTTGAGAGGACTTGGCCGCGAAAAGAGTTCAAGGGAGCATGCATTGACGTTAGCCGAGCGGAGATTGAGCCAGCCGAAAAGTACTTCGACATAGGGGAGGGCTGACGTTTGAGGTCTGAATTAGATACATGGCGCGGCGTGGCCAATGTCCGCGCAAGGTGTGAGGCGCAGGCCGTCGAGGAGGGTCTTGCCGGTCTGGAACTGTTTTTCCGTTCCCAGAACCTATTCATGGAAGCGATAAATGCACAGCCAACGTATCGGGAAAGGCAGGCAGCATGGGCTGCTGAGCAGGCGTCTAAGAACCCTCCAAAGTCGGACCCGATAGTTGAGGCGCTTCGCCAGATTGCAGGGGGTCACAATGATCCACGTAAGTTGGCCTTGGATGTCTTGTCTGCATACGATTCAAAGGAGGGGCAGGGCTGATGGCATATGCAGTGAAAGTGGCCGATAAGGTGCTTGTCGATACCGTCTATGAGCATGAAGAACTGTCCAAGTTGCACTGGCTGTCATATTCATCGGGCGACTATGATCCAGATGAATTTCTGATGTTGCCGGGCAAGTTGACGCCAAGCGTCGAGTTCGCAAAATATCCAGAAGCTACAACCGTGCGTGTGTTGGTTCACGCGGTTGAGCTTGTTCATTGAGGGAGGCGATAGAATGAATTGGTCAAAGGTTGTATTTCAGCTTGGCAAGATGCACGGCAAATCACTTGTGGCGGCTGACAAGCATCATGACCCCCACTATCAGAAATTGCATAGGGATCGAGCGGCTTTGGCTGACGCGCTGCAAGAGGCATTGATGGCTGGTTTGTCTGAAAGTGAAATGGCGGAGCTGGTAAAGCTGAATGGCCTCACAGAGGAGGGTTGAGGTTTGGGACTGTGTTTTGATGGCGTGCTAGCTGCGATTGAAGACCGAAAGCAAAATAATATTCCCGTCGAGTACATCGAAATTGAGAACCATATCTGGGCGAGTTTCCTTAAGTCGATGACAGGGAAATCCGCCCAGCTGCATGTGGATCGACCTTCGGTTGATGATGAACCGCGAGTGTTTGGCTTAAGGGTAAAATTGGTCAAGTCTGGGTCATTGGGTGAAATACCGTGGCGGCTTGGGCCGCTGCAATAAGGAGGCTCATTGACCTGAGAACAGTTCGGGAACATCCTGTGTGAATGACACACACATACAGCGATAAACCTTGGCGATACATCTACAACAAGATGCGGCAATTCGCGCCGGAAAATCACGGCCAAAGAAGGACGCCGCGCCTTGGCCTAGCTGATGTTGCTCTGTCAATCTATTTCGACACCGAATATCGACTGTATATAGTATGCGATAATTTTCCCTGCCAACGGGCAACCGGATATTGGGCCGAGGATCTTGCTATGTTCGTAGGCCAAGAGGCGACATTCGCCGATTTAGAGCGGCGTATGGTTTGCGGTGGTTGTGGTCAAAAAATGTCGGGGGTTCGCGTTGCGTGGTCGAGGCGAGAGGAGCGGTGATAGGCGTGATTTCGCGTCAATTCCGCGAAAGACGTTCAAGCCACTCCCAGCCTTCATATTTATCGCCGGTTTGCTTGATGTGGGTGTACCTCTGCAGAGAAGACCAGGACCGATGCCCGGAAACGGCGGCAACTTGCGGAATTGTTTCACCGATTTCGAACAATCGCGTCACCCCTTCATGTCGAAGATCGTGAAACCTTAGATCCTCAATCTCCAAGACCTTGCAGGCGCGCGTGAATGAGGCGCTGATCGTGTCGCTGTGGTAAGGAAAAACCAGCGGCCCCTTTTTCGGCATTGTAAGCGCGATGTCCATGGCTGGCTTTGGTAGTTCGCACCAAACATCGTTTCCCACCTTATCACCCGGATGTTTCATGTCTTTGATGAATACCCTGCCGTGTGTCTTGTCCAAGCCCTCCCATGAAACTCGCGTGATTTCCTCTTGCCGTCGCGTGGAAAAAAGAGCGAATCCGACAATCCGGTGCATTGGTGCAGAATTGGGGCGTCGTATGTGCTTGTCTTCTAACATGGTTAGGATGGCATTCAGTTCGTCTAGTGTTGGACGGCGGTCGCGCCTTTTGGCTTTGCCAGTGATGCCCAACCGATTGCAGACTACGAACGCATCCTTCATTGCTTGCTGGTCCAGTGGGATGCCCCAAGCAGGTCTAGCGATGGCAAATACTGCACCAAGGTGGGACAGGTAGTTTGCTACCGTGGCGGGCGTTCGGCTCGATCCAAGGTCCTTGGCGAACTGAACGATGTCGTGGCTTCTGATGTCGTTGCAGGCCATTTCGGCGATGTCGTATTCACGGATTGACCGTAGAACCTGTGCTTTGGTGCGGCCCATGTCTTTCACGCTTTCGGTGATATAGCGGTCTATAGCCGTGCTGAGGGTGCGACCTTTGCTCTTGATCGTTGAAAGGTCATCACCGGCGGCACTGATTTCTTTCATCCGTTTTTTGTACCAAGCGGCGGCGGATGCGTGTTTGTCAAAAGTTCTGGATTCGCGGTGCGCCCATTTACCATTTCGTCTGACATTGATCTGTGCGACATAGGCCGTTGAGCCATCTTTGCGTTTGCGTTCTACTATCTGGACCATACCTGAACAACATTTTTGGTGCTTTTGAACAGCATGCATTGTTCAGATAGGAAAGAATAGGCAGAAATAAGGCTAAATGAGCATAAAATAAATAGTGCTAGCGAGGTTGAGGTTTGAGAAAAAACTTAAATAAATCAGATATTTGCTGGCATTCTCGCATGTCAATTGCACCCATGATGGATTGGACCGACCGCCACTGCCGGTATCTGCATCGGCTGCTCAGCCGCAACGCGCTGCTTTATACCGAGATGGTTACCTCTCCCGCATTGGTGCGGGGTGGGGCATTGCATCTGCTGGATCACGATGTGTCTGAACATCCCGTGGCGCTGCAATTGGGTGGTTCCGATCCGGTTGAACTGGCCAAGGCGGCCAAGCTGGGCGCGGATGCAGGCTATGACGAGATCAATCTGAACGTGGGTTGCCCCTCGGATCGGGTGCAATCGGGGTGTTTTGGCGCGGTGTTAATGGAACGCCCCGCGTTGGTGGCGGAATGCGTGGCCGAGATGCGCGCGGCGGTGGACGTCGATGTCACCGTGAAATGCCGCATCGGTGTGGATGAACAGAACCCCGAAGAGGTGCTGCCCGAGTTTTTGGCACAGGTCATTGCAACGGGTTGTACCCGTGTGCAAATCCACGCCCGCAAGGCGTGGCTGAAAGGGCTGTCCCCTAAAGAAAACCGCGATATTCCGCCGCTTGATTACCCTTTGGTGCAGCAGATGAAACAGTATTTCCCGAACCTGCATATTTCGATTAACGGGGGCATTACCTCGCTGGATCAGGCGGTTGCGCTGCTCGACAGCGGTTTGGACGGGGTGATGATCGGGCGGGCCGCCTATCACCAAGCGGGGGACATTCTAAGCACTGCGGACCGCAGGATTTACGGGCAGGGCGAAGATACCACCGCGGAGGATGCGGTGCGTGCCATGCTGCCCTACATAGAGGCGCATTTGAGTGCCGGTGGCAGGTTGAACCAGATCACCCGCCATATGATGGGGCTGTTCACGGGGCGGCCCGGTGCGCGGATCTGGCGGCGCATCCTGTCGGAAGGGGCGTCAAAGCCCGGGGCAGGGCCGGAGCTGGTATTGGAAGCACTGGCCAGCATCGAAACACTGGCAGCTGCGCAGGAAGCCCTGTAACAGTCGGGAAACAACAGCGGAGCCTCCCCATGCCGGAAACCATGTTATTGATCCAGATGACCCTGTTCCTGCTGGTGATCGGTGCCTTTGCCGGCGTGCTAGCCGGATTGCTGGGCGTTGGTGGCGGCATCGTTCTCGTACCCGCTTTTTTCTATTCTTTCCATGCGCTTGGCTTTGATGGGCCACAGTTGATGCAGATGTGTCTGGCGACGTCACTGGCGACAATTGTGGTGACCTCCCTGCGCTCGGTTCTGAGCCATAACAAGAAGGGGGCCGTTGATTGGGACATCCTGCGCGGCTGGGCCCCGGGGATTGTCATCGGGGCCAGCCTGGGTGTGCTGATGGTCGCACAGCTGCGTTCGAGCACATTGCAAATGGTGTTTGGTGTGCTGGGGCTGACGATTGGGCTCTATCTTGGGTTTGGGCGCTCTGAATGGCGGTTGGGACAGAAGATGCCGGTGGGACTGGCACGCGCGGTCATGTCGCCGGTGCTGGGTTTCCTGTCGGTGCTTCTGGGTATTGGCGGGGGCAGTTTCGGGGTGCCGGTGATGACGCTTTACAACACGCCGATGCACCGTGCGGTGGCAACCGCTGCCGGGTTTGGCATGCTGATTGCGGTGCCTGCGGTGATCGGGTTTCTGTTTGTCCCGATGCAGGGGGCGGTGCCACCCTTTACCCTTGGGCTGGTGAACCTGCCAGCCTTTGGCATCATCATTGCGATGACACTGATCACTGCCCCTTTGGGGGTGAAAATCGCGCATATGATGGACCCCAAGCCGCTTAAACGTGTGTTCGCAGTGTTTCTGATTGCGGTGGCGCTGAACATGCTGCGCAAAGCGTTGATGTGATGCGGGGCGGCTTTGCCGTCTTTGACGTTGATCGCCGTGTGGTGGTATGGGCCGAAGCCGCTCATAAGCTGGCCTGCCGAACGGCTGAAAATCCCGCACTCAGGGCAGCAAACCTGCGCCATGGCGATACATGGTTTGTCGGGGTGGATGCCCTGCCAAATGCAGCTGACGGCAGCATCGACGGCATAGCATTAGCCGGCCCATGGCAGAACCGGATACCTGAACCCGCCGAATGGCACCCGGCGCAGCTGTCCATCGTCTATCCCGGCTATCCAAAGCAGGACCCGGGTGAAAGTGATGCCAACCACCGCTACCGGATCACGCGCCATGCGGCCCATGTGGACGGGCTGCTGCCGATTGGCCCTGCGCGCCGGCGTTTTCTGTTGGAGCCCCACGCGTTTGTCCTTGGCCTGCCATTGAACCACTCAGATGCGGCACCGCTGATGGTTTGGCCGGACAGCCACCATATCATGGGGGCGGCGTTTCGCGCTTTGGTCGGTGACAATGACCCCTCTACCATTGATCTGACCGAAGGATATCAGGCGGCCCGTCGTCATGTCTTTGAAACCATCACACCACAGCCGGTGATCGCACAACCGGGGGCGGCCATCCTGTTGCACCGGCATTTGTTACATGGTGTCGCCCCTTGGGCATCTGATGCGACTGCTCCACCAGAGGGCCGGATGATCGCCTATTTCCGCCCACAGTTCAGCGCCGCAGAATGGCTTGCACCTGATGAGATAATTTGACTTTCCCTACAAAGGTCGCTGCGTTGCCCCATTGTTGCCATATGCGCAACGATACTGATCCCAACAAACGCGACATGACAGGACCAAGTAAAATGACAGCAATTATCACAGGTGCAGCGGGCAGTATCGCATATTGGGAAAGTGCTTCCCGTCCGATGGCACAGCGGGCATTTGGCACTGATGGTTCTTTTCAACAGACCAGCCAGACGCGCTTTGCAAGCCTGAGCGCCTTTGCCGCCAATAGCAACCATGCGCCATCGCATCTTGATTGGGCGGACTCATGGGACGCAGGCGTTGATTTCCTTTTTAGGATCGCGGGCGCGCGTTAAGCGTTACTTTCGGGCCAGCCGTGCCGCACGTCCACCGCGACGTTTGGTGATCTGACCGGCACGTGCCGGCAATTCTGCCATGATCTCGCGACGCGCTTCGGGTGTCATGCGGGACCAGCTGCCAATCTCCTCAATGGATCGCAGACAACCGGTGCACAATCGCGCCTCGGGGTGTATCACGCAGATCTTGACGCAGGGGCTTTCGACCTCCTCGCGCTTCCAGACCTCATCACTCATCTTGCGCTTCCTTCTCTGCGCAGCACCGCCAACCGGTCCAGCACCCCTTGCAGGATATACCCGGCTGCTACGTGATCAATCACCTCTGCGCGACGTTTGCGGGATGTATCCGCCTCCAACAGGGCACGTTCAGCGGCCACAGTGGAAAGACGTTCATCCCAAAAGGTGATGGGCAGCGGTGTTATCTTGTCAAAGTTTCGGGCAAATGCGCGGGTCGACTGGCAGCGCGGCCCTTCCGACCCATCCATATTGCGCGGCAGGCCCAGCACCAGCCCACCTATGTTACGATCCGCAATGATCTCGGCAAGGCGCACCGCATCGACGCCGAATTTCTTGCGCCGCACGGTTTCCAGCGGGGTTGCAACACTTAGAAAACTGTCAGACACGGCCACACCAATGGTTTTCTCGCCCAGATCAAGCCCAATCAATGCCTGCATCGGCGGCAGGGCAGCGACAAAATCGGCCATCTCTTCAAAGATCATTCCGCAACCCCCGCCTGAGAACCCGCCGCGCGGATGACATCCAAGGCACCGGGATTACCCTCAAACACCTCGATGGCGTTGTTAAAGATGGCGAGCGCCTGATCCGGATTGCCCATCACCGCCAGTGAAGTGATCAGCCGCGCCCAGTCCTGTGGTGGCCCGCCTTCTGTTGCCAGCCGGTTCGAGAGCCCCTCAACCATACCGCCAATCATCTCCATCCGTTCTTCATTCGTCATTTCTGATGCGGCTTCGATGTCCTCAACCGAGGGACCGGGGGCTGCGCCTGCGCCGATCGCGGGAACGGTATAGTTGACACCTGCCAGATAGGCGACTTCCTCGATCTGCGACAGGATGGGCGCAATCCATGCGGCATCTTCGGGACCACGGCGCAACAGGGCGTCCCACAGCCGGAACCCGATGTCAGGCCGCCCGGTCTGCACCATCATCAATCCTAGATAATAGCGCGCGCGCTCCTCGGTTTCGTCCCGTGTCAGAGCGGCGCGAAAGGCCACTTCCGCCTCTGGCGATACATAACCACCTGCAGCCAGTACCAGAAGTTCACCGAAATCGGTGATATCCTGCGCTGTCGCTGCATCCCCCTTGATGCGCAGCACTTGTTCCTGCGCATCTGCTGCTGCCGCAAAATTCCCGATCCGCGCTTCGTTTTCAGCCAGCAGCTTATTGCCCTGTAAATCTGTCGGTCGATTGGCAACGGTTTCGCGCAGCTGTGCCATCAGATTGCGAAACTCATCCGTGACAGTATCAAGCGGGGTGAACGGTGGCAGGCTGTCCACAGCGGTCTGCTGATCCGGGCGGTTTTCGCGCATACGCTCGGCAAAGGCGATCCGATCCGCCAACGCCAGGTCACCATAGCCCGGCTGTCCCAATTGGGCGTAAACCGCAAGGGACCCGCCAATCACGGCAAGGGCGATAACGATGACAAGGGGCCGTCCGGGGGCCGTGCCAGTTGATGCTTTGGCGCGTGATCCGGCGTCTGCCGCCAGAATCCGGCGGGAAATTTCTGTGCGGGTGCGTTCGGCATCCTCTGCCCCCAGCACCCCGCGCGCCACGTCACGCTCTACATCTGCCAGTTGATCCCGATATACCCCAAGATCATATTCCACTGCATCGCGGCTCTGCTCGTTTTGCTGGCGCAGCAATGCACGGCCCAGAATGGCCACAACAAGCACCGACATGGTTGCACAGATCATCCAAAAAATCATGTCACGTCCAATTCACCCACGGGCTGTTACCCGCTCCCATGTGTCTATGCCCTGCGCCCCGGCGACAAAAGGGGGCAATTGCCCTGCAGACTGCGACAAAGGCAGCACCCGCTCTCGGCTATTGCAGCGGATGTCGTAAAATTGATAGTAAATGCCGTGGCCAGTATCCTTTTTTCCGCTGATCCGGCCAGAAGAGGGGCTGAGGGGGCGGTGCCGCACTCCAAACGGGCCACTGCGCTGCTTTCAGGGATTTGTGATATGAAAAAATACTCCGTCTTTGCCGTCGCCCGCGAGGCCATGCGCCATCACATCGGATGGGACCGAGCCTGGCGCGATGCACAGCCCAAGGCGAAATATGATGTCATCATCATCGGGGCAGGCGGGCATGGTCTGGCAACGGCCTATTATCTGGGTAAGAATTTCGGCATCACCAATGTGGCGATCCTTGAAAAGGGCTGGCTGGGCGGCGGCAACACCGGGCGCAACACCACCATCATCCGCTCGAACTATTTGCAGGACCCCTCTGCCGCGATTTATGAAAAATCGCGTTCGCTTTATGAAACCATGTCGCAGGATTTGAACTACAACGTGATGTTCAGCCCGCGTGGCGTGATCATGCTGGCGCAGACCGAACATGAGGTGCGCGGCTACAAACGCACCGCCCATGCCAATGCCCTGCAAGGGGTGCCGACCGAATGGATCACGCCGGAACGGGTGAAAGAACTCTGTCCGATCATGAACATCGATGGGCCGCGCTATCCGGTTCTGGGCGGGCTCTGGCAGGCGCGCGGCGGGACCGCACGCCATGACGCGGTGGCCTGGGGCTATGCCCGCGCCTGTTCCGACATGGGCATGGATGTGATCCAGCAATGCGAGGTCACCGGCATTCAACAGCAAGGCGGCAAGGTCACCGGCGTCACCACAAACAAGGGCGATATCGCCTGTGACAAGCTTGGCATGGTTGTCGCGGGGCATTCGGGTCACCTCGCGGATATGGCGGGTTTCCGTCTGCCAATTGAATCCGTGGCGTTGCAAGCATTGGTGTCGGAACCGATCAAACCGGCGATGGATATTGTGGTGATGGCCAATACCGTGCATGGCTACCTGTCACAGTCCGACAAGGGCGAGATGGTGATTGGCGGCGGCACCGACGGCTACAACAATTATACCCAACGCGGCTCTTTCCACCATATCGAGGAAACCGTGCGCGCCTTGATCGAAACCTTCCCGATGCTCTCGCGGCTCAAGATGCTGCGCCAATGGGGGGGGATTGTGGATGTCACCGGCGACCGTTCGCCGATTCTGTCCAAAACGCCGGTCGAGAATATCTTCATCAACTGCGGCTGGGGCACCGGCGGTTTCAAAGCCATCCCCGGTTCCGGCTGGGCCATGGCCGAACTGATGGCTAAAGGCCAGTCGCCCCTGACCGATGCCTTTGGGCTGGAGCGGTTTGTTGAGGGCCGCTTTATCGATGAAAGTGTTGCCGCAGGGGTGGCACATTGATCCGCTTTGCCAAAAATATTTTCAGCCGGACAGGGAACCAACCCTGCCTGACCTGTGTTGATAGCCCAATAGTTAGATTGAAAGGCTCAACACAATGGCAGATCCAGATCATACCGTTTCTGAACACAACACAACCACCACGACCACCACAAGCGGCGGTGCCGGCATGGGCGTCATCGTCGGGGCGCTTGTCGTGGTCGTCGCTGTGCTGGCGTATTTTGTGCTTGGTGGCGATGCGCCATCAGAAGGTGCAAATGACGTCAACATCACCATCGAAGGTGCCGGCGATGCCGTCGAAGGGGCTGCGGAAGCCGTCGAAGACGCCGCTACGCCAAGCGAATAACACCACCATAAAAATTTATGACCGATGGGCTGGCCTCTTTGCAGGGGCCAGCCCTTTTGCGTCCGCGGTGTCCTTTGTCACCCGCCGCCTCTCCCTTTCTGTCACCGGAGCTGTCCCATGTTGACCATCCATTGCCCCAACTGCGGAATCACCGCCGAGGAAACCGAATTTCACGCCCATGGTGAGGCGCATCTGAAACGCTTTGGCCCCGGGTCAACCGATGATCAGTTTGAATCCTATCTGTTCATGCGCAAAAACCCCAAGGGGGTGCATTTTGAACGCTGGCGCCATCAGAATGGCTGCGGCAAGTGGTTCCACATCGCCCGCTGCACCATGACCCTTGAAGTTTTCGGCAGCTACTCGGCCCAAACCTATACGCCGCCCCAAGAGATCATCGAGAAAATCCAACACCGCCGTCCAGACTGGTCAGCAGAGGCAGACGCATCATGAGCTATCCCCTCTTTTTGGCCTTATATACTGTCCGCACTTTCCTCTCGCGCAAAGGGCAACCTACATGAGCACCCGTCTTGCCACACCCGGTCGTCTTACCGATCAAAGCAAACCGCTGAATTTCACCTTCAACGGCAACAACATGCGCGGCTATGCCGGTGACACGCTGGCCTCTGCACTTTTGGCCAATGATCAGATGCTGGTGGGGCGTTCGTTCAAATACCACCGCCCGCGTGGCATCGTGGCTTCCGGCCCCGAAGAGCCCAACGCGCTGGTAAACCTCGGCGATGAGGGCCGGTTCGAACCCAACCAGCGGGTCACCACCACAGAGCTTTTCGAAGGGCTTTCTGCGGCCAGCCAGAATCACTGGCCCAGCCTTGAGTTCGACGTGGGCGCGATCAACAAACACCTTAGCCGCTTTCTACCGGCAGGTTTCTATTACAAGATGTTCATGTACCCGCGTGCCTTCTGGAAACATGTCTATGAACCGGTGATCCGTCATTCCGCCGGTCTTGGCAAAGCGCCCAAGGCCCGCGACGAAGACACCTACGAACATTTCTATGCCTTCTGCGATGTGTTGATTGTCGGTGGTGGTGTGGCCGGATTGCAGGCGGCCCTGACCGCCGGGCGTGCCGGTGCGCGTGTGATCCTGTTTGAACAAAGTGACCATTGGGGCGGGCGCGCACCCGTGGATGGGGGGATCATCAACGGCGGCTCGGTGGACCAATTCATCGAGGAAACCCTTGCCGCCTTGCGCGCCATGGACAATGTGACCCTGCGTCTGCGCACCATGGGGGCAGGGGTCTATGATCATGGCTATGCCCTTGGCTATGAACGGCTGAGCGATCACACACCGGGAGCGGCAGGGCCGCGTCACCGGCTGTGGCGGGTACGTGCCGCGCAGATCATCACCGCAACGGGGGCGATCGAACGTCCGCTGAGCTTTGCGGGCAATGACATTCCAGGGGTCATGCTGGCCTCTGCGGTGCGCGATTATGTGGTGAACTACGGGGTTTCTGTCGGGGATCGCACCGTGGTGGTCACCAACAACGACAACGCCTATCTGACCGCAATTGCGCTGAAACATGCAGGCCTTGACGTGCCGGTTATTCTGGATGCCCGGGTCCTGCCGGAAGATCGCGGTCTGGTGGAACAGGCCAAGGCCCTGGGCATTCGTGTCATGATGGGCCATGCGATTTCTTCGGTCAAAGGCGGCAAGCGCGTGACCGGGGTGAGCATTTGTTCGCAAGCTGGTGAGGGCGCTGTTCTGGAAGAGATCGCCTGTGACGCGGTTGCCATGTCTGGCGGCTGGTCACCGGTGGTGCATCTGTGGTCCCATTGCGGTGGCAAACTACGCTGGGACACGACACATGCCTGTTTCTCGCCAGATGTGGACAACCCGCCAAAAGGTGTGGATGGCATGGGGTTTGTGACTCCCGCCGGGGCGGCCTCGGGCATGTTTGCGCTGGATGATGTGTTGCATGACGCTTTTGCGGCGGCTGAAGGTGTGGTGACCTGTCTGGACATGAAACTTCCGAAAGACGTGGCGTCTCCCGTGGCCGAACGGCGCGAGGAATCACCAATGGCACCGGTATGGATGATGCCGCAGGGGGCAAGCGCCAAGCTGCGCGAAAAAGCCTGGCTGGATTATCAGAATGACGTCAAGGTTTCCGATGTTCGGCTGGCCGCACAGGAAGGTTTTGTCAGCGTTGAACACGCCAAGCGCTATACCACACTTGGCATGGCCACAGATCAGGGTAAGCTCAGCAATATCAACGGGCTGGCAGTTCTTGCGGGCGCAATGGACAAAGATATTCCATCGGTCGGCACCACCACCTTCCGTCCGCCATATCACCCGATTTCGCTGGCTTCGATTGCAGGTGAAGCCAAGGACCACGTGTTTCAGCCGATCCGCCGCACCCCTTTGCAAGACTGGCATGATGCCAATGGTGCGGAATACGAACCGGTTGGCCAATGGCGCAGGCCCTATGCGTTCAAACGCGGTGCGGAAACCACCCATGATGCGGTGATGCGCGAGGTAAAGAACACCCGCGAGAAGCTGGGGCTGCTGGATGCTTCGACCCTGGGCAAGCTGATTGTCAAAGGGCCGGATGCGGGCAAATTCCTCGATATGATGTACACCAACATGATGTCGACGCTGAAACCTGGCAAATGCCGCTATGGTTTGATGTGCAACGAAAACGGTTTCCTGATCGACGACGGCGTTGTGGCGCGGATTGATGAGGACACATGGCTGTGTCACACCACCACCGGCGGTGCCGAAACCATTCACGCCCATATGGAAGAATGGTTGCAGACCGAATGGTGGGACTGGCAGGTCTATGTCGCCAATGTCACCGAGCAATACGCACAGGTTGCCGTTGTTGGTCCGAATGCACGCAAGGCGCTGGAAAAACTGGGCGGCATGGATGTCTCCAAAGAGGCGCTTGGCTTTATGGAATGGGTCGATGGCACCCTTGGCGGCTTTAACGTGCGGGTCTACCGGATCTCCTTTTCGGGTGAACTCAGCTACGAGATTGCGGTTGATGCCAGTCACGGGCGGGCGTTCTGGGATGCGCTGATGGCTGTCGGCGCAGATCTTGGCGCGATGCCCTACGGCACTGAATGTCTACATATCTTGCGGGCCGAAAAGGGCTTTATCATGATCGGGGACGAAACCGACGGCACCGTGATCCCGCAGGATCTGGGGTTGGGCTGGGCGATCTCGAAGAAGAAAGAGGATTATCTGGGCAAACGTGCGCAAGAGCGCAGCCATATGACCGACCCGAACCGCTGGAAGCTGGTAGGGCTGGAAACCGTCGATGGCTCAACCCTGCCGGACGGGGCCTATGCCGTGGCAGAAGGCACCAACACCAATGGCCAGCGCAACACTGAGGGGCGGGTCACTTCGACCTATCATTCGCCAACGCTGGGCAAGGGCATTGCGATGGGGCTGGTGCTTAATGGGCCGGACCGCATGGGCGAGGTGCTGACCTTCCCCGGCACCGATGGCAAGGACTATAAGGCCAGGATCGTGAACCCGGTGTTCTATGATGTGGATGGGGAGAAGCAGAATGTCTGAGCCAATGACCGCCCTGAACGGGGCCAGTGACACATCCGGCATCGCCACAATCACGGAACTGGGACCACGCGGTATGATCACCCTGCGCGGCGACCTTTCGGCGAAGCCCATCGTCAAGGCGGCCGTTGCCGCAGGCGGTGTGACCCTGCCCGAACAGGGACATTGCGCCACCGAAGGGAGTGGCGGGATGGCATGGATGTCACCGGACGAGCTGTTGATCCTCTGTGAGTATGACAGGGCGCATGACATTCTGGCGGATCTGCGGGGCAAACTGGTCAAACATCACGCTTTGGCGGTCAATGTCTCTGACGCCCGCGCGGTATTTCAGGTTACCGGACCGCATGTGCGCGAGGTGATGGCGAAACTGTCGCCGGTCGATATGCACCCCGAACAGTTCAACGGCACCATGTTTCGCCGCACACGGATCGCGCAAGTGCCCGCTGCCTTTTGGATGCCAGACGGTGAAACAGTACAGATCATTTGCTTCCGCTCCGTCGCGCAATATGTCTATGACGTATTGAACATGGCGGCACAGGATGGCTCCGCTGTGGGTGTATTCTGATCGCAGGGGTGGCAGGCCCATCTTACGCGGGCCTGCGCCGCACCCCATTGTGATTTGCCGGAAGGCCGAAGCCTGCTAGGCTTGCCCGCATTATTATGTGGAGCAATTTTTATGAAACGTTTTTGGATCGGGATGGCGTTTGCCGTCCTTCCCCTGCAAGTGCTGGCGCAAACCTATGAATGCACTGCGGTAAAACAAGGCTCGGGTGGTTGGGTCGCGGATAAGGTTTTTGTTCAGATCGATAAGGCAACAGGGAAGGCCTCCGCTTACGATACCTTCATCAAACAGTCGCACAATGGACCTATCCCGGTGACGATGGAACAGAACAGCGAGACGGTTTTCACCCTAAGCTGGAAGCTGCGAAATGTAGAAACCCAAAACGAAGGCCGCAGCGTTCTGAGCCATAGTTTACTGCTGGACACCGCCGCGCAGAGCTTTGCAATCAAGGGGCGGTTGCATGGATATGACAATGTGATCCGCGGCAGTGGCACCTGTCAGCAGATAAAGTAACGAGGCATTTGTTTTGTTGATGAAATTTCTGACCGGCCTGGGGTTTTTGCTTGCATGGCCGGCCCTTGCCTGGTCTGCGTCCGGCTATCTCTATGACTGCGACATGCAGGATATCGAACGTGGCCGCGGCTGGGTCTCGCCTAAGATTGCGATCATCGTGACCCCGGATGGTGTGGTAACTGTGGTGGATGCGCTGACGCTGACATTTGCAACCGCGCCGGTGCGGGCAAACGTGCTGCGCGACAATGACAAACGGCTGATTGTGAAATGGTCCTTGCAAAATGTGCGGGCGGATTCAGGTCGTAGTTTTGCAAATTTCGACTATCGCGCCTCGATCACCAAACGCACTGGTCAGGTGGAGTTGACTGCCGGACCGCGTACCTTCGATGCCGGCCTGCGTGGGGCTGGCACCTGTGTCAGGCGCACACAATAGGGTGAAACCACTATTATTGGCAGGTTTCCTGCGGGCTGACCTTGACGAACCCCCCTTGCGCCCTTCATTTGAAGGCAAGGATTTAAACTTCAAGGAGGCCCAGAAATGGCTTTTGAACTTCCCGATCTTCCCTATGCCCACGACGCCCTTGCTGCCAAAGGCATGAGCGCCGAAACGCTGGAGTTTCACCACGACAAGCACCACAATGCCTATGTCACCAACGGTAACAAGGCGATTGAAGGCACTGAATGGGCTGGTAAATCCCTCGAAGAGATCATCAAAGGCACCTATGATGCCTCAGCCGTGGCGCAGAATGGTATCTTCAACAACATCAGCCAGTTGTGGAATCACAACCAGTTCTGGGAAATGATGGGCCCGGGCGACAATGCCATGCCGGGCGAGCTGGAAAAGGCCATCGTGGAAAGCTTTGGTTCCGTCGACAAGATGAAAGACGAGTTCAAAGCAGCGGGTGCTGGTCAGTTTGGTTCCGGTTGGGCATGGCTGGTCAAGGACAGCGATGGCGGTCTGAAGGTGACCAAGACCGAAAACGGCGTGAACCCGCTGTGCTTTGGCCAGACGGCGCTTTTGGGGTGTGATGTCTGGGAGCATTCCTATTACATCGATTTCCGCAATGCGCGTCCTGACTACCTGTCGAACTTCCTCGACAATCTGGTGAACTGGGAAAACGTCGCCTCGCGCCTGTAAAGGCTGCGCCGCGGACAAACGACCCTTCGAAAATGAAATGCCCCGCAGCTTTGCCGCTGCGGGGTTTTTCTTTGGAACCACCATGCCTTGTCGGGGTTTTCTTACTGACGACACCAGAGACCGGGCGGCGGACGTGACAGCCGTCAAGGGCAACAAACCCGAGTTGCCGGCTGAAGGGGGTATTCAAACGGGGCAGGGCGTTCATCCCATCGCCGTGGGGTGGCCCCGGATGGAACAAAGGAACCCATACAGTTGGTCGCAGGTGAAACGAAACCAAATAACGGAGAACCCGCATGACAAAGTTGAAGAACGGCACATGGGTACTGATCGCCGATGGCGAAAAAGCCCTGTTTTTGCAAAATCAGACCGACAGTGAAGATCCGTTCCTGGAAGTGTTCCGCGAGGAAGAGCAGGAAAACCCACCCAACCGTGAACAGGCGGCAAACCGGCGTGGTCGGTTCAACGATGGCCCCTCTGTTCACCGCTCTGCGGTAGATGACACGGATTGGCACCAGCTGGCAAAGGATCGATTTGCTGGGGAACTGGCCGATATCCTCTACAAGAAAGCACATGCCGGTGCATTTGAGCAGATCGTTCTGGTCGCACCACCCGGCACTTTAGGAGAATTGCGCCAGCAACTGCATCAGGAAGTGACGGATAAGGTGATCGGTGAGATTGACAAAACACTGACCAATCATGCGCTTGATGACATTGAAAAGATCGTGGTGAAGGAACTGCAGGCCGCCTAGGCACGCGGGTTCGCTTCCATGCGCAAGCTTGGGTGGGGCGCTGTGGTGTATTTGCCACAGCGCCCCATGTCCCAATTAGGTGAAGTATGGATTTGAAACAGGGGCCTTTGACGCAGGGGAGTCGCCCTGTTGCATGGGTTTCCATGCGTAATGATCAGGTGGAATCTGGGCCGCTTGAAGGGGATGTGCGCTTATTCAGGGGACGGTTGTCCTGCTGGCAATCCGGGGCGGGCTGTGAGGCATACAGGTGCAGAGCGCGCAGGAAATACCGTTTAGCTATCTGTCCCGAAAACACCTTCCAAGGCATGTAAGGCACCGGCGGCATCATCCACCATTGTCACAAATCCCAGAACCGAGGCATCGGCAAATCCACTGTCGACGATATGGTTCATCAAAGACATCAATTTAGACCAATATCTATTTGTATTCACGATATAAATCGGCTTCTCATGCAGGCCCAACTGACGCCAGGTCAGCACCTCAAACAACTCGTCCAGCGACCCGGCACCACCGGGTAAAACCACCACTGCGTCACAGTTCATGAACATGACTTTCTTACGTTCATGCATGGTCTCGGTCACCACATAGGTGTTCAGATCGGTCTTGCCGATCTCCCGGGCCACCAGGTGCTGGGGGATTACGCCAAAGGTTGTGCCGCCTGCCGCCTGCACACTGCGTGCCACCGTGCCCATCAATCCGACATCACCCGCACCATAGACCAGCCGCATCCCGGCCTGCGCGATACCGCGGCCAAGCGTTTCGGCGTCATGGGTAAAAGCGGGATCTTTGCCGGGGCGTGAGCCGCAAAAGACACAGACAGATTTTTGAGACATAACGCGGGCCTTTTGGATAATAATTGTACTGCAGCGCGGGACGTGTTTTGACCCCTGTTAGCCTGCTTGCTAATAAGGCTCAACCTTTCGGGATGGTGTGGAATGCGCAATTTCTTTGCAAAATTTGGTGGTGGTTCGGGAGGGCCGGTTGTTGCGGGCCTATGCGTGCTTCTGCTTGCGGCTGGCTTTTACCTCCAATCGGGGCGCAATCAGCTTGTCACCCCGGTGGAGACAGCAGCGCCGCAAAGTCCCAAGGCGGTAGATCCGGCTGGCGACACTTCGGTGGTGTCGAAAGCTGTTTCTGAACAACCTGCTGCCGATCCAGCAGTCGAAAAGACTGAAGAGCCAGCAGAGGTTCCAGCGGTACAGCCTGAAACGACCCAGACGGAAACACAGGCGGCGCGAGCCGCAGATCAGGAAGCGACAGCCGAGGCGGCACCCGCCTTTGATGAGGTGCGCCGGGATGCGGATGGTGTAACCGTCATCGCAGGCCGCGCGGCCCCCGGTGCAGAGGTCAGTGTGTTGCAGGACGGCAAGGTGATCGCCAGCGCCAAGGCCGATCGCACGGGCAAATTCGCAACCATCGCAATGATCGCGCCAGATGGGCAGGGCCATGTGCTTAGCCTGCTGGCGCAGGGAGCAGGGGTAGCACAGCCTTCGCAAGGGGAGATCATCCTTGCACCGGCAGCTCCTGTTGTCGCTGCCGCTGTTGATACCGCAGGTCCCGAGACAGAGGTGGCCGATACCGCTCAACAAGATAGCGCCGCGCCTGCACTGGCGCAGCTATCGCAAACGCCTGATCCTGCGCGCCCCTCGCAGTTGGGTGACACGTCACCGGCCAATGAGGAAGGAACGGCCCTGACGGCAAGTGCAAGTGATCCACAGCCGCAGGTGCAATCGGGTGAGGCGGCCACACCCCCAGCCTCCGCCAATGCTTCGGAAGCGGACACCACAAACCCGGCATCCATTGCTGCCTCTACGGAAACCGAAACGCCGGCGAAGGTGACAGCCGCGCTTGACTTGCAGCAGGCAGATACACCGCAAGCGCCCGCGCCGGTGACATCCAGTCCCGATATCAGCGTGACAGAGGGCACCCCAGCACCACCCAAGGTGGCGGTTCTGAAATCAACGGCGACAGGGGTTGAGCTGTTGAACACGGCTCCGCCGGAAGCGATGACAAATGTGGCCCTTGATACCATCAGCTATTCCGATGTGGGCGAGGTTCAGCTGGCAGGGCGGGCACAAAGCAATACCGCTTCGGTCCGGGTCTATCTGGACAATACTTCGGTGATTAACCTGCCTGTGGATGAGCAGGGGCGCTGGCGTGGTGAATTGCCGGATGTGGACGAAGGGGTCTATACCCTGCGGGTGGACGAGGTATCTGACACGGGCAAGGTGACAAGCCGGGTGGAAACACCGTTCAAACGTGAATCCACTGACGTGCTTGTGGCCGCAGCGGCGCAACAGGACGGCCCGATTTCGGCAATCACCGTGCAAGAGGGCGCGACGCTTTGGGCGATTGCACGTGCGCGCTACGGCGATGGCGCGCTTTACGTGCGGGTGTTTGAGGCAAACAGCAAGGCGATCCGCGACCCTGATCTGATCTATCCGGGGCAGGTTTTTGATCTGCCGGACTGAGGCTCATTTGCGTGGCACCTGACGGAATTCTCTACGGCGACTGGCAACCGCTGCCGCGCAAGACTATGTAGCGTTCAAAGAGACAGGAACCTGCATGCCCAGCGATACAAGCCAAGCCGCACCTCAAGCGACATCTAAACCACCCCTACAGCCCCCCGACATTGATGCCGAAGAACGCCAGTCCGGCTTTCTGGTGCTGCGCAAAGTGGCCCCCTATCTGTGGCCAGCAGATATGCCATGGGTCAAACGGCGGGTGTTATGGGCGATGGCAGCGCTGTTCATCTCCAAATTGGTATCGGTGATTACACCGCTGTTTTACCGTGACGCGGTGGATGCGTTGGCGGGCGAAGGTGTGCCGATGGTGGCGATTGGCGCGATTGGTCTGACGGTGGCCTATGGGATGGCCCGTCTGATGACTGTGGGGTTCCAGCAATTGCGCGATGCGGTGTTTGCCCGTGTTGGTCAACGCGCCCTGCGGATGCTGGCGCTTGAAACCTTTGAGCATATTCACCGTCTCTCAATGCGCTATCACATCACCCGCAAGACTGGCGGGTTAAGCCGGATCATCGAACGCGGTGTGAAAGGTGTGGAATTCCTGCTGCGATTCTTGCTGTTCAACATCGGGCCGCTGATCCTTGAGTTGTTGATGATCGGGGCCGTGCTGACCTATCTGTTTGACTGGACCTACCTTCTGGTCGTGGCGGTGACCATCGCGCTATATGTCTGGTTCACTTTTGCCATCACCGAATGGCGCGTGCGCCAACGCCGCCAGATGAACGCCGCGGATACGGATGCCAACCAAAAGGCCGTCGACAGCCTGCTGAACTATGAAACGGTGAAATATTTCGGCGCGGAGGGGCGCGAGGCGGCGCGCTATGATCGCGCAATGGCCGGGTATGAAGAGGCTGCAATCAAGACCAGCCTGTCCTTGGCGTTCCTGAATTTCGGTCAGTCGCTGATCATCACCGCGGGTTTGGTGGCAGTGATGGTGATGGCCGCGATTGGTGTGCAGAACGGCACGTTGAGCGTGGGGGATTTTGTCATGGTGAACGCCTATATGGTGCAGATCACAGTGCCGTTGAATTTTCTGGGGACCGTCTATCGCGAGATCCGTCAGGCGCTGGTGGATATGGGCCAGATGTTCGGCCTGCTGGAACAACCGGCCGAGATTTCCGACAAGAAAGATGCGGCGGAGCTGCAGGTGACCGGCGGTCAGGTCACGCTGGAGAATGTACATTTCGGATATGACCCGGACCGCGCCATTCTGAAGGGTGTCACCCTTGAGGCGAAACCGGGTGAAACCGTCGCGATTGTCGGATCTACCGGTTCAGGCAAATCGACCATCGGGCGGTTGCTGTTCCGGTTTTATGATGTTGGATCCGGGGCGTTAAAGATTGACGGGCAGGATCTGCGTGATGTGACACAGCTGAGCCTGCACCGTGCGATTGGTGTGGTGCCGCAGGATACGGTGCTGTTCAACGATACCATCGGCTACAACATCGGCTATGGACGTGAGGGGGCAACGCAGGCTCAGATCGAAGCGGCAGCACGGGATGCGCAAATACATGATTTCATTGTGGGTCTGCCAGATGGCTATGACACCACTGTAGGCGAACGCGGGCTAAAACTCTCGGGGGGCGAAAAGCAGCGTGTGGGTATTGCGCGCACCTTGCTGAAAGACCCGCCGATTCTGTTGTTGGACGAGGCGACATCGGCGTTGGACAGCGAGACGGAGCATGAAATTCAGGACGCGTTGAACCGCGCCGGACAGGGGCGCACGGTGCTGACCATCGCGCATCGTCTCAGCACCATCGCCGAGGCGGACCGGATTGTTGTGCTGGAAAAAGGTGAGATCGTCGAGCAGGGCACCCATGATGATTTGCTGGCCCAAGACGGGCGTTATGCGCAGCTATGGCACCGTCAGCAATCCGAAGATCAGGCGTAGCTGCCGAGGCAACCCGCGCCGACAAACGCGGCTGGTGCGTTTGTCGGCGCGGGTGTTTTTGAGTTTAGGGGCAAGATGAAGGGCATGGGTGCTGCCTCATCTTGCCTGTTGCGTGCGATGTCAGCTTAGTCTTGCGCGATTGCTTTTGACGTCAGCTTGTCCAGTGCTCCGGTCATCATCTGGATGTATTTGGCATCCTTGGGCAATCCGTGGGCCTCTGCCAGGGTGGCGGGGCTGTGATAGGTGAGATGTACCACCCCTTCACCATCCGCATATGCCAGCACCCGCAGCGGCAGGTCCAGCCCGGCGGTCTGCCCGTCCAGCATCGCGGGCGTGCCGAGTTTGGGATTGCCAAAGATCAATAATTCCGTCGGGCGCAGCTCCATATCGAGCTTGGCCGCCCCAGCGGCATGATCCACCCGGGCAAAGATCGTGGCACCGGCACCTTCAACAGCAGCGGCAAGGCGGTCCATGGTAAGCGTCACGGAATGCGGGCTGACCTTGTTGATCAGATCGGCGGCATGGGCGGGCAGGGTTAGGGCAGCCCCGGTCAGGGCGGCGATCACTGTGTTGCGGATCATGGCAGGCTCCTTTGGTAAAGCCTCGTGATCCTAGCCAAATCAATCGCAGATGTGAGGGGGGAGGCGCTCACATCTGCTTGATCAGCGTTATTCGGCTGGTGACAGCGGGGATGCAGAGGTGGAGGCCTGTGCCGGTTGTGTTGACGCCAAAGTATCCGTATCCCAGATGATCTCCTCTGCCATGCGGCGGCGCGTGTCACGTTGCAAGGCCCAGTCGCGGGCGGCCTTGCTGGCACGGCCCATCGACATTTTAGCCAGCAGGCGGGCGATCCAGCGGATATAGGTTGTAGCCCAGACACGGATCGCCAGCATCGAGGGGGTGACCAGCAGGGTCAGCGCCGTGGCAATGCCAAGGCCGAACACCACCGCCGTGGCCAGCTGTTTCCACCACAGGGCGGTCGGGCTGTCGATGGTATAGCCTCCTTCGGCAAAATCGAGGCTCAGGCCGAACATCATCGGGGCCAGCCCTGCCATGGTGGTGATGGTGGTCAGCAATACCGGGCGGATGCGGGCCTGTGCGGTGCGGATGATCGCCTCGATCCGGGGCATGTAGCGTTCGTATTCCTGATAGGTGTCGATCAGAATGATATTGTTGTTCACCACAATGCCGGCAAGGGCGACAATCCCGGTACCGGTCATGATGATCGAAAAGGTCTGATCCATCACCAGCATGCCGATCAGCACACCGGTGGTTGACAGAACCACTGCCAGCAGCACCAGCACGGAATTATAGAAAGAGTTGAACTGCGCCAGCAGGATGATGAACATCAACCCCAGTGCCGCAGTGAAAGCAGAGCTGAGGAAGGCCTGACTTTCTGCCTGATCTTCCTGATCGCCGGTCCATTCCGTTGTCACACCAAAGGGCAGCGGTTTTTCATCCAGCCATTTGGTGATTTCCGCGATCCTCTCGTTCGGGTTGATCGGCAGCAGACGCAGCGCGCCCGCCTCGATCTCCGCCACAAGGTCGGTACCACGTGCGGCCTCGGTGCGCTGGGTGATCTTGAACGCGGTGCCGTCTGCGGTGGTGATATCGGCGTCATTTCCAGCAGGGCGCAGGGTGGCCAGCGTTGTGTCAACGTCGACACCGTCAATGCGGGTGGTTTTGACCACCTTCATCAGCCCCGGTGCCACATCCGCTTTGACATCCAGATAGCGTTTTTGATCCACGCGGTTGATCTCTGCCAGCTTGGGCACAGGGGTGCGGGTGATAAAGTTGCTGAGCGGGATCAACCCATCCAGCGTGCGCACCTTAAGCGTGTCCAATGTGCTAAGTACGCGGTCGTCTTCGGGCAGGCGTACACGGATTTCGATTTCCTCATCCGAGCTTTCCACCCGCATCGTATCCAGCAGCAGCCCGCGCGTGACCAGCTGTACCATCGCGCCCACGGCAACCACATTTGCGCCATAGCGGCCGGCCTTTTCCACATCCACATCAATCTGCCAGTCAATGCCGGGCAGGGGGCGTGTGTCCTCGATCAGGGTCAGGCCCGGGACCTCTTCGAACTCTGCCCGTACCTGCGCCGTTGCGGACATCAAATCGTCAAAACTGTCGGATTTGATCCGCAGATGCACCGGCTTGCCAGAAGCGGGGCCCATCGCAAGGTTCAGGGTTTCTGTTCTGATCCCAGGCAATGCCGCAAGTTGTTCGCTCAGCTCTGCGATGATGACATCACCGTCATAGGCCGGATCCTGGGTGGTGCGGTTGATGTCAAATCCCAGCAGCGGCACGGTAAACAGCGGGGTCACTTTCTCTGGCCGGTCTTCCCAGGGGATGGTTTCGAGTTGAATGCGGCCAATGGTGTCCTTGGGCGATTGCGCGCCGCCGGTATTGTTGTTCAGCCCACCTTCGCCGGCAAAGGCAAAGGCCGTTTGAATGCCGGGGTGTTTCAGAACAATCTCTTCGGCCTGTTTTAGAAGCTTGTCCTTTTCATCCAGTGACAGGTTGCCGCGCGCCAGCACATAGACGATGGCTTGCTCCGGCTCGGATTCCACAAAGAACTCAACCCCTTTGGAGTTATTGCCAAAGAAGATCATCACCGTGCCGACAAAGACAAAGACCACCCCGGCGGTGACCAGCGGCATCGCCGGGTTGCCCACCAGCAGCGCCATCAAACGGCCAAAGCCGTTGCGCCGATACCCGGCTTCGATGCGGTCCGGGGGGCTGCGGAACAGTTTTGCAGTGATCCAGCGGCCCCCGCGCCCAGCACGGGTGAAGACACCAAAGAAAGCCAGCAAGGCCATCATGCCACCGGCCAGCCCAATGGTGAGCAAGGCCACCAGAGCCACAACACAAAGAAAGACGGCTACGAAGGTCGGAATCACCGAACCCAGCACATTCAACCCGTCCATGGCAGCAAACTGTGATGAGATGACACCAAAAAGCGGTTCCATCAGCGACATCGGCAACATGATCATGACCAGCGCCAGCGGAAACAGCAGCAGATGCAGATACCAGCGCAGACCGGCGATGGCTTCCATATTATCCGCCATCCAACGTTCCAGCCGCCCGGTCACCCCGCCCATAACGGGCAGATAGATCAGGGCCACCACCAGAGAGGCAGACAGAACAAAGATCAATGTCACCGGCAGCATGCCCATGAACTGCCCCGGCACACCGGGCCAGAACAGCATCGGCAGGAAGGCACAAAGCGTGGTCGCGGTTGAGGAAATGATCGGCCAGAACATCCGCTTGGCCGCTTCGGTATAGGCCTGCATCGGGCCATCACCCTGTTGCTGACGCGCATCCGCATATTCGACCACCACAATGGCCCCGTCGACCAGCATGCCGACCGCAAGGATCAAGCCGAACATCACGATGTTGGAGATGGAGATGCCCATCAAGGCAAGGAAGGCAAAACACAGCAGGAAAGATGTCGGGATGGCAAAGCCGACCAGCAGCGCGGCGCGGATGCCAAGGGCAGCCAGCACCACGATCATCACCAGCGCAATGGCGGTAAAAACCGAACCAAGGAGCTGCTGCACCATCGAATCCACCACCCGGCTTTGGTCGTTCGAGGTGCCGACCGTGACCGCCGCCTTTAACCCGTCCGGCCAGTTGGCGGAACGCTCTGCCACAATCTCTTTCACCAGTTTGGAGGTATCGATCAGGTTGTAACCTTTGCGTTTCACCACCTGAAGCGCCAGGGTCTTTTCACTGTTGAAACGTGCGGTTCCTTTGCGATCTTCAAAGGTCAGGTTGATCTGCGCCAGATCACCCAGAGTTACCACACGATCGCCATTGATCTTGACGGGCAGGGCATAGACATCACGCGGTTCGCTGAAGGAAGAGGGGATCTTGACCGCAAACGCCCCTTGGGCGTTTTCGATCTCGCCCGCGGCAATCAGCTGGTTGTTGTTCTGAACGACATTGATCAGTTCATCGGCTGTGACGTTATAGGCTTCCAGCCGCAAGGGATCGATGATCACCTCAAGCATTTCATCCCGGTTTCCGGCAAGACCGGCCTCAAGCACGGCGTCCAGCCCTTCAAGGTCATCCTGCAGGTCACGCGCCACACGCGCCATGGTGCGTTCCGGTACGGGGCCGGTCAGATTGACGATGATGATGGGAAATTCGGAAAAGTTGATCTCGTTGATCGAGTATTTTTCATACCCGTCCGGGAACAGGTTTTCCGCTGTTGACATGGCATCGCGCACATCGGCCATGATTTTGGTCTTGTCCCAGCCGAATTCAAACTCCAGCGCCACACCGGCATAGTTTTCCGCCGCCGTGCCGGACATTTTTTTCAGCCCGTCCAGATCGGATAGTTCGGTTTCCATCGGTTTGACCAGTAGGGTCTCGCTGTCCGCCGCAGAAATGCCGGGGAATTGAACCGAGACAAACAGTGCCGGAATTTCAATGTCCGGCTCACCTTCCTTGGGCAGGGTGGAATAGGCATATCCGCCGACGACAAGGCTGAGCAGGATAAAGGCGACAACCATCCGGGCACGCGAAGCGGCCCAGTCAACGATACCAGTCATTGTGATACCTCTTCCCATGTCGGTGCCACGGTGACCCCGGCGGTGACATACTCCTGTCCGACCACAATCACATCTGCGGTCTCCGGCAGGCCGGTGACCCAGACGCCCGACGCGGTGTCGCGCATGATGCCAACCGGGGCGAAGGCCACAACCGCTTCTGCATCAACCAGCCGCACACCCAGATCACCCTCGTCATTCAGCGTCAGGGCGGATTGCGGGATCAAATGGGCCTTCACCCCGGCCGATGCGATGACGATTTCAACGGTTTGGCCGTCGCGGATGCTCAGGTCGGTGTTGGACACTTCGATTTCGGCCCGGAACGTGCGTGTTTGCGCATCAGCAGAGCGCGACAGAAAGGTCACTTTGCCAAAGACCTCGCGCCCGCCTGCGGCCAGCCGCGCGGCAGCCTGCGCGCCCAGTTTAACACGGTTCACTTCGGTTTCCGGGACAAAACCGATGAGTTTGATCGGGTCCAGCTGTATCACAGTGGCGCAAAGCGCACCGGGCTGCAAAAGACTGCCCAGTTCGGCGGTATCGCTTT